>NVXB01000028.1 GCA_002746425.1 Hyphomicrobiales bacterium | reverse complement strand
CGCCGTTCTTAACACAATAAACACACGTCTGAATGAGGAGGCCATCGCATATATTCTCAACGATTCCGATAGCTGCCTGATTATTGCTGAAAATACATATGCCCAACTTATGGAAAGTGCTGCCAACAAAACGCAAATACCGCTTTTTATTCTCGGCAACGAAACTACCCGGACCGATAATTCAAGCAATTGTGTGAACTTTCTCAATTCTGATATAATACCCATACCGATAGACCATCAAGATCATGTAACTGATGAATGGCAACCGATCTGTTTGAATTACACGTCAGGCACAACAGGCAAGCCAAAAGGAGTGGTCTATCACCACAGAGGCGCCTATCTGAATTCAATTGGTAGTGTCTTGTCTCTAAGCCTCAATCAAACATCAGTCTATTTATGGACGTCGCAACGTTTGACAATGTCCATTGTCCTGCAACCGATCTTCTCCAGCTCGCCTCTCAGTTTCGGCCCTGCATAGCCGCCGTCTGCAAATATATGGCGTAACCACGGATGTGCTGGCGGATTGAATTGTTTATCCTACTGCTTGGACGGTAGTGAGCACCATCCACCATCCACCATCCAGCATCTGGTATTCTGTGCGTATGTGCTGTGGCCGGCTTCCTTAAAACTCTTTCACCTTGATGAAGAAGTTTTCAGAGTTTGCTCCGCTATGGGCGTGATTCGTCAGCCGATCGAGAAGCGCACCTGCAAGTTTTCTCTCCTTCTCTCAGCCTCAGGATAAAGGACAAAACTCCAATTTTAAATGGAGGGAAAATTAGGTGTCAGAGCACCGAATTATCAGTATTTTTTTCTCGTAACGCTGGGCTAACCTAGTTCACCCTTTTTTGGCTGCTTGAAATTGTATAATCTGAGTTGGTAAAGGGCCATTTGAGCTTATGGTTTCTAAAGGCAACATTCTAGTTTTCGAATAGGAGAGTAAAATTTTACTCAGAATCGTTAAAATATTTCTTATGTCGCTACTCTGCATTCTGATTTTTGCAGGTTTAGTTGAGTTTTTTGGCGTAATGCCTGCTTATATCAGCGTTCCTGCTGACGTAAGTGGTTATCAAAGGACACCACTTTTTTTAGCTATATGGTGGGGCATCCTATTTCGTGGTCCGGGATATACTTTGTTTGGGACACTACCTCTGCTCGTCATTTTTCTTTTGTTAGAATGGAAAAACTTATCCAGTAAATGGTTGTATCTCATTGTTTGGGTATTGGCTGGTGTTGGAGCAAGCTTGTCAATTGCTGGTGTTCCTGCAGGATTAATTTGCGGCCTCCTCTACTGGTTTTTTGTCGGACAATACGCAGGCAATTGGAAAATTGATTTAAGCGGCACTTCTTCGAAGCGCGCGTTTTCTAGCGGTAGAATCGTTGCTTACGGTTTGTTGCTTTACCTAAGTTATATTGCCATTGGCTACGTGTGGTATGGATACAAGATGGTAGAAGTTTCCATGAGGGAGCCCAGTCGTGGAATTCCATTTTTTGTTAGCTATCGTGAAGGAATTTCGAAAGCTTATGTTTCGGACAAAAAAAGGAAATTTGGTAACTCGGCACGACCTATTAATATTCCAGAGTTGGGCATTTTCCAAAAAGTAGCACTGCGAGACTTTCCTGATGTCGATTCCTGTCTGAAGGGCGCTGACTACACCAGCAAGAAGTTCGACCTTTTAAATCTGAATTGGAACAAAATAAACAATGAATTTGAGGCGGAGGTCTGTACATTCAGGCTGTTAAAGACATTGGGCGGTATAGAGAACGCTACCCCATGGCTTGAAGCTCAAGGTTTTAAGTCATCAAGTAAGACGCCGCACAAAACAACCTATGGAACTCTATCTGTCCACGGTAGCTATTCAATACAACAGAATGGGCCAAAATTTCCAACATCGGGGTTCATACGCCGTGCTTATAGGTCGATTCCATACAGCATGAGTATTGTTACAGAGTGGAGTATTGATGGCAAAGAACTGCTGTATGTGCGCTACTCGTTCAATAGACTTTGATACTCGTATCCTCTGTCTTAGTTGTTGCAAACTCGAAGGATGCGGTTGAAAAACTCATTGCTCTAAGTGGTTTCAATCGTAATTGGCGCATTTTTCAACACAGTCTCTGATTATGTTATCCGCCACTTCGCTCTTTAGGGCAGATTACGATCATTTCTGCGAGTTTTCGTCAGTTTAACCTCATTGTATGTCTCTTACGCTGTGAACATATCCCAAATATGCATATTTGTCATTCGGTGCCGGAAGCGAAGTTCTCTTTACGGCCGAAGAATGGCCTGCCAACCATTTGGCAAAAACGCTAATCGCCTATAAATCGATGACGAACGTCGTCCGTTAACACAAGACAGTTTTCTTTGTTACCAACCGAATGGAACTGGAAGGACAGTCAATGCGTAAAACCAAATCCAAAATCATCGACGAAAGCAACAAATACTGAGTAAGAAAACAAACGCAGCACATCAAAGGTGGTCGGATGTTATTGGAATGTGCGGGCAGATTGTCCGGAATAGGCAGCCAATAGCCTGATCCGCCAGCGCTTGCATATAAATCGCCAAAGTGAGCCATTTCTAAATTGGTTTAACAAATTCTATGTGCTTAAATAGGCGACTGGCGACTGGCGCTTGAAGCGATGTTTGATGTAAATGTATTTACAAAACAGGAGATTACTATGACTGCGTGGATATATCTTGCTTTAGCCATCTGCTTAGAAGTATCAGGGACTTTTTTGTTAAAACTGTCGAACGGTTTTGAGAAATGGCATTGGGGTACACTGTCAATATTTTGCTATTCAGCTTGCTTCTGGGTGCTTGCCCCCGCCATGAAGGAGCTACCTGTYGGRGTGGTATATTCAATTTGGGCAGGCGTTGGAATAGTWGCCGCCGCKATTATYGGCTTTTTAGCATTTGGTGAGCGCCTTGGGTTACTTCAACTCTCATGGATGGCAATGGTTGTTGTGGGTGTAGTCGGATTGAAATTAACAACCACCTCTTGAGCATCTCAGATGTCGCAAAAATGATCAATTCCGTACCCATTTTTTAGAACCTTTATTATCAGTCACTTGCTTGTCTCAAAATCTTATCGCGAAATCAGCACCCAAAATTGGGATTCACGATCGTTTAAGAATGTGCTACCTACAGGTAGGGGCTCGGAACAGTTGGGCACATCTGATTGGCGAGCCATTATATGGCTAGATTTAGCAGTCTACTAGATTTAATATACCAGATATCATTGAGCAATGAAGCCAGAAGGTTACGTCGCAATGATAAAATCTGCTGCGACACTTTGGGAAAGAACAAGCCGCCCGTTCGGAAAGTCATTTCCTTCCACCCTAACTGGTATTTCCACCTCGGGAATTCCATAGGATTTCCAGCGTTCAACAAGTCGCTCATGTAGCGTAGTTTCTGAGGCAGAAAGCATGATAGTCGCATCCAAATGCTGGATAACAGCACACCAAGGAGGCTGGTTTAGCAATAGATAATTTCCTTCAACAATTAGAATATCCACCGATTGTGGTATGATCCGTGCACCAGCGCGTGAAAGCTCTAATTTTCGGTCAAAAATTGGTACGGCGATCTCAAATTCGCCATTTTTCCTCAGGCGCTTCAGCATGTGGCAAAAGCCAGCCACATCAAATGTGTTAGCAGCCCCCTTGCGGCCCAGCAAACCACGTTCTGCAAGAATAGCATCGTCGTAATGATATCCATCCATTGGAAAGACTGCAGCACTGCAGCCAACGCTGGCATTAAGGCCTGCCTCCAAAGATTTGGCGCATGTCGATTTCCCCACGCCCGGCGGGCCGGCAATGCCAACGAGCATGCGCCCTGAGATTTTGAGCGCCAGCAATTTATGTGTCAAGGACTCAAGTGACACGAGTTCTTCCCGCGTGCTCACCACACCCATTCCGTTCGTGCATTACCGAGACTGCTCATTCGCTGAATATTACATGCATTAGTCAAAGACAAAACCCGCAGCTTCTGCAGCGCGATGTAAAACTGGTAGGCCTACATCAATAACATCATCGGGGTTGGTCTCAACGGCATGCCAAATTGCTAGCGCCGAGGCAATAGCCGGATGGACGTAGTTCATGCTTTCAAGGGTAGTAATGCCGTTAAACCCGACTTCGACCAGAGCAGTAAATACGGCGTCAAAATCGACAGTTCCATGACCTGGCGCAGCACGATTGGATTCCGAAAGGTGTACATATCCAAGGAATTGACCACAGTCGCGAATGCCCTGAGCATAGGATTGCTCTTCTATGTGCATGTGATAGGTGTCCAGATGAATAAACACATTTTCTGCACCTGTCGCTTCGCAATAGTGGCGACCGTCAGCACCCGTATTCATGATGTGAGTTTCGTAGCGATTACACGGTTCAATCCCAAGTTTCAGCCCATGTGCTTTAGCCCGACTAGCCGTCGCCGCAATAAAGCGTGTGGTGCCGTCAATCTCAGCTTGAGTACGTCGCGCACCGGATATCTTCCCAATGCTGCCGCAAGTAACCCCTGCCAAAGCAGAGGCGCCGATGCGCTCTGTTACGTCAAAAGCGGGTTCTAGAAAAGCGAGTCCGGCCTCGGGGTCGGCCACCACATCGATTTCGCGCGGCAGGCCCAATGAGCAAACTGGCTCAATACCCGTCTCCTCAAGGAATCTTCGGGTCTCGTCCACATCTATCTCTGATGGATCGAGCAACGGGATTTCAAGAACACGCACTTTGTGTTCATTGAATTTGGGTAATAATGCACGCATTGTCGTGACGTCCCATTTCGGCGCAGCCGCAAATGTGTGGAGACCAAGTTTAGCCATTGCAATTTTATCCTCTCAACTCATGGGCGGCCGCGTGATCCATGTCACCCCCGCCGACGATGGCAGAAACGACTTCAATCATGTTGGTTTGAGATGTAATAAGGTTCGCTGCTGCCTGTCCGTGACGCAACACGACAATCCGATCAGTAACGGAAAGCACGTCATTGAGCCTATGTGAAATCAGAATAACTCCGATGCCTTCGGCCTTCAATTGCTCAATCAAATCAAGCACACCCTGGACCTCGCGCACAGCCAAAGCAGCAGTTGGTTCGTCCATGATTACGATCTTTGGGTCAAAGGTCAGCGCCCGGGCGATAGCGACCGATTGCTGCTGTCCACCGGAGAACGAACCAACAGGTCGGTTGATCGCAGGCAACCGCGCACCCAGCCTATCGATCATGGCTTGCGCATCCCGTTTCATCGCTGAACCATCTACGAATCGTATGCCCATGATCGAGCGGGTGGGTTCACGGCCGAGGAAGATATTTGCGGCAACGTCTTGTTGACGGGCAAGCGCGAGATCTTGGTAAATCATCTCAATGCCCTTCTGACGTCGCTCACCGGGAGAGAAATTAAGAATTGATTCTCCGTCAAGTTTAATTTCGCCGGTATTGGCGGTGTACATGCCAGTCACGATTTTCATCAGTGTGGACTTGCCGGCACCATTGTCGCCAACCAGTCCCACAACTTCGCCCGCATTTAGTGTCAGATCGACCCCGTGCAGTACATCAACCGGGCCGAAGCTCTTTGAAATGCCTCTAATATCTAGAAGTGTCATACTCGGCTTTCCTTTCTGACCTGCCACTGATCAATAAATACTGCTAGAATGAGTACGCTGCCAATCGCCATTTGTTGGTAGTAACTTTGCACCGCAAGAAGGTTTAATCCATTCTGCAGAACACCCATGATCAGTGCGCCGATCATGGTGCCTAGGATGGATCCTCGACCGCCAAATAGGTTTGTGCCGCCGATAATAGCAGCTGTGATCGCCGTTAACTCATAGGTGAGGCCAGCCGTTGGGTCGCCAGAATTGATCCGGGTAGCAAAGAGCAACCCCGCCAACCCGGCCAGTGCGCCTGACAAAGTATATAGAGACAAACGATGGCGCTCGATGTTAATACCAGCCGTTCGTGCAGCGTTCTCATTGTCGCCGATAGCTAGCGTGTGGCGACCGTAGCGGGTGTACGCTAAAATAATGTGCATTATGATCGCCGTAGTAATGAAGATCACCACTGGCATTGGAATGCCGAAGGGCCTTCCTTGGCCAAGATAGAGCATGGCAGGAGGCAACCCGTAGATTACTCGTCCATCAGATAGAACAAGCGCTAAACCGCGGGCAATGCCCAGCATGCCCAGCGTAACAATAAAAGCCGGAACAAAGGCGCGCGTGATGACAAGCCCGCTAACAAATCCGGCTGCCGCACCGGCACCAATTGTGGCGAGTACCGCAATGGGCGTTGGTAGGCCAAAATTGACCGCAACAGCTGCGCCGACCACACCAGAAAGTCCAAGCACAGAACCAAGAGACAGATCGAGTCCACCTGAACTAAGCACATAGGTTGCAGCAATAGCCAAAACACCAATGGTAGAAGTTGCCAGCAGAATGTTCATGAAATTGCTGACCGACAGAAAATACGGTGACAAAATAGCCATTAACGTTGCCAGCGCGATCAGGACGATCAGGCTTTCTAGCCTGATGTGAAGTTGTTCGATTGAAGCTGCCTGAACCCGTGCCCAAGGGCTCTGTTTGGATTCTATCGCTTTTGGGTCGGGTGAAGTCATCTGTGTCTCATTATGTTTGCAAGGTCCCGATTGATAAATCGGTAGGGCCCGGGGGCCCCACCTTGGGAGGTTTGTTTCTGCTTACTTGACAAACTCAAGCAAAGGTTCTGTGCCAGCGTCCATCACTTCTTTGGTGAGAACGAGCGTCGGCACGATCACATTGGCTTCGACGCTACCACCCCCAATGACAGCCTTGACGTTTTCGACCGCTTGCTTGCCAACCAGATAGGGCAATTGTGCCACAGAAGCTGTGAGGCGACCTTGTTTGATCGACTTTACGGCATCCGAGTTACCGTCAACGCCGATAATCACAACGTCACCACCTTTTCCGGCAGCAAAGACGCTCTCTACCGCACCCAAAGCCATTCCGTCATTGGCAGCAAAGATGCCGACAAGATCAGGGTTTCTGGTCAGGATATCGTTAGTAATATTTGCAGCCTTACCCCGATCCCAGTCGCCAGGAAGTGATGCAACAATCTTGAGGCCTGGGGCCAGTTCAGCCAAGCGTTCCGCAAATCCACGGGTGCGTTTCTCGCCAGTAATGTTGCCGGACAAGCCCTCGACAATCAGTACTGGACCAGAGGCGTTGGCACCAAGAACCTTGACCATATATTCTGCACCTTGAGCACCGGCTTTCACGTTATCTGAACCGATCGAGAATGCGATTTCGATGCCTTCGGCCTTGAGAATTGCAGGGTCGAGATTGCCGTCAAGATCAACCACTTTGATGTTATTTTTTTGTGCTTTTTTGAGGCATGGCAAAAGGTTGGTCGAGTTGATCGACGCGGTGATCATTGCGACCGGGTTGCGCTCAAGCATCGTGTTACAGACATTAAGTTGGTTTTCTGCAGCCTGATCACTTTCGACGGCTTGAAGAAAATACTCAACACCAGCCGCTTTTGCGCCCTCCTCGACACCTTCGCCCATGGCACCCCAAAATGGGTTGGCGAGCGTTTTCATTAAGATCCCGTATTCGCCATCTGCATGAGCAGGTGAGACGGTCAGCATTGCGGCAAGAGCTGCGGCACTGAGTTTCAAAGTAGTTTCAAAATTGGACATGCTTCCTCCTAGGTTTGAACGTTTGTGTTCAGTGTTAGTCATCGCCATGTGCCCGACGTGACGGTGACAAATTCGGCTCGACCGATTCACGGACAAGCATTGTACAGGCTTCAAGGTGCTGGACCGGGACGCCCGAATTCTGCCCCTCAATACGGGCAAGTAGAGCGGCAACTGCTGCCTCAGCCATGGCTGCAACCGGCTGTGCCACTGCTGTGATAGAGGGCCATGTGATATGCATCCAATCGACGTCATCGAATCCGATCAACGCAACTTCGTCTGGGATGCGGAGCGCGCGCCTGCGCAACTCCGAGAGAACAAGAAGTGTGGAGCGTTGCGACAAGGAGAAGACGGCGGTCGGGTGACCATCACTCTCGAGCGCGTCGAAATATTGATTAAGAGAGTCACGTTGGGCTTCAAGGCCGTCATCAGAAAACAGAGTGTCAATCTGAATATCCGGCTGCAGCGCAAGAGCACGAGTTGTGAAGCCGTCTACACGCGTTCGGACAGCCTTGGAAATCCGTGTGGCACCGTGGAGCAGAATGTGTTTGTGCCCTGCATCGAGAAGGTAGTCAGCGACAAAGGACGATGCGGCATAGTTGTCGGCAACGACGGTGTCGAATTGATCATCGGCCGACACGCGGTCTATCAGAACTGCCTGCATATCTAAAGCGCGCAACATTTCGGTTCCAGACCCGCGCTGCGATCGGACCGGAGCAAGTATTACTCCGCCAACCCGCCAATCGTTCATCCGCGTCACAAGTTCCGCTTCACGAGCCTCACTTTCCCGCGAACTTGCAACAATCAGGCGGTATCCTGCCGCCTCAAACCCACGTTCCAGTCCTGTGACCAGAGCGCCGAAGAAAGGGCTTGCCTACATAGGTGACGATAAGCAATGCGGTTGGTGCATATTCAAACAGCGGAGACATGCGAGCGACCAAAAAGACTCCGGCCGTCACCATAGTCGCAGCATGAATGAGTGCAGATACTGGTGTTGGGCCTTCCATCGCATCAGGTAGCCAAGTATGCAGTAAAAATTGGGCTGATTTGCCCATGGCGCCCATGAACAGCAAAATACAAATCGTGTTGATTGCATCCAGCTCCATGCCAGCGAAGTTAATAGATTGTTTTTGAAGAGCATCGGCACTGGCAAAGACTGCATCCAAATTAACGGAGCCAGTTGCCCAGAACAAACCAAAAATGCCAAGAAGGAAGCCAAAATCACCGACACGGTTGACGATAAAGGCTTTCATGGCCGCCGCATTAGCCGCTGGTTTTTTATACCAGAAACCAATGAGCAAGTATGAGGCAAGGCCKACACCTTCCCAACCAAAGAACATTTGCACCARATTATCAGCGGTTACCAATGATAGCATCGCAAAAGTAAACAGCGAYAGGTATCCGAAGAACCGGGAMCGATGTGGATCATCATGCATGTAGCCGATGGAATAAATGTGCACCAGCGCTGACACGCTGTTGACAACAACCAGCATGACCACAGTCAGCGTATCAATGCGCAATGCCCAACTGACGGACAAATCGCCAGAATTAATCCACGCAAGWATGGGAATCGTAAAGGATTGACCGTGTGACAGACCTACCTGATAAAACGCGACCCATGACAGCAAAGCAGAAATGACCACCAGTGTCGATGTTAGGTATTCTACATTACGATGGCCCAATGCGCGGCCAAACAGGCCAGCAATCAAAAAACCGATCAGGGGCAGGAAAACAATGGCTGAATACATAGCTGTCACCCCTTCATCATGTTGACGTCTTCCACGGCGATAGAGCCGCGGTTGCGGAAAAAGACAACCAAAATAGCAAGACCGATGGCAGCTTCCGCCGCTGCGACCGTCAGGATAAAGAGCGCAAAAATCTGCCCCACCATGTCATTTAGATAGGACGAAAACGCCACAAAATTCAGATTAACTGCCAGCAGGATCAATTCCACTGACATCAAAATAACAATGACGTTCTTCCGGTTCAGGAAAATCCCGAAAACACCTAAAGTGAACAGCATCGCTGCCACTGTCAGGTAATGTGCAAGGCCGATTTCCATGTGCGAACCTAATCTCTTTCCCAATACGAATTTAAGGCGAAAGCCCTAAATCCCTTTTCCTGATTCTACTTTGCGCACTTCAATGGCAGTGGCCGGATTACGGGCAACCTGAGTGGCAATATTCTGACGTTTGACCCCTTCTTTGTGGCGCAGTGTCAGCACAATAGCGCCAATCATTGCCACCAGCAGCACCATTCCGGCGGCTTGGAAGAAGTAGATATATTTGGTGTAAAGGAGACGGCCAATCGCCTCCGTATTCGACATGGTCGCTGCATCTGGTATCGGCACCGAAGCGCTGGCCGCAATCTCTGGCGATATTACATASGCMGTAAGCGCCATMACCAGCTCGATCARCAAWACRATKCCRATCACTGCACCAATCGGAAGGTATTGCAAAAARCCCTGTCGYAGCTCGACAAAATCCACATCCAGCATCATCACCACAAACAGAAACAGCACGGCGACGGCACCCACATAGACCACCACCAGTATCATGGCCAAGAACTCTGCGCCCAGCATCACAAACAGGGCCGCGCAGTTGAAGAAAGCCAAAATCAAGAACAACACCGAATGAACCGGGTTACGCGATGAAATCACCATGAATGCAGCAGCAACTGTGATGCCGGCAAACAGGTAAAAGAAAAGGCTCTGTAGTATCATTTTTTAGCCCCAAACGGTGTCAGACACCAAGGAAGTTAGTTTAATCAGTATCAACGGAAGGCTGCGTCAGCTGCGATATTTGCCGCAATCTCACGTTCCCAGCGCGCACCATTATCCAAAAGTTTGTTCTTGTCGTAGTACAGCTCTTCACGYGTTTCGGTRGCGAACTCRAAGTTCGGYCCCTCAACAATMGCTTCCACSGGGCATGCCTCCTGGCACAGCCCGCAATAAATGCATTTGACCATATCAATATCGTAGCGCGTGGTACGTCGTGTTCCATCATTACGCCGAKGACCAGCTTCAATGGTGATTGCCTGCGCCGGGCAAATAGCTTCACACAATTTACAGGCAATACAGCGCTCTTCGCCATTAGGGTAACGCCGCAAGGCATGCTCGCCGCGAAAGCGCACACTGACCGGCCCTTTTTCGAACGGATAGTTGATCGTCGGGCGTGGCTTGAACATGTAACGCACGGACATAAAGAACGCTGAAACAAATTCTTTCAGCAGCAAGGATTTGGCGGCTTGATCTAGCTGCATATCAAATCACCCCAACGAGTTTAATGTTAAAACCGCTCATCATGGTGCCCACCCGGTAAATTGCAGCACACTGGCAACGATAACCACACCGGCCAATGAAAGGGGCAAAAAYACCTTCCAGCCAAGACGCATCAGYTGATCATAGCGATAMCGCGGAACAAAGGCTTTTACCATCGCGAACATGAAGAACATGAAGCACAGTTTGAGCATAAACCAGACGATACCCGGCAACCATGTGAACSGTGCGAAGTCGAATGGCGGTAACCAACCACCCATAAACAGAATGGTACCCATAGCGCACATCAGYGTAATCGCTGCRTATTCRCYRAGCATAAACATCATGTAAGGCGTGGAGCCATATTCCACCATGAARCCAGCCACCAATTCRGATTCCGCTTCCGGCAAATCGAAAGGMGGACGGTTGGTCTCTGCCARTKCCGAGATAAAGAAGATCACGAACATGGGAAACAGGGGCAACCAGAACCAGTTGAGTATCAGCAGAGAATCCAGTCCCAGCATGCCTGCAAGTCCGGTACGCTGTGCTTCAACTATGTCTGTCAGGTTCAGTGAACCCACGCAGAGCAGCACAGTAATGATCACAAATCCGATCGAGACTTCATAGGAAATCATCTGCGCCGCAGAACGCAGCGCACCAAGGAAGGGGTATTTGGAATTGGACGCCCAACCACCCATGATCACGCCATAAACTTCCAATGAAGAAATAGCGAAAATGAACAAGATACCAACATTAATATCGGCAATTACCCAACCTGCACTCACGGGCACAACGGCCCAGCTTGTTAGCGCCAAAGTTACCGCCACTAAGGGCGCCAGCAAAAACACACCTTTGTTCGCACTAGAGGGAATAACAGGTTCCTTAAGTACAAATTTGAGCAAATCCGCAAAGGATTGAAACAATCCCCAAGGGCCAACGACATTGGGCCCGCGGCGCAACTGCACAGCCGCCCAGATTTTGCGATCCGCATAAAGCAGGTACGCAATAACGATCAACAGACTAACAAGCATCAGCAGGCTTTGCGCAACCATAATAACGGTTGGTAATACGTAGGCGTCAAAGAAAGATTCCATTGCTCTGCCCTACTCCGCTGCTTCAACATGGTGCTTGCGCGCAAGCTGCGAGCACTCCGCCATGACTTTTGATGCCCGAGTAATCGGGTTGGTCAAATAGAAATCCTGCACCGCATTATCAAAGCCATCACGCGATACCGCGCCAGCTTTTTGTGCAAGCTTTTCGATCTGCCCGCTTTCCTTTAATGCAATTTGGTCAATTTCTGCCATATGCGGCACTGCTTCATAYAAAGCYGCACTTAGATCRTCGGCTGAATCRAAGGCCAGYTTGYTRCCCARCACATCTGACAGAGCKCGGTAAATAGCCCAGTCTTCGCGCGCATCCCCCGGTGGGAATGCAGCGCGTGAGGTATATTGGACCCGGCCTTCTGTATTTACGTAAGTACCTGATTTTTCGGTATAACAAGCTGATGGCAGAACYACRTCAGCGCGRTGAGCRCCTCTRTCACCATGGGTGCCGATGTAAACCACAAAAGCAGARCCCAGYGCATCCATRTCAATCTCGTCTGCGCCWGCAAGGAAGACGGTCAATAAATCTCCCTTGGTCGCCGCATTCAGCATTTTGCSTGTATTRAGCCCSCCCTCTTCAGGAACAAACCCAATATCAAGACCGCCGACCCTCGCCGCTGCAGTGTGCAGCACGCAATAACCATTCCAGCCTTCAGCAACGGTTCCTGTATCCTTAGCAATTTGAGCAATTAAGGAGACCACMCCAGCACTATCTTCTCGCGTCAAWGCGCCCTGRCCAATAATGATCATTGGCCGCTCAGCGTTCTTCATAATTTTTAGGAAGTCACTCTTACCGCTGGCTAGGTCTTTGAGGCTATCTGTTCCAGCMCCRAGATAGTCATAATCATAAGTCARGTCAGACTTTTCGCCGATAACAGCAATAGGAAAACCACCCATGCGCCAGCGCTTRCGAATACGTGAATTCAGCACAGCAGCTTCATGGCGTGGGTTGGACCCGATAATCAACAATGCATCCGCATCTTCAATACCTTCAATTGAAGCGTTGAAGATGTAGCTAGCGCGGCCATCGCGAGGATGTAGCGCTGTACTGTCTTGACGGCAATCATAATTAGGCGAGCCTATGGATTGCATCAGGCTTTTGAGCGCAAATAAATCTTCAACGCTGGCCAGATCACCAGCAATAGCACCTACATGTTTGGGCGAATTGGCTTTAACGCGCTTGGCAATGACTTCAAATGCCTGTGCCCAGCTTGCCGAGCGCAACTTGCCATTTTCGCGAATGTAGGGTCGGTCCAACCGTTGAGTTTTCAACCCGTCCCAAATGAATCTAGTTTTATCTGAAATCCACTCTTCGTTTACAGCCTCGTTAAGGCGCGGCATGATCCGCATCACTTCACTGCCGCGTGTATCGATACGAATGGCCGAACCGACAGCATCCATAACATCAACACCGTCAGTCTTGGTCAATTCCCAAGGGCGCGCCTTAAATTCATAAGGACGAGATGTGAGTGCACCAACTGGGCACAAATCAATCACATTACCTTGCAATTCTGACGTCATCGCACTTTCGAGATAAGTGGTGATCTCAGCATCTTCACCCCGGCCCGTCATGCCAAGATCGGTGACACCACCAACCTCTGTTGTAAAGCGCACACAACGCGTACAATGAATGCAGCGTGTCATGATGGTTTTGACCAAGGGGCCAATATACTTATCTTCCACGGCGCGTTTGTTTTCTGCATAACGCGAATTATCAACGCCATATGCCATGGCTTGATCCTGCAGATCACACTCACCGCCCTGATCGCAAATAGGGCAATCAAGCGGATGGTTAATCAGCAAAAACTCCATAACACCTTCGCGGGCCTTTTTGACCATTGGTGTTTTGGTAAAAATCTCAGGCAGTTCACCATTAGGTCCAGGACGTAAATCGCGCACAGACATGGCGCAAGATGCTGCAGGTTTGGGCGGACCGCCCTTCACTTCGACCAGGCACATGCGGCAGTTGCCAGCTATCGATAGACGATCATGGAAACAGAAACGCGGAACCTCGGCCCCAGCCATTTCAGCTGCCTGTAGCAGGGTATAATCTGAAGGCACTTCAATTTCTGTACCATCCACAATGATTTTGGACATCCGCATTACTCTGCCGCCTCCATCACTGGTGCATCTTTTGGACTGGCTGCATATTGGTCAATCCGCTCTTCAATCACATGTCGGAAATTACGGATAAGGCCCTGAACCGGCCAAGCTGCCGCATCACCAAGAGCGCAAATTGTATGGCCTTCAACCTGTTTTGAAACGTCCATCAGCATGTCAATTTCGCGCTTATGCGCCTCGCCGCGCGCCATGCGCTCAAGCACACGCCACATCCAGCCTGTACCTTCACGACAAGGCGTACATTGGCCGCAGCTTTCATGCTTGTAAAAATACGAAATACGGGCAATGGCGCGAATAATATCAGTGGATTTATCCATCACAATCACCGCTGCTGTTCCGAGCCCGGAACGCAACTCTTTCAAGCTGTCAAAATCCATCGGCAGATCAACACACATGTCAGCTGTCAAACAAGGAACAGATGATCCACCGGGTATAACCGCTAGCAAATTGTCCCAGCCACCACGAATACCGCCGCAATGGCGCTCAATCAATTCGCGAAAAGGAATGCCCATTTCTTCTTCAACTGTACATGGATGTTCCACATGCCCAGAAATACAAAAGAGCTTTGTTCCCACATTATTTGGTCGACCTAATCCTGAAAACCAACTGGCACCACGACGTAAAATCTCAGGGACAACAGCAATTGACTCAACGTTGTTTACAGTTGTTGGACAGCCATAAAGACCAACATTGGCCGGGAATGGAGGTTTCAGCCGGGGTTGGCCTTTTTTACCTTCAAGGCTTTCCAGCAATGCTGTTTCTTCACCGCAAATATATGCGCCAGCACCATGGGACAGATAGATATCATAATCCCAACCATGCACATTATTCTTACCAATTAGATTAGCATCATAGGCCTGATCAATAGCCGCCTGAAGGCGTTCACGTTCGCGAATATACTCGCCGCGAATATAGATATGGCACTCATGTGCGCCCATGGCAGCGCCAGCTATCAGGCAGCCTTCCACAAGGTGATGCGGATCGTGGCGCATAATTTCACGATCTTTGCAGGTACCCGGCTCTGACTCATCGGCGTTAATCACCAGATAGGATGGGCGACCATCGCTCTCTTTGGGCATGAAAGACCATTTGAGMCCTGTTGGAAAACCRGCACCRCCACGGCCACGAAGACCCGATGCTTTAATCTGCTCAACAATCCAGTCGCGACCATTGTCGATGAAACCTTTTGTTCCATTCCAGTTGCCRCGCGTCATCGCACCTTTTAGGCCCCAATCATGAAAACCGTAGATATTGGTAAAGATGCGATCTTTATCTTGAAGCATACTTCACCTCACACTTTGCTTGATGGCACATCGCCCTTGGCGACGCGCTTAGCAAATTCAGTTTCACCACCAGCTGCCAACACTTTGGCCTGCTGAATCCATTGTTCTCTATCAATCCGGCCCTTGAAGCTGAGATAGCCATCAAYCCAGACCTTATTGTCATCACTCCAGTCAGAAATCTGGTGGAAGTGGAAAACGCCCAAACCGTTGAGGGTGCCCTCAATCTTTGGACCAATACCCTTGATCTGTTTCAGATCATCCGCCTTGCCGCCATCAGGCGTGGCAAGAAAGGAAGGCTTAAATTCATCACTGATCGGCGCTTCTGTAGTCTTCGTTTTTGCAGCAGCCTTAGTTTTCGGAGTAACTTTGGCCTTTGTTGCGGCGACAGAAGTCCCAGYTTTGGCYGCWGGYYTTGCCTTCGCGACAGTTTKTYCTTTKGGTGCAGCAGCTTTTGTRTTAGCTGCTTTTTTGGCCGCCGGTTTAGCATTGGCAGCAGGTTTCACATCCGCTTTAACCGGCTGCACGCCACCGTTAATGGAAACGCCAGCAAACACAGTGCTTGCACTTGGCGCACCGTCCACCACATGMGCCATTGCTCCAGAGCCTTCGGGTCCACAATCCATAAAGCCATCAATCAGGCTTGTASGTCCACCAAGCGGCACAGAAAAATGACGGCCATTTTGCGGGCCTGGTGTAATCTCTTTGCCTGCAGCAATGTTGTCCAGCATCGCCTCAAAGGTTTCTGGCGTCAGATCTTCGTATGTGTCTTTCCAGATTTGAACCATCGGCGCATTGGAACATGAACCAAGACACTCAACTTCTTCCCACGAGAAATTACCATCCTCAGATATTTCATGCGGATGCTCAGCAATTCGACTTTTACACACCGCGCGAATGTCCTGCGCACCGCGTAACATACAGGGTGTAGTGCCACACACCTGTATATGGGCTTTTTTGCCCACGGGCTGAAGCTGATACATCGTGTAGAATGTCGCAACTTCCAGAACGCGAATATACGGCATGTCGAGCATATCACCGACCACACGAATAGCAGGCTCTGTTAGCCAACCATCATGTTGTTCCTGCGCGCGCCACAACAACGGGATAACAGCGGAGGCCTGACGACCTTCAGGGTATTTCTGAATCTGCTTCTGTGCCCAAGACATATTGTCCGGCGAAAAGGCAAAATTCTCTGGTTGCTCACTRTGGAGACGACGGACTGACATTACCGATCAACCTCACCAAATACGACATCAAGGGAACCAAGGATTGCGGATACATCTGCCAGCATATGGCCTCGGCATAAATCATCCATGGCTTGCAAATGCGCAAAGCCTGGGGCTTTAATTTTACAGCGATATGGTTTGTTACTACCATCCGAAACCAGATAGACACCAAACTCACCTTTAGGCGCCTCAACAGCAGCATACACCTCACCCTCAGGCACTTTATAGCCCTCGGTATAGAGTTTAAAATGATGGATCAGCGCTTCCATTGAGCGCTTCATCTGGCTACGCTTCGGCGGYACCATCTTGCCATCCATAGATGATATTGGCCCCTGCCCCTGCGGCGTCTTCAACATTTCAATACATTGTTTCATGATGCGCACGGACTGACGCATTTCTTCCATGCGTATCAGATAACGGTCATAACAATCGCCGTTCTTACCAATTGGAATGTCGAATTCCATTTCGTCATAGCATTCGTAAGGTTGCGACTTGCGCAAATCCCAAGCAGCGCCTGAGCCGCGAACCATAACACCAGAGAAACCCCAGCGCCACGCATCTTCAAGATCGACAAAGGCGATATCAACATTACGCTGTTTAAAAATGCGATTGTGGGTCAACAAGCCTTCGATATCGTCACAAACTTCCAAAAATGGATCACAGAATGCGGCAATGTCATCTATCAGTTCTTCCGGCAGATCCTGATGTACACCGCCTGGACGGAAGTACACCGCGTGCATGCGCGCGCCACAAGCTCGCTCATAAAAAACCATAAGTTTTTCACGCTCTTCAAAGCCCCAAAGCGGCGGCGTCAATGCACCAACATCCAAGGCCTGTGTCGTGACATTCAGCAGATGAGAAAGAATTCGACCAATTTCTGAATAAAGCACCCGAATCAACTGACCACGCTTGGGAACTTCAATTCCTGCAAGGCGCTCAATAGCCAGAGCAAACGCATGCTCCTGGTTCATCGGGGCCACATAATCCAGTCGATCAAAATACGGTATCGCCTGCAGATAAGTCTTATGCTCAATCAGCTTTTCAGTGCCACGATGCAGCAAACCAATATGTGGATCAACGCGTTCAACGATCTCGCCGTCTAGCTCTAGGACTAGGCGTAGTACGCCGTGAGCTGCAGGGTGTTGAGGTCCAAAGTTGATGTTGAAATTTCTGACGTTGTGCTCGGTCATACCGAATAGTCCTCACAAGGCAGTATAAACATTTTGCTCATCACTCAGCCCGCCTTCTCATCGCCGGGAAGCACGTAATCGGTGCCCTCCCATGGGGATTGAAAATCAAAATTGCGGAATTCCTGAGCCAGCTTAACCGGTTCATAAACAACACGTTTTAGCTCATCATTGTAGCGCGCTTCAACAAAGCCAGTCAGCGGGAAATCCTTTCGAAGTGGATGTCCCTCAAAGCCGTAATCGGTAAGAATGCGCCTTAGATCAGGATGGCCCGAGAACAAAATACCGTAAAAATCATAAGCTTCGCGCTCGAACCAATCGGCCGCTGGAAAGATTTCTACGATGCTGTGTACCGGTTCATCTATGCCGGTGTGTAGCTTCACACGGATACGGGTATTATGCTGCGGGCTGAGCAAATGATAGACCACATCGAAGCGCGCCTCGCGCTGCGGGTAATCAACACCGCACAAATCGACAAAACTGATGAACTTGGTCGAACTATTATCCCGCAAAAACCGCAACACGGTCTCAATCTCATCGCGCACAACAGTAATCGTCAACTCACCRAAGGTRATGTCGGACTTTAGCAACGCATCACCAAGATGCTCGCCAATGTGCTCGGCAAGGTCGCTCAGTGTTGTATCTGTTTCAGCGGTCTCTACGCTCATATTGCCTCTCAAACCTGAAACAGCCACTCAAAGGAGTGCTCAGGCCCAATTTCTATTTGGATCAGCGTTCTATTGTGCCGGTCCGACGTATCTTCTTTTGCAGCAGCATCACACCGTAAAGCAATGCCTCTGCGGTTGGCGGACAACCCGGTACATAAATATCCACAGGAACAATGCGGTCRCAGCCCCGTACAACCGAATAGGAATAGTGGTAATACCCACCGCCATTGGCGCAGGAACCCATCGAGATGACATAACGTGGCTCYGGCATCTGGTCATAAACCTTGCGCAGCGCCGGTGCCATTTTATTGGTCAGCGTTCCCGCCACAATCATCACATCAGATTGGCGCGGTGACGCACGCGGTGCAAAGCCAAAACGCTCCGCATCATAACGCGGCATCGCCATCTGCATCATCTCAACAGCGCAGCACGCCAAGCCAAATGTCATCCACATCAAAGAGCCAGTCCGCGCCCAGTTGATCAGRTCATCCGTGCTGGTAACCAAAAAGCCCTTATCKGCAAGCTCATTGTTAATCTCGGTAAAATACTCGTCGCGGCTGCCAATCAGCTCACCGGTGGAAGGATCGACAAGACCCTTGGGTGCGGGAGCGATAAGCGTCGAATGTTGATCACTCATTTGGTGGCCCTCCTCATGAAACAGATCAATCCCATTCCAATGCACCTTTCTTCCACTCATAGGCAAAACCGATGGTCAGAATGCCCAAGAATATCATCATGGAGACGTAGCCGTAGAGGCCGATATCGCTAAAGGCCGTGGCCCATGGAAACAGGAAGGCAACTTCCAGATCGAAAATGATGAAAAGAATGGCAACCAGATAAAATCTGATATCAAATTTCATCCGAGCATCATCAAAAGCATTAAATCCGCATTCATAGGCAGACAGTTTTTCCGAATCAGGCGCTCTGTATGCAACCAAAAAAGGCGCAACCAGCAAGGCCAATCCGATGAAGAGCGCGATTCCGAAGAAAATCAAAATGGGAAGATATTGGCTGACGAGCGAGTCCATATGGGGTGCCTAGTGTAACGTGCTTAGCGAAATCTACCATTGTTTGCCGCCCAAAACGTTCAGTTTCACTGCATCTGCCTGCAAGCTAAACACTCGCTAGCACCAGACGCTTACGCAATACCGTACTTTGAAACATTCGTGGAAGTGAGGCAATTCGGTCCCGCGCTCAATCCCAATTCCGGACAGATAACTCGATACATTTATCAAGGGGTGGTGTAGCGAAAGCTACCTTACAGCGCAAGAGCAGATAACAGGGAAAAACAAGTTCAAAAGTATCATCTGGGGATTGATGAACTTTCCCAACCCGTTTTTCGTATCTTTGGCAGTTTACGCGCATCTCCCGGCCATTTCAGGCACTTGGCGGTTTTTACCCTTTCGACAATTATTTTCCATTTTCTGAAACTTTTGCCCACGCCGCTGCGTAATGCTTTTCAGAAGGTCACCAAACCACCTCGTAACCCTCGCAAAACACAAACCAAATACGTAATCGAATTGCTCATAAGGAAAACCCCATGAAATCTTTCGTCAAATTTGCACTCACCACCAGCGCCGCCCTCGTCTTTGCTGGCAATGTTTTTGCCGCAGATGTCAAAGCAAACATCAAAGGCATGGCATTTAATCCAGGCACCATCACAATTTTCGTTGGCGACACCATTACCTTCACCAACCGAGACGGCGCACCCCACACAGCCACAGCAAGCGACGGATCTTTCACCACGCCAACCCTGCGCAAAGGCAAGTCCAGCACAATCACCTTTAGCAAAAAGGGCACGTTTGCATTCTTCTGCAAAATTCATCCTGGCATGAAAGGCGAAGTGGTCGTTAAATAAAGACGCGTTGTCCTTTAACGAACACCAGTAGCAAATAGCGACGTTGAGTTAATAAGCGTCGCTATACCAAGACAAGCCCCGTCATGTTTTTGGCGGGGTTTTATCGTTTTCCAGCGGCTATGAATCTTATTATCACGCCGTCTTATATCGAAGATGCCGAGGACACTGCGGAATACCAGCACGTCATTCGGCTCATTGCCCCTCAATCGTATTCCGCCTCGGTCTCAGTTACCAACTCAGCCACGGCAGCACTGCCTTCGGCCACTCGCCAGCCTGCCCGGCGACTTTGCGCGCCATATCTGGATGCAACTCGCCATCCAGCCCCATGTCCAATGCCTCGGCGTGGATGCCGCCGCCGATCCAGATAGCGTCAATACCCCGCTGCCTGGCAGCGGGGATGTCAGTAGCCAGGCTGTCTCCAATCACCACTATGCGCGCGCGGAATTTCCGGGTTTGCGGTAAATACGCGATCAAATATTCAAAACCTTACTTTGTCTTTTGTCATGATATAAGACTTGCATGGTAATCCGGCATGCTCACTGTCGCCCGTAAATTGCATTCCAATTTTTTCAGCAACCCGCATAGAACCATTGTTTCGGATGTCTATGTCAGCAAAAAATTTAGCGACACCAACTGTGTTGAAAGCATGTTTGACGATAGGTAATGTTGCTTCTGTTGCGTAACCCATTCCCCATGACGTCCGATTTAACCTCCAGCCTATTTCAATTTCTGGTCCGACCCCGTCGTAAGGAATTAGAAGTATCCAGCCAACAAATTTGGAGTGGTTAGATTCCAGAAAAATTGACCAATACCCCAGTCCAACCCCATAGTGTGTCTCAATTCGGTTTCTAACAAAGCGTTCGTGTTGGGTATGATTTTTCCACGGACCGGATATATATTTGGTTACCTCTGCGTCGCGATCCATTTCGAGGCAATCGTTTAGGTCCGACATCAATCGCGGTTTTAATAAAAGTCTTTTGGTTTCGAAACTAGGTAACATCACAGGACTTTACCATCAGTAACAGGGTAACCAAGCCCCAAATTTTAGACTGTAAAGTTTCGAGTGATACTGTTGCAATAACCATGCATTTTCTTCCTCGCGTGACGACGGTGTCAGGATTGGCACAGATCATCGGAAGATCGCGCGCCCATCGCCGGCTTTAGGGGTTCGGCATCATCCTCAACCAGCTCCACCACATACAGGGCTGGACAGCTATGCGCGGGGCCAGGCCACGTTGGACAGCAGAACCAGCGCCCCTGCTGACGCAAGCGATGCAGGCAATGGGCGGCAGGGGATAAGGACTCAAAAAGACGAAAACTACATGGAGTTCATGACTTTTGCAGCACTGTTGACCTGCCCTTCAAAGCGAATGAGCTCTGGCATATCGGTCGGTGTTTTGCCGTTTGGTAATTGGTTGGTCAGCAAGAATTTTGCGCCAGTAAATTCATCGGTTTCCAAAATGTCAGAATAATCCAGCCATTGCCATTTTTTAGAAGAAACATTGCCAAGCAGTAATTGCTTGCCGTCAAATTCTACCCACATCTGTAATGCGCCTACGGCGAATGGGTTTTCCGCGCCCATTGCCATCTCCGCGCCCATCGGCATTATTGGCCGTATATGAACGCCCTGACGGGCTGGGTCGATGGTTGCGACAATCTGTATAGAAGAGCCTGCCATACTYAGCACAGCCAGTTGCGCCGGTACGGGTGACACGGTTAATCTAGGTTCAAGCAGTGAGCCATCCACGATGACAAAGGCAGCAATGCCCGCGGCCAAAGACATGCCAGCAGCGCTGAAACCACGCCAGCGATTGCGAGACCGGCGGAAAACATCCAACTGGGTTACCATTTTGGCGTTGCTTTCAACGGCCTGCTGCTGGTCTTCTTCGGTTTTGATCGTGCGTATAATCCGCTCTTTCAAATCYGCGCGYGGCGCCTCTTCTGTRGCGGATAACAGCAAGGGCGACAGCAACGTTGCCCAATAGCCAATAGCAGTCTGTRCCTGCGTRTCAGAAGCCAGTWGCGCTTCAAATTCRRCGYTTTCTRYTTCAGACAGCGTGCCAAGCACATATTCKCCAGCRGTGGCGTCTATCTCAYTCATTGCGTCACACATTCTTTAAGCGCGACCAGGCCGCGCCGCAGCCAGGTTTTGATGGTGTTAACCGGGGTACTCAGTTTTTCCGACARCTCGTCGCGAGACAGCCCATGGCAATAGGCCAGCACAACGCATTGGCTTTGGACCTTCTCAAGCTTGCCAAGGCAGCCAAGCAGCGTCAGACGCATCTCCTCGGAGTTGCTCGTCGCGCTGGCGATAAGCTTGCTATCCATCAGCCCGTGCAATGTATCGTCCGGCAAAGTCACCTCCCGCTTGCGTCGTTTGTAGTCAATAGCGGTGTTACGGGCGATTGTAGCCGCCCAGGCCATGGCTGAGGCGCGTTCTGGGTCAAATTGGCTAGCAGACTTCCAGATCTTGATAAAAGCGTCATGTAAGACATCCTCGGCAACACTGCGTTCGATAATGATACGCAACACGACGCCAAAAAGTTTCGGCGATACTGCAATATAAAATTCATCGAACGCCTGATGGTCTTGCCGGGCAACACGCAACAGCAGGCTTTCATTGGAAGGTGTGATGGGGCGCACAGCGATTTTTCGTGGTTCTCAGAAGGAATGACAAAGTTTACGGCGCACAAAACAAATGTCCACGATAAAATTGCGGAGAGCGCTGTTGAAACTCCTGAGGAGTTTTTTTGAAGAATCTTTTTGGGATGGGCTGGTAACAACCAGAGCATCGCCATGACCTATGATCATGGCACCTTACGCATTTTCTATGAAAAGAAAATGGCGGGAGTGACGAGACTCGAACTCGCGACCTCCGGCGTGACAGGCCGGCACTCTAACCAACTGAGCTACACCCCCGCGGGCGGCAGGATAATCCTGCATTTCTTTGCGTGACATACGCTGGCTATCCAGCGCCGTCAAGCGGCTTCTGCGACATTCAGAACAGTTTAAAAACTGGCCTGGTTGGTTTGCCACATGCAGCAATGGTGGGCGATGAGAGACTCGAACTCCCGACATCTTCGGTGTAAACGAAGCGCTCTACCAACTGAGCTAATCGCCCTCCTGTTGCGAGCGCGGTGGTAACCTGAATTGATATCCAAGACAAGGCAATTTTGCATATTTCTTACAAATAATTGCCTCGCGGTTTCAACGCACCCACGGCAGCGCAAAAGAAAAGGCCGTTTGATGAATAAACAGCAAACGGCCTTTAATATTTTGTCGAACAATTTTACTTGTTAACAGCTTCTTTCAGACCCTTGCCAGCCTTGAACTTAGGCGACTTGGATGCTGGAATTTTAATTGTTTCACCCGTACGTGGGTTGCGGCCATTAGATGCAGCACGGTGGGCAACAGTAAAGTTACCAAAACCAATCAGGCGTACTTCATCACCAGATGAAAGTGCGTCAGAGATAGTTGCAAATGTAGCTTCAACAGCTGAACCGGCATCAGCTTTGGTAAGGCCGGATTTATCAGCGACAGCAGCGATCAATTCGTTCTTGTTCATGTAGAACCCCTTTCAATATCAGGAGTGGGGTTAGGTTGATTCCCCCCTCGGCTCCGTGACCAGAAAGTCTTCATTTATTGAGGGAAACGCAAGTGAAAAACCGCAGTTTTCCGCGATTTTCAGGCTATTTTACAAAAAACCCTGACAACCAGAGGCTGCCAGGGTCATTTCTTGTTGAAAACTTGCCGTTTCCACTGTCATTTTTAGTGGGCAGTCGCGCCCTGCCCCAAATCTGAATCAGCCGAATCTGACGATGACGAGGCATCATCCAGGCTTTTTTCAGTCCATTCTATCGGTACTGGCAAGCTTAAAAGCGCATGTTCCAAAACCTCATTCATGTGGCTGACCGGAATAATTTCCATTCCCTCTTTCACATTATCGGGAATTTCAGCCAAGTCCTTGGCGTTCTCTTCAGGTATCAAAACTTTCTTGATACCGCCGCGAAGAGCCGCCAGAAGTTTTTCTTTCAAACCACCAATGGGCAACACACGACCGCGCAGAGTTATCTCGCCCGTCATGGCGATGTCCTTCTTAACGGCAATCCCGGTCATCACCGACACAATGGCCGTTGCCATTGCGATACCGGCCGATGGCCCGTCTTTGGGCGTTGCAGCTTCTGGCACATGTACGTGAATATCCCGGCGATCAAAAAGCGGTGGCTCAATGCCATAATGAGCAGCGCGCGCACGAACATARGACGTGGCGGCTGAAATTGATTCTTTCATCACATCCTTCAAATTGCCGGTTACCGTCATCTTGCCTTTGCCCGGCATCATGACGCCCTCGATGGTCAGCAATTCGCCGCCAACTTCGGTCCAGGCAAGCCCGGTAACCACACCAACCTGATCTTCRCCCTCGGCCTGTCCATAGCGATATTTTGGAATACCAAGATAGTCTTCCAAATTATCGACTGTAATATGGATCGCGTCATGCTCCGGCTCCAGCAGCAGTTTCGTCACTGCTTTACGAGCCAATTTGGCAAGCTCACGCTCTAAATTRCGAACGCCTGATTCACGGGTATAAAGCCGGACAATCAGCACCATCGCATCATCGTCGATCGAAAATTCATCCTTGCGCAAGCCATGGTCGCGAACAGATTTGTGCAACAAATGCCGTTTTGCGATTTCAATCTTTTCATCCTCGGTGTAACCAGCAAGACGAATGATCTCCATACGGTCCATCAAAGGCCCAGGTATGTTGAGCGTGTTCGATGTTGTGACAAACATCACATTCGACAAATCATACTCAACTTCCAGATAATGATCGGCAAAGGTGCTGTTTTGCTCTGGATCAAGCACTTCCAGCAAGGCGGAAGAAGGATCGCCCCGGAAATCGGCACCCATCTTATCGATCTCATCAAGCAAGAACAGTGGATTAGTCTTTTTCGCCTTTTTCATCGCCTGAATGACTTTACCGGGCATAGACCCGATATAGGTTCTGCGATGGCCACGAATTTCAGCTTCATCACGCACACCGCCAAGCGCCATGCGAACATATTCGCGGCCCGTAGCTTTTGCGATGGACTTGCCAAGCGAGGTTTTACCAACGCCAGGAGGACCAACCAGACAAAGAATCGGACCTTTGAGTTTATTGGCCCGGCTTTGCACAGCCAGATATTCGATGATGCGTTCTTTGACCTTGTCGAGACCGTAATGATCCTTGTCGAGGATATCCTGAGCCTTTTTAAGATCAATTTTGACCTTGGATTTCTTGCCCCACGGAATACCCAGCAACCAGTCGAGATAATTCCTCACAACCGTTGCTTCGGCTGACATCGGACTCATCTGACGAAGCTTCTTCATTTCGCCTTCRGCCTTTTCACGGGCTTCTTTAGAGAATTTGGTTTTGGCAATYTTCTCTTCAAGYTCGGACARTTCGTCCTTGCCATCTTCAGACTCGCCAAGTTCYTTCTGAATGGCCTTCATTTGCTCATTCAGATAATATTCGCGCTGGGTTTTCTCCATCTGGCGCTTCACGCGGGAGCGGATACGCTTCTCCACCTGCAGAACCGAGACTTCGCTCTCCATCATATTAAGAATGGTTTCCAGCCGTTCAGCGACCGAGACAACGCCCAACAAGGACTGTTTTTCCGGAATTTTGATGACCAGATGCGACGCAATGGTATCWGCTAGCTTCGAATAGTCATCRATATTRGAGACAGCGGACAATACATCCGGKGARATTTTCTTGTTCAGCTTGACGTAATTTTCGAACTCGCTRACCGCAGARCGSGCAAGCGCTTCAATCTCAACTTCATCACCCTGTATWTCGGGAATGACTTCAGCATAAGCCTCATAATACTCAGCCTGGTCGGTAAATTTGGTGACACGGGCGCGCGACGCGCCTTCAACCAGCACCTTAACCGTACCATCAGGCAGCTTGAGCAATTGCAGAACAGTTGCCAGCGTACCGACCTCGAAAATATCTTCCGGGTCAGGATCGTTTTCATTGGAATCTTTTTGCGTCACAAGCATGATCTGCTTGTCACTYTTCATGACTTCTTCAAGCGCACGGATAGATTTCTCGCGCCCGACAAAAAGCGGCACAATCATATGTGGAAAGACGACGATATCCCGCAAAGGTAATACAGGAAACAACTCGGCGCCGGAATCAGACCCAAAACCATAATTTGTGCTTATTTCTGAACTCATTTTATGTCCTTTTGTTAGACCCAATCTCGTTTCCCATAAYAGCGGCAAAACTCAATTRGTCTTTCATAAATGATGRCACGACCGCCACCAACACCGGRTCTACAATTTTYCCTCTATAAAACAYTTTTCCCRYTTCACAGMCCCATCCACACATTATCAAATATCAAACCAGATACCAAAATCATAYGCYAAAGGCRCGTCAAARGATCATGTTATAGCTATGCAGCCAAAAGGCTTCCAGAATCGCTTGCAGTCCCATGCTATCATGTTCGAACACAGAAGTGGCGTTTGCTCCGCCTCAATTCAAGAGGCAGAGCAAATCCAGATGCTTATCCAAAAGTTTTTTGATCATCTATTGATCAGCGCACGCAAAAAAATCGATCATATGGCTTAAGCGCAGGCCAACTCAATCAAGCAGATGCGCCRGCATCTTCCTTGGAACGCTCGGAATAGATGTAGAGCGGACGAGATTCGCCGTCCACCACATCAGCGGAGATAACAACTTCTTCCACACCATCAAGGCCGGGCAGATCAAACATGGTTTCCAGCAGGATAGATTCCAAAATGGAACGCAGCCCACGGGCACCCGTTTTGCGTGCAATCGCGCGCTTGGCAATGGATTTCATCGCGTCTTCATGGAAGGTCAGTTTGACGTCTTCCATATCAAACAAGCGCTGATACTGCTTCACCAAAGCGTTCTTTGGTTCAGACAAAATCGTTACCAATGCGGGCTCGTCCAAATCGGTTAGTGTTGCCAATACAGGCAAGCGACCAACAAACTCCGGGATCAAACCGAATTTCAGCAAATCCTCAGGCTCAACTTCCTGGAACAGCTGACCAGGCGTACGCTCTTCAGGCGCAGAAACAGTTGCGCCGAAGCCGATGGATGAATTGTCACCACGATCTGCAATGATTTTATCAAGGCCCGCAAAAGCGCCACCGCAAATGAACAGAATGTTCGTGGTATCAACCTGCAAGAATTCCTGCTGCGGATGTTTACGGCCACCTTGCGGCGGCACGCTGGCAACTGTGCCTTCCATAATTTTTAGCAAAGCCTGCTGCACACCCTCGCCAGAAACATCTCTGGTGATAGATGGGTTGTCAGACTTGCGGGTAATCTTGTCGACCTCATCGATATAGACGATCCCGCGCTGGGCGCGTTCCACATTGTAGTCGGCAGATTGAAGTAATTTCAGAATGATGTTCTCAACGTCTTCACCAACATAACCAGCTTCGGTCAATGTGGTGGCATCTGCCATTGTAAACGGCACATCCAAAATACGTGCCAATGTCTGGGCCAGCAGCGTTTTACCACAACCGGTTGGCCCAATCAGCATGATATTGGACTTCGCCAGCTCCACGTCACTGTTCTTGGACGCGTGATGCAGCCGTTTGTAGTGGTTATGAACCGCTACAGCGAGCACACGCTTGGCATGTACCTGGCCAATAACGTAGTCATCCAGCACATCGCAAATTTCTTTTGGAGTCGGAACACCCTCGGAGGACTTAACAAGAGAGGATTTACTCTCCTCGCGAATAATATCCATGCACAGCTCAACGCATTCATCACAAATGAAGACGGTGGGCCCGGCAATTAGCTTGCGTACCTCGTGTTGGCTTTTGCCACAAAACGAGCAATAAAGCGTATTCTTTGAATCTGAGCTTCCGTCGCTACCGCCGGTAATTTTGCTCATCTATCATCACCTCTGTGCTGGCCATCAGCTTGTAAATCACAGGAATCAATCACTGTGTCATTTGACCGGTGCGGACATAAATTCGGTTTCTGTCCGCATACCCGTTCAAAACTGTGGCACAATTGCTTTATGAAATCCAACCACGAAGGTCTTAATGTTCGGTATGGATTGCACCGAAAAAACCAAAATGTTGGATTCAATTAAATTCATTACTCTTATGACTTGCTGTCGTCGCCATCGCTGCTGCGACTGGAAACAACACTATCAATCAAGCCAAAGTCCTTGGCTTCATCCGCTGTCATGAAGTGATCTCTATCGAGTGTTTTCTCAATAGTATCATAGTCCTGACCCGTATGGCGGACGTAAATCTCGTTCAAACGGCGCTTCAATTTAAGAATATCATCGGCGTGGCGCGCAATATCTGTCGCCTGCCCCTGAAAACCACCGGATGGCTGATGCACCATCACGCGTGCATTTGGCAATGAAAAACGCAAATCTTTTTCACCGGCAGCAAGGAGCAATGACCCCATAGACGCAGCCTGCCCAAGGCAGAGCGTTGAAACCGCAGGCCGAATGAATTGCATCGTATCGTATATAGCCAGTCCAGCCGTCACGACACCGCCAGGCGAATTGATATAAAGATGGATTTCTTTTTTGGGGTTCTCTGCCTCCAAAAACAACATCTGAGCGCAAGCCACAGTTGCCATGTGGTCTTCAACGGGACCGGTCATGAAAATGATGCGTTCTTTGAGAAGACGCGAATAGATGTCGTAAGAGCGTTCACCGCGATTGGTTTGCTCGACCACCATAGGGATCAACGTATTGGTGGCGATACTAACGGGATCTTGCATAGGTCGTCCTGTCTGATTGGCGAGGCTGCGCACAGCCAAATTCAATGTGTCTATAGGTTGGTTGCTATGTACGGTATGCACTGAGCGAATTAAAGAGGCATTACCAAGCCAATTTCTGATTCAACTTGATTGTTTTGAATTATGGCAGAAATCCGCCATTTTCTTCATTTTTTGAAGATTTCAGTCAGTCATTTTTTTTGATTTTTGAAGACACGGTTTCGAAAATACTAATCAACAGAGCAGTTCTGTGGTATGTTTAGGTTGTATTTCAACAATTGGAAGGAGGTGATCTAATGTCGAGTGATGATCTGAAGCGGGCCGAATTGGCCATATTCTGCGGTGCGACATTGGTGCTACCTTTGGCGCTCAGCTAGAATATTTGACCGAAACATTGGACTGGCCAAGAGGCCGGCTCGTATCTCGCGAAAGGGGTCTTGAACATCTGTTCGAGGCCCCTTTTTCATGCCTATTTGGGTTTGTTCCAATTGTTCTAAATCAATATTGTTTCTCTCTTTTACCGTAAAATCCAACAACTCATTCCTATGCTGCCCGCATTTATGGCGCCTGATGAATGCGCCTAGGTAATATTATCAAGCTTCGCATTCGACTTAGTGCAAGCATCTAGGGAATGCGAAAGGTTTGTTGGTTATGAAAAACAATCGCGGTCGTTTGGTAGCATTCATCGCAAGTATTGTGATCGCAGGGTTGCTTTCAAGTTGCGGCTCTCTCACCAACTACTATCAAAGCGAGGCAGCGCCAGACCATGTAAAGGCAGGGAAGAAAGATTTCCGCGTCGTCTTTACCAATGTGGTTGGTCCGGTCACGTCGAGAGTCTTTCGTAATGCACGGTTGCCAAACGGGAACTTGCGCATTGCGGATGGTTTGAGAGAGCACCTGAAACAAACACTGCAACCGCTGGACGTTGTTCTTGTGAGATCCAAACCTGCTTTATCTCGTTTTGGCATTCCAGGACATTTTCTACACTCCACAATCTGGCTGGGCACTGACGAGCAAATGAAGCAGTTGGGCGCAACAGGGCTGCTGACATCACGCGCTTCACGCACAAATCTTGACCATAACGAGACSATTGTCGAAGCTTCTGCTGGCGACGTACATCTGGTGGATTTGGATGATTTCATCGACACCGATGAAATTCTGATTATGCGCCCTGCCCCGATGAGCACCTCCCAAAAGAGGAAGAAATACGCTCACATCAATCAATTGCTGGGCACTAAGTTCGATACCAGTTTTGATYTGTCTGACGAAAGTCGGCTAACTTGCATTGAGGTGATTGCGCTTGTTTTTCCAGAATTCAACCTTCCCGCTCGCTATTCTTCTGGCCGCTTTACGTTGATTCCTGATGATCTGGCCCATTTAGCAGTGTCTAAAAACAAAATATTGCGTGTTATTGAGCACATTGTATATGTTCCGGAACGGAAATTTGCGGTTCAAGGCAGGAAAGAGGTCAGCTTGTTGCTCTCACACCCAAAAGAAAAACGTAATAGGTGACAATGCCATTGTCGCTACGGGYTGGATTTAAATGGCCTAAATTTGCACGTCGTGAAGCTGCGAGGTTTTGCGCAATTCTGTCCCTGCTTTGGCTTACGAGCTGCGGAAACCTAATGTCCCTGCCGGACGGGTTGTCCTATCAGGGCGTCGAACGGCATTCCAGCAAGCTCCAGTTCATTGCGGATGTCACCTATTTGGATGCCAAGGGCAATCGGCATACCAGCCAAGGGATAATGGACCAGTGGTTACGTACCATTGCTAAGGCGCAACGCTTTATCCTGATTGATTTGTTTCTCTACAATGATTTTCAGGGCCCAGTGCCTGAATACACCAGAGACATGTCTGCTGATTTGACAAATGCTTTGCTGCGGCAAAAACGTCGACACCCTCAAATGCGCATTGTCGTCATTACTGATCCGGTAAACACCGTCTATGGCGGCGTGACCTCACCCTATTTCGATCAAATGCGCGATGCGGGTATTGAGGTTTATGTGACGGACCTGACCAAGTTGCGCGACAGCAATCCCACATGGTCCACATTCTGGCGCGTTTTCATCAGGCCGTTCGGCAATAAGACGGGCGGCGGCATATCGACACCGTTCGACCATCCTCCGGCATCCGCACGCAGTTACATGTCGTTCCTCAATTTTAAAGCCAACCACAGAAAAGTGCTTGTGGCAGATTCTGGCCAGAACCTTGCAGCCATCATCACCAGCGGCAATGCGCACAATGCCAGCAGTGCCCACAGCAATGTTGCACTTGTTCTGGATGGCCCAGCCGCCGCAGATTTGCTCCACACAGAAAATGCTGTTCTGGCAATCAACGACGCGCCCTTGATTGAGGTGCCAAACATCAAAGTGCAGCGCGGCTCCGGCGTGACCCTTCAGGTTCTGACCGAGAGCAAAGTGCGTGATGATCTTTTGCGCGAGCTGGATAGCCTGCAAGAGGGCGATCAATTGGACATTGCCATGTTCTTTATTGCGCATCGCGGTGTCATCCGCGCCTTGAAAAAGGCCAGCAAGCGCGGTGTAAAAATTCGTATCTTGCTCGATCCCAACAAAAATGTTTTTGGCCTGAAAAGGCCTGGCATCCCCAACAAGCCAGTCGCAGCTCAGCTTCGCGACGCTGGCATTCAAATACGCTGGTGCCTGCCGCATGGGGGGCAATGCCACTCAAAAGTCYTGATCAGYCRTCATGCYGAYGGCCRGTCYTGGATGACGATCGGCTCRACCAATATCACRCGCCGAAATCTCAACGATTATAATCTGGAAACAAATATCGCCCTGCGTGGACCGCATAGCGCTCAAGTATTTCGTGACACAGATAAATGGTTCCAGATGCAATGGGGCAATGAAGACAAGCGCATTTTTTCTGCCGAGTACGAGACACTTGCCAGCAAYACATTGCTGCAAAACATCGGCTATTTGTTTATGGAAGGCTCTGGTTGGAGCACTTTTTAATCTGTAAACGCRGTACAARACTTGGTGATAGTTGATCGCATAAAATTTACCGGCACTTTTCGCTCATTTCATTTACGAATTCGCCAAATATTGCTATGTTTTGAATCATTATTTGGCCAGAGCTTTAGTTTTTTTATTGCGTMACATGCTCAGGTGCTCAATATCGGGCAAGGACCTTTGTAAATTGACCGCCAATACTATCTTTTCCCGCGCGATAGCTTCTGCGCTTTCAAGAATTTTGGCTGGTGTCCTGTTGCTCGGATTTTTGTCCAGCTGTACGTCGCTCAACAATTATTACCGCAGCGAAGACGCTCCCGAGCACGTCAAGCAGGGCAAGACAGATTTCCGACTGGCGATCACCAAAGCGCTAGGGCCGCCATTGGCTCCCATCGTGCGGAATATCAAACTGCCATTTGGCAATTTGCGGTTTTCAGTGGGCTTGGAAGARCATCTCAAAGARACCCTCCAGCCGCTGGACTTCATTTTGGTGCGCGCGCAACCGGCCATCACACGTTTTGGCATAACAGGCCATTTCACCCATGTGCTGGTGTGGCTCGGCACCCATGCAGAAATGCGCTATATTGGCTCCCTTGGTCTGCTGAATGCGCGAGCCCAGCGCGGCGATATTCGCTCCGACGGTACCATCTACGAATCAGCTAAAGACGCGGTGCGGCTAGCGGATTTAAGCGTGATGATAAACACAGATGAAATATTGATCATGCGGACGGCCCCCATGAGCCGATCACGCAAACGTCAGAAATACGAGCTCATGAGCGCTCATTTGGGAACCCCTTTTGACAACAGTTTTGATTTTAACGACAAGACCCGGCTGACCTGCATTGAGGTAGTTGCGGAGGTATTTCCTGAATTTGCCATCCCTACCCGCTATTCCACCGGTCGTTTTGCCCTTGTTCCCGATGATTTGGCCCAATTAGCCGTTTCTTCCAGTTCCCAATTACGGATCGTTGAGCACATAGTGTTTGCGCGCGGGGCAGACGGTGCGCAGAGCTTCAAAATTCAGGGGGCTAAGCAGGTTCGAGCGGTTCTGTCTAAACCGAAGGAAAAACGGAAATAGTGTTTGGGTATCGTTTAAAACAGTGCTGTGTTGTTTTGCTGCTGTTTTGTTTGTCCGCCTGCGGGAACATTCGATCCTTGCCAGACGGCCTATCATTTCAGGGGCCTCAGAGACATGCGGGCAATGTCAGCTTTCTCAGCGATATCACCTATCTGGATACCAGCGGTAAGCGGCACACCGAGCAACAAATCATGGACCGGTGGCTAAAAACCATCAGCAAGGCCAGGCGCTTCATTCTGGTGGATATGTTTTTATACAATGATGTTCAAGGGCCGGTGCCAGAACACACCAGAGCCTTGGCTGATGATTTGACGCGAGCACTCATCCGCCAGAAAAAATCGTATCCAGCTATGCGAGTTGTTGTCATCACCGACCCCATCAACGTGCTTTACGGCGGTGTGGAATCGCCCCACTTTGTGCGCTTGCGCGACGCGGGCATTGAAGTTTACCTGACCGACCTCACCAAGCTGCGCGATAGCAATCCCGTCTGGTCGGCGTTCTGGCGGGTGTTTATCCGTCCCTTTGGTAATAGCAAGGGTGGGCATTTCACGACTAAGTTGAACCATCCTCCGATATCCGCTCGGAGCTTTTTCTCGTTTTTGAATCTTAAGGCAAATCACCGCAAAGTTCTGATTGTTGATACTGGCAAAAACCTGCTGGCGATCCTCAGCAGCGGCAATGCTCATGATGCCAGCAGCGCACACAGCAACGTCGCTTTGGCACTGGATGGCCCTGCTGCTGCCGATTTGTTGCACACCGAGAATGCCGTCCTGATTTTTTCTGGCGCACAACCGTTTTCCATTCCCAATGTCCGAGCGCACCACAAATCCGGAGTTTATCTGAACGTCCTGACGGAAAGCAAAGTGCGCGATTCTCTGATTGCGGAAATTGGCACACTTGAAGCTGGTGATGAGCTGGATCTTGCCATGTTCCTCGTCTCTCACCGCCGGGTCATGGGTGCGTTGGTCAAGGCGAGTGAACGCGGTGTTGCCATTCGCGTTTTGCTGGACCCGAATGAAGCCTCAATGGGCATCAAATTATCAGGCCTACCCAACAAACCCACTGCGGCCGAGTTGAAAGAGCATGGCGTAGATGTGCGCTGGTGCCTCCCCCATGGCGGGCAATGCCATTCAAAGATCCTTATCAGCCGAAGAGCCAGCGGACGCACATGGATGTCCTTGGGCTCGACCAATCTGACCCGCAGAAGCGTCAACGACTTTAATCTGGAAACCAACATCGTGTTGTATGGACCAAGCAAGGCCCGCGTCTTCGTTGACGCCAACAACTGGTTCCAAATGCAATGGGCTAACGAAAAGCAACGGGTGTTTTCTACGGAGTACGAAAAGCATGCCGGGAGCTCTCTGGCTTACCGCATCAGTTATCTGATTTTTGAGGTGTCTGGCTGGGGTGCATTTTAGAAAATGCGCTGCAGAAGAAAACCTGTTCCAACAAAACTCTGACAGAATTTTTAGCAGAATCAAATGTCCCGGCACGTGGCCGGGACATTGAACTTAATTTGGCTAATTTCCGTAGGCGACTGCCGGAAGCCAGGTCACCAATTCCGGGAATGCAAATACAATCCCCAAACCTAAAAGCTGCAACAGCACAAACGGGATGATGCCCTTGTAGATATGCATCAAAGATATCTCAGGCGGACAGACACCCTTTAGATAGAAAAGCGCAAAGCCAACAGGCGGCGTGAGGAACGATGTTTGCAATGTCACCGCCACCAAAATGGCAAACCACACAACAGAGGGTTCACTGACCACACCATAACCATCCACTGCAATGTTCAGAGAAAGCACCACTGGCAACATCAGCGGCATAATGATCAAGGTGATTTCAATCCAGTCCAGCAAAAAGCCGAGAAGGAAAATGATGAAAAGAATAAACCCGATCACAAGATAGGGATCGTCAAAGGAGCTCAGCACCAAATGCTCAATAATCTGATCTCCGCCAAACCGGCGAAGAATGAAGGCAAAAAAATTGGCAGAGATAAAAATACCAACGATATAGCCAGACGTATTAAGCGTCTGACGCATCACGCCCTTTAAGACACCCCAGTTCAGATTTCGGCTCAACAAGGCTAGAATGGTTGCACCCATAGCCCCAAGACCAGAGGCTTCTGTCGGTGTTGCAAAGCCAAAGAAGATGGACCCCAAAACCAGAAGAATAAGCAGCATTGGTGGTACAACCGACATGGCGACTTCGCCAATAATTTTCGCTGTCACCGGCTCCAAATTCTCTGGTACCGGCATCGCTTCGGGTTTGATTAATCCGTAAACAACGATGTAGACAATATATAGGCCACCCAGGATTAAGCCTGGGAACAAGGCGCCCATGAACAGATCGCCCAGCGAAATCGCCAACTGATCTGACATGATGACCAGCATGATTGATGGTGGTATCAAAATACCTAGGGTTCCTGAAGCCGCAATCGTGCCAGTGGCGATAGGCTTGGAATAATTCTGCTGCATCATTGTTGGCAGCGCCATAACGCCCAACAGCACAACAGAGGCACCAATAACGCCTGTAGAGGCCGCCAGCACAATGCCGATCAACATGACTGTCAGAGCTAAACCGCCCTTAAGAGCGCCAAACAGAACCTGCATGGCACGCATCATACGCTGGGCAACGCCAGATTGATCCAGCATAAGGCCCATGAAGATGAACATAGGCAGCGCAACAAGAACCGGATTCTTGATAATGCCACCAAAGAACCGCCCACCATTAGCAAACAGTTTTATGTATGTGATCCGTGTGGATTTGAACTGAATAAACTCATTGATGAGAGCTTTGTTGGGGTCGAGCAGATACATCCCTAAAAAGATGAAAACGAGCGAAACACCGACAAGTGCATAAGCTACTGGAATGCCGCGGAAAAGCATTGTGATAAAAACGGCAAACATTGCCAGAACCAGCCACTGGTTCAGGTCAAGAATGTATCCCATGAGGGAGAGGATTTCCATGGCGTTCAGGCCTCAAGCGTATTCTTGCGTGATCTTGCATAAGCAATCGCAACGATAATAATAATAAGCGCAAGGCCAGCCCAAGTTGTGTACTCGAACAAGGCTTCGCGTGGAATTCTGCGCGGATTTAATTCTGGCTGCGACACGCGGTAATACCAATACAAAATGTAGTAGCAAAAGCGGTCTGCAACAAACCACATAGCGGGCAAAGACCATTGAATAAGGCGCGGCAGAGTTGGCTTTACAAATGTCTTCACATTACGATAAAGCGCTGCGCATGTTGCKATRGCACACAGTATAAACAGCAATGGTACAGATGATTTGAGCAAATAGAGCTTGTGCAAACCATTCGGGCTATCCGAGCCTTCTCCAGAGATCACCGAGGACAGGGCATAATGAGACATAATATCGATCATGATGACGATAAAGGTCAGTAGCAGCCACCCCAAAGCAAARGCTTCAATTTTWGCTTTCTTCGTTTCCGAGAAACTCTGGTGAAAAATATCCACACGCACATGGCTGCCGGTSGTGATGGCATAACCAAAACCGCTGAGCATRGCAAAACCGTACATCCACCATTGSGCATCATCRAGCCAAGCCTGRTTATGTCCGAACTTTCGAATGATAACCTGCGTTACRATAGCAACCATCAAAATCGGGAAAATCCACGCAGCGATGTTTGCAAAATTCACCATCAATCGATCACCCCACAAGTGGYTTTCACGACCAATTTCACCTGGATCAGAAACAGTGACYTTGTCACCATCCATTCCGCTTRCCTCAGATGTCATTAACCCCTCCCAAAAANGGCTATAAAAAAGGGGGCCTCCGAAGAGGCCRCCCYAATATTTGTCTAAACGTCAGTACAATTACCGTGGAAGGTAGATGTTCTGAACCCAAGTTTTGTAACCTTTACGGTACTCACTCATGTCGTTCCATACTTTCGCAAAGAACTCGTCTTCAGATGCCATTTCAGCAGCAACTTCATCCCAAGTGGAGTGGAATGTATCCAGGATATCCTGGTTCCACTTTTTGATGATCACGCCGCGTTTCTCAACGTTTTCAACCATTGCAGAAAAGTTTGTYKMTKMRMMWWMANCNWGATTGYWSNTRAYGGNNGCCKGACAAGCTACATCAATCTGCTTGTGTGCTTTTTCAGAAAGACCTTCATAAACGTCTTTGTTGATAAGCAATTCAAACAGTGTGGAAGGCTGATGCCAACCAGGGAAGTAGTTGTATTTGGCAATTTTGTAGAAGCCAAGACGCGCATCAATCCGTGGCATGGAAAATTCGGTTGCATCAATAGCACCACGCTCCAGAGCYGGGAAAATATCAGAGGCRCCGAGCAGYGATGTRGAAACGCCRATRCGYTCCATWACYAGYGCRCCRAGGCCAAAGAAACGCATGTTCAAGCCTTTGAGATCATCAATAGAGTTGATCTCTTTTTTGAACCAACCAGATGTTTCTGGCGCAATAATACCACAAGGAACGACTTTAACATTGTAGCCATGCGTATCATACATTTCCTGCCACAGCTTGCGACCGTTGCCATAATAAACCCAGCCAAGGAACTCACCAGCTTCTGGGCCAAAAGGCACAGCAGCAAACAGTGAGGCAGCTTTGATTTTACCCTGCCAATAGCCGGATGTYGCATAAGCAGCATCAACAGAACCACTGGAAACAGCATCAAGAGCTTCCAGAGTTGGYACCAGTTTRCCTGGATCGAAAYGTTCGAACTGAACATCACTTGAAATACCATTGATATTTGCAACAAAATCGGTTGCAGCGGTGCCGAGAATTGGTAAATTTTTACCAAAAGCTGATGTCAGCTCCAGCATTTCTTGTGCACTGGCAGTACCAGCTGTCATAAGAGACACGCCCATTGCGGCCGCGAGAATTTTCGATTTCATAAGTACCCTCCCATAGGTAGCTCGAACTCAGTGGTAAAATAATTTTACCAATTCAATCTTTTTACAGAATAATTACATTGTCACAACAAAAACATTCAYCGTGTCAATATGAGTTTTGATGTGCCCGCTAAAGTAGAAGGTGTCAATGTGGAATATAGTTGGATTTCTGCCGCGACAAAGCATAAAGGCGAGTTGACATTTTTGCTGAATAATTCGCGAGAAACGCATGCCTGAACACAAGTTGCACATTTACATTGATGCCGACGCCTGCCCCGTAAAGGATGAGGTTTACAAGGTGGCGTTTAGATATGGCATTCCTGTGAGTGTCGTCAGCAACAGCTTTATTCGAATCCCCGCAGAACAGCTCATCAAGCGGGTAATCGTGAGTGCAGGCGCTGATGTTGCCGATGATTATATTGCTGAACTGGTCGATCAATGGAGTGTTGTCATCACCGCAGATATTTTGCTGGCGTCACGTTGCATCAAAAGCGATGCCGCAGTGATCGCCCCAAATGGCAAGCCGTTTACCGAACAATCTATCGGCAATGCGGTCGCAACCCGCAATTTAATGGACAGTTTGCGCTCAACCGGAGAAATTACCGGTGGCCCTGCCCCGTTCAGCCCCAAAGACAGATCGCGGTTTCTCTCGGCACTTGATCAGGTTCTGGTGAGGCTAAAAAAACGGGCAGAGGAACAGCGCCCGTAACTCGCGGGTTGGTTTTGTTGAAACCCTTTCCGTTATTGAAGGCCCGTCCTCTCGCTCTTACGCAGTCTTCTTGAGTACGGGGCGTGTTGCCTCGGAATTTAGCTTGCTCAAAAGCGCCGGAACATCGGCAGCACAAACGGCCTTGGAATACAGATGCCCCTGAACAAGGTTGCAACCAAGAGAATGCAGAAGCTGCGACTGTTCCAACAGCTCAACACCTTCAGCGATCACTTTGAACTGGAATTCGCGACCCAGTGACACCAGGGATTTGACAATGGCTTGATCAAATTTGTTCCCAATGAGGTTTTGTGTGAAGGATTTGTCGATTTTAATTGCGGAGAGCGGCAACTCCCTAAGATGGGTGACTGAAGAATAGCCTGTACCAAAATCATCCAGAACAATTTGGCATCCCGCATCGCGCAACCGGTTAAGGCGCTCCAGAAGCAGGTCCTTGTTGCTGTCAAAAACGAACTCTTCTGTCACTTCAATAGACAGTTCTCCACGTRACAATCCGTTTTTGGCTATGTTGCTAACGACATCCATCTCAAATCCCGGCCGCATCAGATCAGCCACATCAATATTGATGGCAAYACTTTCRAATGGCATGARYTCRCGTTTCCATTGGCCCATRTCRCGGGTTACGCGCTGGAGCATTTCCAGGCCGACCATTTCGCATATTTTGCGGTCGCTCAGCACATCCTTAAAGGCATTGGCATTCACGATAGAGCCATCGGGTTGCCGCCAACGCGCGAGAGCTTCCAAGCCCTTTACCTGCCCGGTGACAGTGCTCAAAAGCGGTTGGTAATAGGGAACAATTTCTGAATCGCGCAATGCAACGCGAAAATCACTGAACAAGTCGAGRCGCGTACGAAATGCCARACCCATTTTRGGGGCRTACTCRCAMGAYGCMGCCTTATTRGTGTTTTTGGCRGAGTAGAGCGCCAAATCTGCATGCCGCATCAGCTCCGTCAGGTCTTCACTGTCGTCGGGGAAATGAGAGACCCCAGAACAAACAGATACCGAAATTTTCTGATGGGTGCCGCTAATCTCAATTTCATGAAAAATTGGAAACTGCAAAAGGTCAGGTTTGTCATTGGCGGTTTGTGCCTCCTCACGGATCAAAACTGCGAATTCATCACCGCCAAGCCTAGCGACCATGCAGTCTTGCGGTGCAATTTTACGCAATTGATTGGCAATCTCTTTTAGAACCTGATCGCCAATCTCATGGCCGTGGTAATCGTTGATTTCCTTGAAGTTATCGACATCAAACAGATACAACGAGACCCTTTTACCCTCTTCATTGGCTCTTAACAGCAAACCAGGAGCATGATCCTGAAACGCATTTCTGTTGGCAAGGTGCGTAAGCGCATCCTGATTTGCGATGATGTTGAGACGCTCATGAGCGCGGCGGCGCTGAGCCTGCTCCTTAAAATACTTGCTGAGCGGGTAGCTGACGATCAAAACCATCAACAGCAATATCCCCGCCACGCCCTTGTAGTGAACCCAGGTGTAATTTGCTTCAGCCTGATCAAGATCGACCAAAGTTCTAACAATGACCTGCGAAGCGCCATCTTGGAATATCGGGTGATATGTTTCACCAACCGTGCTGGGTTGATTGCCTGTGAGGCCATAATGCACGTGCACCATATGGTCATCACTCAATTTCAAATCATGGAAAATATTCTGATCCAAAGGCAACTGCATATCTTGCGAGCCTTCATGTGAATGGACATTATGATCGCTCGTATTATCCAACACAGACACAAGCTTGCGTCTTGCAAGGGTAACCGTTGGATGACCGTCCGAATTATTGACCGCTGAATGGCTATGCTCATCGCCGTGCGCAGCGCTTTGAGACGGTTTGGCACTGGGTTCATAAGAGCCATAGGATGCGACACATCCGCAATCCACATCAATAAAATCAACCTGGTAAATATTGCCGACTGAAAATATGCTGGAAATCAGATTTTCAAAATCAACTAATTCCTTATCAACAGCGACCGCGTTGGTATGCGCGCCATCTGCCTCATTATGACTTTGAGAAATTTCTGGAATTCGGTCGGCAATAAGATGCGCCCAATCCATTCCAGCGGCAGAGCTATCCTTGTATAGCAGCCAATTAATGGATGCTTGCGCACCCAGATGAGCAGCACCCAGGAAACCACAAATTCCCAAAAACAGAACGATAGCAAAAGTTTTATTATTCGACGGCACGAAATTCCCCTTAATTCAATGAGGGGAATTTACAGGCCTGTTGTTAATTGGAGTGTAAGTAACGACACTAATTATTCACCAATTAGGCTGTTAAAATTTTACATATATCTGCAGAGCGCGCGGCCAAACAGACAGTCTCTATTGCTGAATGGATCTCATATATTCCAGCAAAGCCGTCAGTTTTTCGACCGAGAATTCAAAGGCAGGCATGTCTGGGTGACCGGTATAAATGCCTTCCGCAAATGCCTCTTCCAAATTTTCAATCGGGTACATTTTCGAAATAATCCGAAAGGGCGGCGAATGAGGATGGGTGCTGCTGTCATCTGTGCCCACGGCATGGCAACGTGCGCAATAGGTGTTGGCAAGCTCCTTGCCCTGCTCGACCTGTGCCTGGTCCAGATTGTCCGAGGCGGCAAAGCCAAGCCCGGAAAATGCCCCCAATAACATTGCGGCCACAGCACCTGCAACCAAGCGATTGGCGTTGGTGTGAATGATAAATGGTTGGCGTTTCAGATTGTTCATGTATCTCTCCTGGCGGTATTGTTGCGCACAACAAAAAACCCCGCCGAGAGCGGCGGGGCTTTGATACAGGTCAAACCTGAAAAGTTTTAGGACTATGCCAGAAGCGTAGTGGAAGCTTAATGGTCGTGATCATGATTATGATCGTGACCTTCTTCTTCCTCAGCATCAGCCATCAATTCTTCCTTGGTCACTGTCTTGTCGCTTACTTTTGACAGTTCCAGAAGATAGTCGACAACCTTCTCTTCAAAGATAGGCGCGCGCAAACTGGCCATCGCTTCAGGGTTGTTGCGATAATAATCAAAAGCCTGCTGTTCCTGTCCAGGGAATTGGCGGATCTGTTCGATCAAAGCGCGCTGAAGTTCCTCGTCATTGATCTTGATTTCGTTCTTGTCACCAATTTCGGCAAGAACCAGACCAAGGCGAACCCGGCGCTCAGCAATTTTCTGATAATCAGCACGCGCTTCGTCTTCGGTKGTGTCCTGATCTTCGAAMGATTTGCCATGATGYTCGATATCATGGGTYACYTGACGCCAGATGTTTTCAAATTCCTGCTCAACCAATGTTGGCGGCAGTTCAAAAGCATGCATCTCGTCAAGCTGATCCAGCAATTGRCGCTTTACCTTTTGACGGGTRACATTGCCATATTGRCTTTCAAGCTGTTGCTGAACCGCTTCRCGCAGCTTCTCAACMGACTCAAGGCCCAGACGYGTTGCAAAGTCTTCGTCGATTTTAACMTCGCCGGGAGCAGCMACATCRCGAACAGTYACATCAAACTCAGCGTCCTGGCCTTTWAGAGCCTCAGCCTGATAATCATCAGGGAATTTGACTTTAACAACAACATCATCACCCGCCTTGGCGCCGAGCAATTGCTCTTCAAAACCAGGAATAAACTGGTTTGATCCGAGGATCAGCATGGCATTGTCGTCCTGGCCACCTTCAAATGGCTCGCCATCGAGCTTGCCAAGATAGGAAATGGTCAACCGGTCTTTGTCTTCAGCAGCGCCGTCTTTGGTCTCATATGGACGATTGGATTCGCCAATCTCTTCCAAACGCGCATCGATTTCGCTATCGGCAATATCAACAACCGGACGTTCAATGGTAATCTTGCCGTAATCCAGCTCTTCAATAACCGGAACGATCTCATAAGTGATCTTGTACGCTAGGTCGGCATCGCCAGACATAACCTTTTCCACTTCGCCCTGATCTTCAGACAATGCGATTTGCGGCTGCATGGCAGGCTTTTCCGAACGATCGGTCAAAGCTTTCTGAGACGATGAATTCAGCTCTTCCTGAACCAAATCGCTCATAATGGACTTGCCATACATTTTACGAATATGGGCAGCCGGCACTTTGCCTTTGCGGAAGCCTTTAATCTGAACCGTATCTTTCAGCTCAACAATTTTGGCTTCCAGCCGCTCTTTCAAATGTGAAGCCGGGATCACAATATTCAATTCCCGCTTCAAACCTTCACTCAGGGTTTCACTAACCTGCATGTTTGTCGTCCTGACGTTTCTTATCTGCATACCGCCACACCAAAATGGGCAGCGCAATTATGGCGTTCTCAGTGCCGGAAATTCCGACTTGGTGCGGGCGGAGGGACTTGAACCCCCACGACTTGCGCCACAAGAACCTAAATCTTGCGTGTCTACCAATTCCACCACGCCCGCCGACAGTATGCCAACCGATGATGATCGGTCCGGGCGCGTTTCTATAGCATGCAGGGTTTGAATTTTACCAGCCGAATCCGCGCTTAATTTT
>NVXB01000137.1 GCA_002746425.1 Hyphomicrobiales bacterium | reverse complement strand
TTGAACGATGATGGCTCCACAGATAGTGAAGAGGCCACAGTCACCAGTGTGGATGGTTTGAGCAAAACTGTCTCTGTGGATTCAACAGGTGATGGCGTGGTGAACGCTTCTCGTAAAACTATCACGACAGTAGCCATAGATGGCACGCGAACAGAGACCAAAACCGACTATGCCGGCGATGACGTGACAACAGCGCATCGCATCAAGACGACCATAACGGTAACCAATCCTGATAGTAGCAGCAAAACCGTTGATACTGATTTGGACGGTGATGGCACGACAGACATTACCACAATCAGTGCTATTCTGGATAATGCGGATGGCAGCAGAACAACAAGCGAAGACGTTAAAAACGGAGACGGATCACTCCGTACCAACTCAGAAACTCTCGTAAGCGCTGACGGCAAAAGCGAAACTTTAAAGCTCGATCTGGATGGGGACGGTACTTTCGATCGCATAAAGCTTGATGGAACAGTTGAGAATGCTGACGGCTCAAGCACGCGTTCTATCATTCAGAGCTTTGCAAATGGACAGATAGAGAGCAGCTCCATTCAAACCTGGAGCGCGGATAACAAGACTCGGACAACCACGATCGACAGCGATGGTGATGGCAATAATGATCGCATTGAAACGGTCGCGGTTGTTGGCACGGATTCGGTGGAAACAAACTCAGTCTATTCGCCCGATGGTACAATTCTTGTCTCTCGCTCTGTTGCGACGACCAACGCAGATGGCCTGACGCAATCAACACAAATCGATGTGGATGGCGATGGCGTTTTTGATGGAACTCAAAACACCGTCAAGGTGTTGAATGCGGATGGGTCCTCAACAGTTACCGTAGAAAATAAAAATGGCAGCGGCAGTGTTGCGATTGGTAAAACCGTAACGACTACAAGCGCTGATGGGCTTACCGTTACAGAAGACACGTATCTCAACGACGATGCCAGTCCCTATGAACGCATTTCCAGCGTTACAGTATTGAATGCAGACGATTCAATAACGGAAACCCAAACCAGCTTTGCCGGAACCAACCTGGTTCAGATATCCAGCGCAGTTAGCAATACAAGTGCCGATAAATTGTCTCAGACGATTGAGAACTATCTTGGTACAAACACCTCCCCACAATCTGTTACTACCAATTTAACGTCGATTGATGGCACCGCCACCAAAACGGTATTTACCTATACACTGGATGGGGTCACCTTAATTGGACAAAGCACGACAACACTTAGTGCAGATGGCCTAACACAAATTGTAACTACTGATGCCGATGGTGATGGCGATATTGATGTCACCAGCATTGCAGTTAAATCGCTTAACACCGATGGGACCACGACCACAACTACAACCAACTATGTAGGAGCAGGCTCCGCGTTAGCCGATAAGAGCGACCAATCAATAGGCACAGTTAGTGGCAATGGTCTGGTTATCACAGCTCTGTCTGACGCCAATGGAGATGGCATTTTCGATAGTAAGAGAATTGACGAAACAGTTTTGAAYGTCGATGGTTCGAAGACAAAAACTGTAACGAGCTTTAATGGTGACGGTACAACCCAAACCGGCAAAATCGTCTCAACAGTTAGCGATGATGGCCTGACAACGACAATCTCTACCTTTATCGGTGATGCATCGCTCCCTTATCARGAACAAACAGAAATCCGCTCGATTGGTGCAGATGGGTCAACGACGACAACCACCTCTTTGACCGGGTCAGACACAACCCTGATTTCTAGTGMGACAACAATACARAGCGCCGATCGTTTGGTAACAACCGTTAGCCAGGACACAAATGGCGACGGAACAAATGATCGCATAACCTCCGGGACAAAAAATGCGGATGGGTCTGTTACAACCATTGTATCCGCCTATTCATCCAACGGGGTATTGGAATCCAAAACCACACAAGTAATCAGTGCTGACAGACTAACCACGACATCTACAACCGATTTTGATGGCAACGGCACAGTTGATATCTCTTCAACCGAAGTTGTGACCTTGGAACTGGATGGTTCCACAGAAATCAACAGTTTCAACTACAATGCTGACGGGACACAGCGAGATCGTATCACCACCACWGTCAGCGCAGATRCACTGACCACAACTACAGTTTGGAGAGATGAGGACAACCTYYCAACCAAGACCCAAACCCAGACCACTGTCGTACAAGCAGATGGTACGCGTCAGCAGACAACGACGATATTAAATGGCGACAGCACCTTAAATAGAGAAACCATCTCGACGACCAATGCGGATGGAACTCAACTTCGACTAACTGAAGATGTTGATGGTGATGGCACGGTAAATCATACCATCGTGAAAACTCAGCATGCAGATGGAACCGAGACGACCTCAAAAATGGAGGGTGCGCTAGCATCTGCGTCTGGCCGTGAATATGGTATCGAAGGCGGACAGTATACAACAATAAGCGCTGATGGACTTGTCGAGACCATACAATACGACGCTGATGGCGACGGCCTGGCTGAAACACAAACGATCGTTGCAAATGCTCTCAATGCCGATGGTAGCAAAATTACAACTACYACCCGTGCCGATCTGACTGGTGGTAGCGCGGCGTCAGCTACCCCGAGCTATTCAGTGACAATCAAAGATATCACGATTGTTACAATCAGTGCTGACGGTCATACCGTAACGAGGGAATGGGATAAAGATGGCGATGGCACTTCTGAGACCAGCAAGACAATGCAAACCGTCTATCTTGCTGATGGATCCACCGCTGGCACCACTAGCTACTTTGACGGCACGAACCTCACGTCACGCGAAACTACAACTACCAGTGCAGACGCTCAAACAATAACGATAGAGCGAGATGTTGATGGTTCTGGAACAAATGATGAGATTTCTACCAAAACTCTGGTCTATCTGACGAATGGCGACCTTGTTGAAACCGTCACCAACACAACATCAACCAGCTCGCTGATCTCAAAGACTGAGACGGCAACCAGCTTTGATGGCAAAACGGTCACTATTCAAAGTGATCCGGAAGGAACGGGCGCATTTACGCAGTCTGAGACCAGTGAAACAATTACTAGGTCCGATGAATCCACGATAGTCACCCGTTCAATTTATGACGGTGGAGTACTACGTGATAAGAGCGTCACATCGATGAGTGCTGATGGCTACAAGACAGTTGTAGAGCGGGATTCAGATGGCGATGGGAATATAGATCAAAGAGAGATTGTTCTGCAATTTTCCAATGGCAGTACTAAAACTACCGTCACCGATTTTGATGCTTCTGGGGCGATAAAAAGCGAATATACAAATATACTTTCAATAAATGGCCAGATACTCACCTCAGAAAAGGATGAGAATGGCGATGGCATCACAGATCAAACAACCTCTCATATTTGGTCCAATTCAGCTGATGGCTCATCTACCGAGGTTCTAAAAATCTACCGCGTGAGTGAAGAAGCGAGTAACGGAACGTTTTCGGCGATAGCCCCAGTGCTTGAACGCGAAGTTACGATCACTACCAGTGCGGATGGCTTGACCCAGACCTCAACTGTGGACATTAACGGCGACGGCACAATCGATGAAACTACGATTGTAGAAGAGAGCATTGATGGGTCAGTCGTTACAACTAAAAGTGCAAATGCTTTAGCCCAATCAGTAGTAACTGACCCAGATGAGGTCAGCTGGGCGTCTACGATTGCAACAGGCAGTCCGATAGTAGCAGCAACCACAATTACTACGACAAGTGCAGATGGTCTCACCAAAACCATTGATGCAGATTATGATGGCAATGGCACCTTTGAACATGAAGAGATTTGGACGAGCACAATTGATGGTTCGCAATTAGCATCTATCACTGACTCGAATTCGAGCGGCACAGTTATTGCCACAGGCACAATTACAATCTCTGCAGATCAACGCACCACAGTTCTTACAAGAGATACAAATAATGATGGCACCGTTGATGGCAGTCAAACAACTGTCAGAGAAATTGACGGAAATGTTATCAAGACAATTGCAGGAAGCGCTGCTAATGACACGCTCAACGGTGGAGACGGTGATCAAACTCTAATTGGTGGTGCTGGGGCTGATACACTCAACGGCGACGAGGGAACAGACACGGCGAGTTACGCATCTTCACTAACAGGTCTATCGGCTAATCTAGGTGCTCCGTCGGGGAATACAGGTGACGCGGCTGGCGACAGCTATGTTTCTATTGAAAACCTTGAAGGCACAGATTTTGCCGACACATTAACAGGCGATTCCAACGACAATGAAATTCGAGGTGGCACCGGAATTGATACTCTGGATGGAGGTGCTGGTGACGATCATCTTTATGGTGGTTCTGGTGCTGATATCTTGGTTGGTGGCGCTGGTGATGACCGGTTAACTGGTGGAGCCGGGGGAGACAGTCTTGATGGCGGTACGGACGATGACGTTGCGATTTACCGTGCTTCATCTTCCGGTGTATCTGTGGATCTTGTTTCCGGTTTTGGCTCTGGTGGAGATGCTGCCGGGGATGTTTTAACCGGTATTGAGTCTCTTGAAGGGTCTGGGTTTGATGATACTCTTTCTGGAGATGGGGGAGACAATAGTCTATCTGGCGGTTCTGGCGATGATCTTCTAACCGGGCGCGGCGGCGCAGATACACTTGATGGTGGTTTAGGAACAGACATTGCAGTTTACGATGGTGCTTTGTCTGATTATGAGGTTCTGCGCCATGGCGATCAAATTCGAGTGACACGCTTGTCTGACAGTTCTGATATTGATGAGCTGAGGAATATTGAAACCCTGCGGTTCAGCGATGGCGATATTGATCTGGCGGCAGAGTTCCCCGATGTCGGGCCGGTGACAGCCCGGATACTGGCGGGCACACCAGCTTCCGGTCGGATTGCAACAGCAGTATCTGGCATGGCTTATGAACTTGAGAGTGGCCCAGAGCACGGATTGGTCACAGTCAATGCCGATGGCAGCTACAGCCTGGCGGCGGAAGCTGGATATGATGGTTTAGATAGTTTTGTGGTGAAAGCAACACATGCCAGCGGTATGGCCGAGCTGATCACGGTGGATGTTGCGGTGGCAACCGGGCTTGTTGCAGGTGCCGAAACACTGGTGAACACGAATACGTCTGGAAATCAACAGGACAGTCAGGTGGCGGGTCTTTCTGGTGGTGGCCATGTTGTTGTGTGGGCAGATAGTAATAATCTGGATGGCGACGGTTACTCGGTTCGTGGTCAGCTTTACAACGTTGATGGATCTGAACTTGGGTCTGAGTTCCAAGTTAACACTTATACCGCGAGCCTTCAGGGTGAACCGTCTGTAACAAGTTTGGCGGATGGTGGTTTTGCAGTCAGCTGGTCATCTTGGGCGCAGGACGGTTCGGCATACGGGGTCTTTGGCCAACGCTATGATGCCTCTGGAGTTAGAGCTGGATCAGAGTTTGCCATCAATACCGATGTAACCTCAAAT
>NVXB01000136.1 GCA_002746425.1 Hyphomicrobiales bacterium | reverse complement strand
ATGGCCCATACAGGCTCATAGGCCAACAAGATAGGCWCATCTTTTTGGCGGCCTTTTAGCAAGCCGAGTGCGCCTGCAACTTGCGCTGACAAAATTTCTTCTGCGCGCCCGGCRTCACGTTCCGCRAGTGTTTCGCCAATACAGATCAAAGGTATCAAGCCATGGCGCACCGCAGCTTCGGTTTTTAACCCAACAGTTTTGTCAGTCTCACCAAAATGTGCGCGTCGCTCWGAATGCCCAAGCTCCACCATATCCAGATGGCAGTCTTTCAACATTAGCGGCGAGRTTTCYCCGGTCCACGCGCCTTCATCAGCCCAATGCATATTTTGTGCWCCAACTTTTACCGATGTATCACGCAGCAAGGTTTTGACGTMGCGCACAGCAGTRAAAGGWGGAATGACAAARCGCTGTATGTGTGGCTCACTCGCGGCTTCAGYMTCAATCAAACCTTGCGCAAACAATTTGGCTTCAGCCAGCGTCTTGTTCATTTTCCAGCTGGTGCCAATCCAAAATTTGGGTTGATCAGTCATGCATTGCTTCCTGTATTGYCAWSRCCATCAAATGTTCAAATCCTGTATGCCRGTATCAATATRAGGTGCCCARAASGCYACGGACTCAGCAATTTGYGGRATAACTTTTCGGTCATTCGGCTCACGCTCTTTGAACGACARCTCAAGGCAAATYTCRTTRTCTTTGCCGCCRCCTTGCTGAAAMGCATCAATCAAAGGTTCGGGCTGRATTTTRCCCAYCTTGTTGAACTCTTCCGTAAAGGGCCTGTGCCCRCCCTTATCCGCCAAAGATTGCTTGATGTGAATAATCGGCGATACCGTTGGCACAGCGCGCGCCCAGCCATAGGGGTCATAATCATCCGGGTTGGCGCTRGTGACATCRCCATGATCAATATCTGCCATCATCCACATCGGTATYGCCATATTTTGCGCGCTYARCCGMGTTTGCARGGCAAGGCAGTKCTCAATCGTTTCGCCAAAYTCGCGGCCAATCGACATCGGTTCCCAGAAGATAAACTCAAGCCCGGCTCTTTTGCCGTGCTCCGCAATCTCGGCCCAGCAATCGATAGCGATTGAGATCAGCTCTTCGCGGCGCTCGCTATTGTCAAAGTCCTTATATGTAAAAATTGCGAATTGAGTGCCAACAGATTTGGCGCCCAGCTCAACGGAGATATCGGCAAATTTTTTAAACCATTCCACATAATAGTGCCGCACATCGCGGTCTGGATGACCAAAGTGATTGAGCCTGCCATACGGCCCGGTCATGCCCGATGTCACCCGCACGCCGGTGCGCTGCAACGCGCTGCGCATTTGTTTTGTCAGGCGTTGAATAAGGGCGGGCGGCCAGGACGGATTTATAAATTCATGCGTCAGCTGCACATCGCGGATTTTTATGTCACGCGCGATAGTGTCAATAAGGTCATCAGGCTCGGCAAACCGATTAACCAGTGGATTGGTGTTGAGGGAGAGGGAAAAGCTCATCTTGCTGCTAATCTATCACCGCGAAAATGAAAATTGTGGCATAATGAAATCCGGCACTGTACCCAGCTTTTCGCATTCATATGCAATCATAGCATCGCTCTCATCTGCATGAATACCAGTACGCACCAATGTCGTTTTAAATCCCGCGCGTTGTCCCCCAAGAATATCATGAGCCGGACTATCCCCGATACAAACAATTGTGTCACGCGCTGGTTGCCCCAGCAGCCGATATGCCGCATCATAAATCATGGGATAGGGCTTGCCTATCCATTCCACATTGCCGCCCATATCCTCATAAAGCGACGCAATTTTACCCGCGGCAAAACGCAGGCCCTTTGGCGTCAGCATTGTCATATCCGGGTTGGTACAAAGACATTTTATACCTCGATCCGCCGGGCCTTGCATAACAGTGCGGTAATCTTCAAGCGTTTGCACATCGCCCCGGCTTCCGGCCAGCAAAATCAAATCCGCTTCATCAGGGTTTTCCGTCGCCGTTAAAGGCAAGCCTTCAATCGAAGACAAATCACCTTCACGCGATAAAACCAACACTTTGGAGCTAGCTTGTATCGTGTCGCCAATGCGCAGCTTCAAATAATCAAAAGCGACCTCGCCAGAGGACAAAACTGTTTCAAAACTCTCGCGTGTAAATCCATTTGTGACAAACCGGTCATTATTGTGTACCGACCGCTTCCCCGAGTTTGACAGTACAATAATGCGCTTTCCAAGCGCCGCCAATTTTTGTAGCGCAGCGGGCGCAAAGGCATAGGGACCATCGCCTTTCATCAAAACACCAAACTGGTCGATAAGAAAAGTATCAAACTGCTCTGCCAACGCATCGAGGCTATCCAGTTGAACACTCATGTGCTCATGCCAAAGCGAGCCAAGCATGCAGCACCATAAGCTGCCTGTGTGTTAGCCGGTTCAACCATGACCACACCAACATGCCGCTCGCGAATGCGAGTCCAAACAGGGTTTTGCGCGCCGCCACCCACAGAGCGAACAGACGTCAGCTTGGGGCCGCCAAGTTCCATTAGCTTTTGATAGGCCAAAGCCTCGATATCAGCGATGCCTTCAAACAAGCCTTTTAGAAAATCCACCGAGTTTTCTGGTCGCGGAGAAAGGCGCGGGGCCAGATTTGGGTCCGCAATAGGAAACCGCTCTCCCGGCTGCACAAGTGGATAATAATTCAGGCCGCTATCACTCTCCGGGTCAATTTCCGCTGAAAGCTCCACCATATCTTCAGGCGAGAAATGCGCCAAGAGCACATTACCGCCCGTATTTGACGCGCCACCCGCCAGCCACATGCCCATAATGTGATGGCTATAAACACCGCAAGAGGGATCAAATAACGGCTTATTCGACAGGAATTTGATGGTCAAAGTTGTGCCGAGCGCCGTTACGCCATCACCGGGTTTGTCAGCTCCCGTTGCCAAAAAGGATGCACAGCCATCGGTGGTGCCTGCAAGAATTTTGACACTTTTGGGGAGGCCAAACTGCTTTGCCATCGCGGGCAAAATAGTTGCAACCGTTGCTCCCGGCTCTCGCACCTGAGGCAACAATGTTAGGTCAAGACCGGTTTTGGCAATCCAATCTGGCCACTGTCCAGCAATCGGATCATAGCCGGTTTTCAGCGCATTGTTATCATCACTGGAAAAAGTGCCGCATAAAAGACCAGCAATCCAATCGGCCTGATGAATAATTTTCGTTGGCGAAAAGTGTTCCTGAAAAATCAGTGCCTTTGCCAATCCGCTGGTCGGGCCATGCGCTGCACTTGTTTGCGGCGCGTGTTCAGAGATTTTTGCTAGTATTGCAGTATCTTCACATGGGTCATTATACATGCGCCCCTCAGCAAGCGGAGTGCCATCCCCATCAATCGGAATCATGGTTCCCGATGTGCCATCGACGCAAAGTGCGATGATGTTACTGCCATCAATATCTGCCAATGCGCGATGCAAAGCCGTTTCAACGGCGGCCCACCAGATCTTTGGATCACGATGGTTTGCACCATGATCAGCCATGGCGGATTGCCCTTCAGCAATTACCTTTCCGTCATGGCGCATCACAATGGCGCGCGCGCCGGATGTTCCAAGATCAATACCTAAATAGGCTGCATCATTTGGCATTGAGAGCTTGCCGGTATTTCTCGGCATCCCAATCCAACAATTCCAGATTTTGCTCTGTCGATAGGTAAATCAGTTCCGCATCAACACTCACTCTGCTCAGCACATCGGTCAAGCAGCGCATCAATGCAATGGCACCGCTGCTGGCATCTTTGCGCATCAATACGCCGCACTCGGGCACAATGACAAATACCGGCGGCGGTGCGCCTGTTGCAACAACTCTTTGTGCTGCTTGATCTAGCGTTTCATTAGGGTTCAGCGCCGTTGCAGCAATGCCGCAAAAAATAACGTGATCGGGATATAGTGATCCAAAAATGGCTTGCTGGACGCGTTTTTCATCCAATGCCAATTGGTGCAGTGGCAAATAATATGGCAACTCATAGGCGCTACCACTGGCCAGGCTCTGGAGACCCACCAAATCAACTTTTGCGTCGGCATTTGGCGAAATCGCCAGTTTTTCATGCACCTTGTTCAGCAATTGATGTGTTTCTTCAACGCTGTCCCCAGCAACAATCAGGCCATGATTACCAAGAATAATCACATCGATCTTTGGGTTTTCCTCCAGCAGGCCGCGTACAATGCGCGCCAGATTTGCGCCAGGCTTGGCATAGGGCACCAGCGCCCACTCAAAACCTTCCAACCGTTGCGCAAGAAGCGTTTCGCGGTTTTCCAAAATGGCATGGGCCAGCGTATGAACACAGTGCACATGCACGACAACCGCCTGAGAGAACACCGCATGCAAGCTGGTTTCAATGGAGGGGCGCAGCTGCGAGCTGCCGGGTATCAAAAACTCCGCAGGCCTATCCGCGCGCGGCTCATTTGCTTGCAGGGCCTTTTGCATATCGGGAAGATCAACCGGCACAAAAATATCTTTTGCCACCGCATCGGCCAGCAAAGTGCCAGATGCCTTGATCCACATGACATCGCCATGTTTGACAGACGTATTACCACCGGCAGCCTGCACAAGCATTGGATCGCGGCCAATCTGTGCCGACATTTTACGCAGCGCCGCAAAGGGCTGCGCGGGTGGTTCAAGCCGATTTTGCACAATCATTTTTAAACCACACTCCAAATTTCGATATTTCAGCCTCACTCATGTGAAGGCCATGTTTTGTCCGTCGCTGCAAGATGTCTTCAGCCGTAACGGCCCATTCTGTCGCGATCAGATAGTGAATTTCGGCTTCATAAAGCAGCGGACCGAATTGCTTTCCCAAATCATCAAGGGATTGCGCTTTAGATAAAAAAGCCTTTAACCGCGTGCCATAAAGTCGGGCATAATGTTCAGCCAATTCGGCCGTTAAAAACGGATAATCCGCCCGAACTGACGCAAGAAACGCCTCAAAATCAGCGTCCAAAAATCCGCCGCCGGGCAGTGTGCTCGTTGCCGTCCAGTCTTTGCCCATCTCAGGAAAAATCTTTTCAAGGCGGTGCATGGCGTGCTCGGCAAGTTTGCGGAAAGTCGTGATTTTGCCGCCAAATATATTCAGAATAGGCGCGTCGCCATGTCCATTTTCAAGATCGAGAACATAGTCTCTTGTCACAGCACTTGGGTTGCCTTTGCCATCGTCAAACAAAGGTCTGACGCCAGCAAAACTCTCCAAAACGTCTTCCCGGCGCAAGGTCTGTTTGAAATAGCGGTTCACGGCCTTAATGAGATAATCGATCTCATCATCATTGGCGCGAACTTCTTCAAGCGCGCCTTCATAGGGAATGTCGGTGGTGCCGATCAGCGCCTTGTCACCCTCATAAGGGTTTATGAAAATCACCCGCTTATCAGTGTTTTGTACCAGATAGGCCTGCGGCCCATCCCAGAATTTTGGCACAATAATATGACTGCCCTTGACCAGCCGCACATTGCGTTTGGAATTCGCGCCCACAACTCTGCCGATGATATCGTTAACCCAG
>NVXB01000135.1 GCA_002746425.1 Hyphomicrobiales bacterium | reverse complement strand
ACCTGTAACTGCTTGATGTATCATTGTTATTTATTACAGTAACTGAAAATACGTTTTTGCTACCGCGCAAAGCTTTGCTGTTTGATGATTCTTTTGTTCAGAATGCAATAGCTGTTGAATTGGGCCATTTTGTTACTGAGTTATCGCGCAACGATACCCAGCAAACCGCGCGCAGCAAGAATCAGAAACCGGGCACTGTTGAAGCAACAGCAATAAAACTTGGATTGGCGAAAGGTGCGTCATGCGTTTGGTCTCGCTTGCCATAGGGGAACACGGTGCCATCTGTGCAAAACGTCATACCGCCGGCTGCGCGCAAAATTGCATCTCCCGCAGCGGTGTCCCACTCCATGGTACGACCAAAGCGGGGGTAAATATCGGCCTCACCTTTTGCAAGGATGCAAAACTTGAGTGAGGAGCCGACGGAAACGCAATCCGTGATCTTGTGCATTTGCAGGAATTCATCGGTTTCCGGCGTGCGATGCGAGCGACTGGCGACGGCGACTCGGGCTGTCTTCTTGTTTGCAACGTGGATTTGTTGGCGCGAGACTGGAGTGTATGCCTCGACCTTTACATATGTAGCCGTATCGCCGTGGCCATAATAGAGCTCGCCGCGTGCTGGCGCATACACAATGCCCGCCACTGGTATGCCGTTCTCTATAAGCGCGATATTGACGGTAAAGTCTGACCGCTGATTGATAAATTCCCGTGTGCCATCCAACGGGTCCACCAGAAAAAAGCGCTGGCTTTGTTTTTTTGACCCAAAATCCTCTGGGTCATGGCCCGCACTCATCTCTTCTTCGGCTACCACGGGAATATCGGGGTATTTTTCACGCAGAACAGAAACAATGATCTTTTCGGCTGCTTGGTCTGCCACGGTGACCGGGGATTGATCGTCTTTAAACTCGGTTTCACAGCCGTTTTCGTAATAATGCATGATGGCAGCACCGGCTTTCAGTGAAAGCTGTTCGAAGGTGGCGAGCATCTCATCCATTGGATAGGCTGTATCAGCAGTTGATGCGGTGCTCATGACAATGCGCCCTTTTGTTTCAGAGCCTCGATAAGCTCATCCAGCAGCTCTTCTGCCGATTTACCTAACGTTTTCAGATGAATATCGGGATTTTCCGGAACTTCATAAGGCGAATCAACACCTGTGAAGTTTTTGATCTCACCACGCAGCGCTTTGGCGTAGAGGCCCTTGGGATCACGTTTTGCGCATTCTTCAAATGGCGTATCTACGAAAATTTCGAAAAACTCCCCGTCCTCAACCATATCCCGCGCCAGCTGACGCTCGGCGCGAAATGGCGAGATGAAGGACACCAGCGTCAACAAGCCAGCGTCCACCATTAACCGGGCAACCTCGCCCACGCGGCGGATGTTTTCCACGCGATCTTCTTCGGTAAAGCCAAGATCACGGTTGAGACCGTGGCGCACATTATCACCATCGAGAATATAACTGTGGCGACCTTCCGCCAGCAGGCGTTTTTCCAGCAGATTCGCAATCGTCGACTTGCCAGAACCAGACAGGCCGGTAAACCACAGCACTGCGGGCTTTTGCCCCTTTTGCTCGCTACGGCTTTTCTTATCAACGTCCAAAGCTTGCCAATGCACGTTTGACGCACGGCGCAATGGATGCGTGATCATGCCCGCGCCCACTGTGGCGTTGGTTACCCGGTCTATCAGCACAAAGGCGCCGGTTGCACGGTTATCCGCATAGGCGTCAAACGCCAAAGGGGCCTGCGTGGAGAGGTGGCAATAACCAACCTCATTCATATCAAGACAGGTCGCGGCCTCATGGGCAAAACTATTGACATCTATACGGTGCCGTAGCGCGGTGATTGATGCGGATACGCTGTCCGTTTCGGTTCGCAGTATATATTGACGACCGGGAATCATCGGATCTTCTGAAAACCACACCAGATTGGCGGCAAATTGATCGGCTACATGGGGTCGTTCTTCCGGCGCAACCAACATATTGCCGCGCGACACCTCGACTTCATCATCCAGAACAATAGTGACCGCTTGCCCTTCAACGGCATTTTGCAAATCTCCATCCATGGTGACAATACGGCTGACCTTGCTGCTTTTGCCGGATTTGGCAACGACAATGCTGTCACCAACCGCAACAGAACCAGCGGCTACCGTGCCTGCAAAACCACGAAAATCCAGATTTGGCCGCACCACATACTGCACAGGAAAGCGGAAAGGCGCGCTGGAGTGATCAGACTCAAAATCGACTGTTTCAAGATGGCCAAGTAATGTTGGGCCATCATACCAACCCATATGCGGCGAAAGCTCTGTAACATTGTCGCCAAAGCGCGCCGACAAAGGAATGGGCGTGATGGTATCAAAGCCGAGCTCAGCGGAAAACGCTTTGAACTCTTCAGTGATGCGTTCAAAGGCATTTTGGTCGTAGTCAACCAAATCAATTTTGTTGATCGCAACCACGATGTGGCGAATGCCCAACAGCGACGCGATAAAGGTGTGGCGCTTGGTTTGCGTTAAAATGCCATTGCGGGCATCAACCAGCACAATCGCCAAATCAGCTGTTGAAGCTCCGGTTGCCATGTTGCGGGTGTATTGTACATGGCCGGGTGTATCCGCGACGATGAATTTGCGTTTGGATGTCGAGAAAAACCGATAGGCAACATCGATGGTGATGCCCTGCTCTCGCTCGGCCTCCAACCCATCTACCAAAAGCGCAAAATCAATTTCCTCGCCAACGGTGCCCCATTTCCGGCTATCGCTTTCCAGCGCGGCAAGCTGATCCTCGTAAATCAGCTTGGTATCATAGAGCAGTCGGCCAATTAGCGTGGATTTGCCATCATCGACAGAACCGCAGGTCAAAAACCGCAGCAGCGTTTTCTGCTCTTGCTCGGCGAGAAACGTTTTGAGGGTGTCAGGCGTTTGTAAATTATTCATCAGAAATACCCCTCACGCTTTTTCTTCTCCATGGAGCCTGATTCATCTTTGTCGATCAGCCTCCCCTGGCGTTCAGAGGTGCGTGCCGTCAACATTTCGCTAACGATAGCTTCAAGCGTATCAGCATCAGATTCGATGGCACCGGTCAGCGGATAACAGCCGAGGGTACGAAACCGCACGAGTTTTTGCTCTACGGTCTCACCAGCTTCCAGCTGCATACGATCATCATCTTTCATGATCAGCATGCCATCACGTTCCACAACCGGACGGGTTTTGGCAAAGTAGAGTGGTACAATGGGGATGTCTTCCAGCAAAATATATTGCCAGATATCCAGCTCCGTCCAATTGGAAATCGGGAAGACGCGTATCGATTCACCCTTTGAAACCCGCGTATTGTATATTTTCCACATTTCCGGGCGCTGGTTTTTAGGGTCCCAGCCATGCTGCGCGTTGCGGAATGAGAAAATGCGCTCCTTGGCCCGGCTTTTCTCTTCATCACGGCGCGCGCCGCCAAAGGCCGCATCAAAACCGTATTTATCGAGTGCTTGGCGCAGGCCAACCGTTTTCATCTCATGGGTATGTATGTTTGAGCCATGCTCAAACGGGCTAATGCCTCGATCAACACCGTCCTGATTGATGTGAACCAGCAAATCAATGCCCAAGCGCTTCGCTGTTTCATCGCGAAACGCCACCATCTCCTGAAATTTCCAGGTGGTATCTACGTGCAAAAATGGGAATGGCGGCTTTGCCGGATAAAACGCCTTCATGGCAAGATGCAGCAAGACGGACGAATCCTTGCCGATGGAATAAAGCATCACCGGCTTTTCGAAGTTTGCTGCAACTTCGCGGAAAATATGAATGGCCTCAGCTTCGAGGCGCTTCAGGTGGCTTAAGTGTTGGGATGTATCTGTGCGGGGCTGCATATTGTTCTGCCTGTTGCGTTGAGATGTTCAGATAGCAACGGAATGACTGGAAATCCAGAAAACAGATTTTAGGAAATGCAGAAAAAGCAGAAAATTTAAACAAAAAAGCCCGACGATTTCTCGCCGGGCTCTTAAAATCAGCTAATTCGTTTAAGAATTAGAAGCTACGCTGAATGCGCAGTTTAGCTGTCCAATCATCGTGGTCGAGAGCAAGGGCATTTGCAGATGTATACAGCGGATTATAATCGAAATCTGTATACTGGCCCGTCAAGGCAACTGTCAGGTTTTCAACGACTTCATAAGACGCTGTAGCACCAACGTAAGTGATCTCGGCTTGATCATCCAGATCAACGTATTGGCCCGTCAAACTCAGTGACAAATCACCAATGGTATGAGTAACAGCAGCTAACACATCGTAACCACTGTAGGTATCAAGGATTGATGTATTTGCGCCGACCACACTGACAATCATATCAGCACCAACAGAGCCACCACCGATATAGTGCAAGGCACCATCAGCATAACCAGCTTTGACTTTAATCTTGGTCATAGAACCGACATTCAGCTCGATACCTGCTTCTACAGCAAAGCCCCAATCCGTATCTGATTCTGAATTGGTGTTGTCAACAATGCGCAACTGATGCAAAGCACCGGAAACCTGGGCAGAACCCCATCCCTGTGAAATACGCAGGCTTGCAACAACATCTGGAATTTCCATACCAGCTTGAGAAACAGTGTTCTGGCYRRYWRMWRCGCCWGCRSYWWWAMSCTSARYRRYWKSAMYYGTACGRTCRCGMGMATCTTCAAGWCCRAGKGTYGCRSWRAAGCCATTKCCGAAKGGCATKATSAAYGTRAACTGGTTCARGSMYTCATCGSYRTAATAASCATCATARATGCCRTAGCCASCRCCRAAGTCRAAMCGWGATGTTTCRCGACCAACSARRATGTTYTCGCCAATTGTRATCCAWGCATCGCCAAGNNAGACANGNYRCCTTCATTGGAACCAGARATWGCGAACTGRCCAACMASCAWGCCRATTTCRGTCATGGAAGAAGCRTTTACAACAAGCTCAAAGTTYGAGTTGAAGAATGTTGTRTCATTTCTGTCATTAACGTGYGTTGCAGCMGWCAARCCATGATCKGGATCRGTAGAMYSAAYWCCAAACTCAGTACGTACACGRCCGGAGAATTTCAGGCATGTTTCTGTACCAGGAATGTAGTGAAAGCCAGCGCCGAATGCGTCGCAAACTTTTACATATTCAACAGGCTCTACAACGGGCAGATCTGCAGCAAATGCAGCTGGTGCGATAATAAGCGCAGCTGCGGAGCCAAGAAGAAGACTCTTTTTCATAATATGACCTCCAAAGTCATTTAATAATCTGGACCTGAAAACTGATTTATAAAACCAACTTCAAATCCGCTAAGCGGAAGCGGGATGACCCGGAAGGCTGAATCGCTCCAAACGCAAAATGAACATCGCGGATACTGGTAATTACATCAATAGCATTTTTAACATTGATGTATGCGCAGGTATTGTTGTCGGGAGAGTGTTGCATTGAAGACACAATTTTCATGCGGTTGTTAAGAACCCCTTCATTAGAGTGGGCCTTGGCGGCACTCAATTATGTGTTTTTTAACCGTGATGAACCGGTTGGTTTGCGATGAGTGTGTTTTCACAAGGCTCTATCTGTTTCAGAATCACTCACCATTGAGCAACAGAAGCCACCTACCCGCATGAGATTCGTTGCATCAC
>NVXB01000134.1 GCA_002746425.1 Hyphomicrobiales bacterium | reverse complement strand
GCTCTCAATTGACCCACTGGTGAGATTGAGCGTCCAATCGGTGCCATAGGAGCCTGAATCGAAGCCTGCCAGCTCGATAGCGTCTGTCCAACCACCGCCCGCACCGCCATATATTGCGTCGGAGCCATCGCCAAGATTGTAGACAAAGATATCACTGCTATCACCGCCAGTCATAATGTCGTCACCGGTGCCTCCGCTTATGGTGTCATCTCCGCTACCACCCTCTATGGTGTCATTTCCATCATCGCCGTTAAGTATATCGTTTCCGGCACCGCCATCGATAAAGTCGTTCCCGGTCCCGCCAGAGATCGTGTCATTGCCATCATTGCCGTAGATCGTATCGTTTCCAGCGCCGCCATCAATAATGTCATCGCCGCCAGCTGGCAGGCTTGAAGATTCAAACACTTCCATGATGTCGGAGCTGTCCAACGGCGTATCGAATATGGTGACTTCGTCTATGCTTCCATCAAAGAAATTGGACAAATTGTTGGCTGTGCCGTCACTGCTTTGCCGTTGGCTAGCGCCAATGGTCCATGGCTCATTATTGCCCTCAAGCGTCATGGAATTAGCATTTGTGTCAACCAACTCTCCATCCATATAGAGCTCGGTGCCACTGTCACCCCAGGAATAAGTCATCATATGCCATTCGCCCGGAGAGATAGCAGATGCCTGAGAAGAGTTTGAATAAGTATTGGAACTGGCCGTCTGGTGCCGCACACCGACAATTCCATTAGACCCTACGCTGATATCCAGATGGCCACCGCCATCATAGCCATTTGAATCTCTGGAGATGAGTGTTTGTGTGCCATTCAGATCGTCTACCTTGAACCAGACGTTAATTGTTCCGCTGGGTATTTGGAAATCAGTTGACGCTGCGATTTCTACATAGTCGTTTGACCCATCAAATTGGGCTGATGTATCAGCATCGCCGGAAATGGCGCCATCGCCACCGCTAGAGGCACCATTTTTGTATATGCCCTGATGGCCATTTCCTGTTTCATCCGCCGCTGTCGTGCCGCTATCACTTAATTTAAGATGAGCTAAGGGGGAGTGCTGTTCTACGGTGCTGGTATAGTCCAATGCACCTTCAGAACCTGTATCACCGTAAATGACATCATCACCATCGCCGCCGTTCAGTGTGTCATTGCCATCAAAACCATAAATAATATCACTGCCACTTGTTGCGGTGATGGTGTCATCACTGTCACTGCCAAATTGGAAGGTGATGCTTTCAGAATAGGTATTGCCAACGCTGTCTGTTGTTTCAACAACCACTGTGTGAGAGCTGTTGGCATCTGCGCTGGCAGCGAGGGTGATCTGCCCCGTAGCCGCATCAATTGCGAACATGCCATCTGCGTCGTTATTCAACGCAAAAGTGTGGCTATCCCCCGCATCTTGATCAGTCACTGATTGTAAATTGGCGACAACGCTTCCTATAGCGACACCAGACTGAGGCCAAGAGGTACTCGAGCTTGTAATTGAAAGGTCTTGGTTTGAACCACTGACATCGCTCACTGTGCTTCCCGATCCATCGTCAAATTCATAAAGGCCTTGGAGCCCATTTTCATTACCGGTTAGGTCTGTGGTTAGATTTGCATTAATTTCTTGGCTTGAAAGTGATTGGTCCCACATTCTGACTTCAGAAACATCGCCGCTCAAACCCTCAAAGAACTTCATGTTTGATGAAGAATTGGCCATTGGTGAGGCCACTTGTCCAGAAGCAACTTGAACGCCATCAACATAAATTCTTGCCGTGTCTCCTTCTACAACAAGAGAAATCATTTGCTCCTCGCCAGCAATGATTGTGTTGCCAGAGGAAACTGCGCCGCCTCTCCACTGACCATTCTCAAATTGTTTGTAGGCAATCGCGCCATTGTTCTCGACAGAAAGGTAAAACCCGTTTTGATCCCAATTATCGTGTTGAGAAACCAAGTTACCCTGCCAACCGGAACCGCTTACATCATCCAGAGAAACGCGCAATTCAATCGAGAACCAACGTTGGTCGTCAGCGCTCAAGCCAGAGGTGGCTTCTAAAGCGTTCTCACCACTCTCCGTTGCAAAAGAAAGTCCCCCGCCGCCACTGCCATCGATAACCAAGTCACTGTTTCCAACATAAGACAGGTCAACGGGTGCTTCGGTGATGTCCGTCACTGAAATAGAGAATGTCTCTGTATATGAGGCGCCGCCATTGTCGGTCGTGGTGATATCAATGGAAAGATTGCCATCCGTTTCGTGATCCAGACTAACCCCGTCTTTGAGCTTTAACTGGTTACCGACCACTTCAAATCGACTATCGGATACCGAATAGCTATGCGTGTCAGCAGCGTCCACATCGGTGCTGGTGAGATTTCCAATGATAGCGCCTTCGTTGTTTTCGCTTACAATGCTGGAATCATAGGTGTTTTCACCCACATTCACTGAGATAACCAGATCGCTGTAGTTGTTGTCACTTCCTATACCGGGCAAGTCTTCAAAGCGGAGCATGCCGTTTTCTTCCACAACGTGCACTTGCCCATCGGAATTGAGGGAGCCATCGCCGGAGAAGAAAATTGGGGCGCCTTCGCCAACAAGCGGGTTTCCATCTCCTGCAACTGCTTGCCAGTTTCCATTTGCATCTTGTTGGAAACTAACGTCCATGCCGTTAAAAATTTCATTGTGGGCATCGCCATCTGGGATCAGGAAATAACCGATATTGTCAGGGTCGACACCGGGGAACGCTGCTGATGCCATCTCGCCGGTTGTTTGATCATTGGCACTTGACCAAAGTATTTTGCCTGCAACTGGCTCACCCTGCTCGTTTACATGAAAGACACCAAATGAATTGTCAAAACCGGCGGCCTCAGACTGGAAGGTTACGTCAACAACGGCCTCGGTTGACGTGAGAGATATATCTGTTGCTGCATCGTTGACGGAGGCGATATTTATTGTACCGGTTGCCGCAGTGCTCGTCGTGCCGTCGAACACGTCATAAGTTGCATTGATTGTACCATTGAAATTGGCTTCTGCAGTAAATGTCCATGTGCCGTTGCCATTATCGACCAACTGGCCTGAGTCGAATACAATATTTTGTGCAACAAGGCTGTCTCCATCAACATCACTAGCATTTTGCAACAAGAAATCCTGCAATTGTGCGTCTGTAAAATCGACCGAAGTATCTTCGTCCATTGTAAGTGAAAACGGAGCGGAAACATCAGCGGCATCATTAACAGCACTTACATTAACGGTACCGGTTGTGGCTGTGTTTGTGGTGCCATCATTGACATCATAGCTCAGATTAATTGTGCCGTTGAAGTCAGCATCTGGTGCAAAGCTCCATGTGCCATCGCCATTATCTGTGAGGGTTCCGCCATCAGCTGAGAGATTTTGCACGGAAAGTATATCACCATCGACATCAGAAGCATTGGCCAGAAGACCAGCTTCAAAAATGGTCATTGCGCCATCTTCACTCATGGAGAAGCTCATTGGCCCTGAGACATCGGCCGCATCATTGACGGCAGTAATGTCCAGCACAGCTGTTGCGGTATCGGTCGTTGTTCCATCGGAGACTGTAAAGGAAAACGCGACATCATCGGCGTTAACATCTTGCGCCGGATTAAAGGTCCATGTGCCGTTGCCATTATCGGTAAGCGACCCAAAGCCTGGATTGACCGACACGCCGGTAACACTGAGCGCATCACCATCGGTATCGGATGATCCGGCGAGCAATTGCGCCTCTGTGATGACAATGCCGGTATCTTCAGCCGTTGCACCCAGATCAACATTGCCTGCAGTTGGGCCATCATTGACGGCGCTTACACTGACAGTGCCGGTTGTTGCCGTATTGGTCGTACCGTCATTAACATCATAGCTGAGATTGATTGTGCCGTTGAAGTCAGCATCAGGTGCAAAGCTCCATGTTCCATCGCCATTATCTGTGAGGGTTCCGCCATCAGCGGACAGGTTCTGCACGGAGAGTGTATCACCATCAACATCAGATGCATTAGCCAGTAGCTGCGCTTCTGAGATGACAATGCCTGTATCTTCGGATGTGGTGAAGGATGTTGGACCCGAGACATCAGCGGCATCGTTCACAGCACTTACATTCACCGTGCCGGTTGTGGCTGTGTTTGTGGTGCCATCATTAACATCATAGCTGAGATTGATTGTGCCATTGAAGTCAGCATCCGGAGCAAAACTCCATGTGCCATCGCCATTATCTGTGAGGGTTCCGCCATCAGCGGASAGGTTYTGCACGGAGAGTGTATCRCCATCAACATCCGATGCATTGGCCAGYARCTGYGCTTCRGAGATGACAATGCCGGTATCTTCTGATGTGGCGAAGGATGTTGGGCCTGAGACGTCTGCCGCATCATTGACGGCACTTACATTCACCGTGCCGGTTGTGGCTGTGTTGGTCGTGCCATCATTGACATCATAGGACAGGTTAATCGTGCCATTAAAGTCAGCATCTGGTGCAAAGCTCCATGTGCCATCGCCATTATCTGTGAGGGTTCCGCCATCAGCGGATAGGTTTTGCACGGAGAGTGTATCACCATCAACATCAGATGCATTGGCCAGCAGCTGTGCTTCGGAGATGATAATGCCTGTATCTTCGGATGTGGTGAATGATGTTGGGCCTGAGACATCAGCCGCGTCGTTGACGGCCGTAATATCCAGCACCGCTGTGGCGGTATCGGTCGTTGTTCCATCGGAGACTGTAAAGGAGAACGCGACATCATCGGCGTTAACATCTTGCGCCGGATTAAAGGTCCATGTGCCGTTGCCATTATCGGTGAGGGATCCAAAGCCTGGATTGACCGATACGCCGGTAACACTGAGCGCATCACCATCGGTATCGGATGATCCGGCGAGCAATTGCAACTCTGTGATGACAATGCCGGTATCTTCAGCCGTTGCACCCAGATCAACATTGCCTGCAGTTGGACCATCATTGACAGCGCTTACACTGACAGTGCCGGTTGTGGCCGTATTGGTTGTGCCGTCATTAACATCATAGCTGAGATTAACGGTGCCATTGAAGTCAGCATCTGGTGCAAAGCTCCATGTGCCATCGCCATTATCGGTGAGGGTTCCGCCATCAGCGGAGAGGTTTTGCACGGAGAGGGTATCACCATCGACATCCGATGCATTGGCCAGCAGCTGCGCCTCGGAGATGACAATGCCGGTATCTTCGGATGTGGTGAAGGATGTTGGACCTGAGACATCAGCTGCATCGTTGACGGCTGCTACATTAACGGTGCCGGTTGTAGCTGTATTGGTCGTGCCATCATTGACATCATAGCTGAGATTGATTGTGCCATTGAAGTCAGCATCTGGTGCAAAGCTCCATGTGCCATCGCCATTATCGGTGAGGGTTCCGCCATCGGCGGATAGGTTCTGCACGGAGAGGGTATCACCATCAACATCAGATGCATTGGCCAGCAGCTGTGCCTCTGAGATGACAATGCCGGTGTCTTCGGAGGTGGCAAATGATGTTGGTCCTGAGACATCAGCCGCGTCGTTGACAGCACTTACATTAACGGTGCCTGTTGTGGCTGTGTTTGTGGTGCCATCATTGACATCATAGCTCAGATTAATTGTGCCGTTGAAGTCAGCATCTGGTGCAAAGCTCCATGTGCCATCGCCA
>NVXB01000027.1 GCA_002746425.1 Hyphomicrobiales bacterium | reverse complement strand
GCGGATGGGAACATTAGCCAACCGTCATAAACACCGGTGGAAAGCGACAGGTAGCCCTCTGGAAGCGTTGATTGCACTGGCACAGCGCCAGCATACTCAAGCCAAGGAAGGTTAGGGCCAGCACCGCCAATTTTGACGCCTTTAAGATCGGCCATAGTGTCCCAAGGGTCTTTTGTACCAAGGTGATAGTTGTCCCAGCCATGCAGGCCGAGGAGTTTTTGGCCGTAATCTTTTTCAAAAACTTCAGTCAGCCACGGATTGGCATCATATACAGCTCGAACAGCTTGCATTTCCTGTTCAGAATCCTGCGGGCCAAAAGGCGCGTAATACGGGAAGTTATGTAGGAACAATTTGGCAGGCTCAAAGCAGAAGCAGTAAGCGCCGATATCCAAAATACCATTTTGAACAGATTCAAGCGTCTCAGCAACGCCGGCAATGGCACCACCGTAGGCTTCAACAAATTCGATTGTGTGCGATGTCTCTTCAGACACGCGACGTTTAACTTCTGGTACAAAATAGTTTGCAACATCAGCAACATACACTGCTGGGCCATTAGGATGGCCTGCGCCAATGCGCAATGTAAAATCATCTGCACTTGCAGCACCAGCCGCAAAAACCATACCAGCGGCAACCACACCACCAACCACTGTGGACTTATTTAGAAACATCATTCGTTTCTTCCCCTCATGTTAAAAACCTTGGCAATGAATGAAACGCCTGATTGCATTTCGCCAAAACCTCGCTGCAGCTTCTTATTTATCGACTGCTAAACTAAATGCATTTCCCCACAGAATGTCCGCGCAGTCAAGCGAGAGATTTCACCACATGCAGCCCTTATTTATCGATTGCTAACTTTCTCGCTTGACTTGGCAATGCGACAAGTTAGCTTCGGCGATAATACTGAAGGATTATTGCTTGGGAGGACTAAATGGGCTCTGCAATTAAATTTGCCCGCACTGTGCATCTGGTGTCTGCGTTCTGGACATTAGGTTTGGCATTGCTCATTTTTGGCGATGTTGTTGGCCGTTCGGTGTTTTCGCATCCCATTCCGGGCACTAAGGAAATTATCCAAAACTCGGTTGTTTCCATCACTTTCCTGCAATTGCCGCTGGCGATTTATTCCGGGTCGATGCTGCGCACCTCCATTTTTGCCGATGGCATTCCGCCGGCCCTTCGTCGAGTTYTAAGGACCTTTGCCTATTTGCTTGGATTGGGCGTTTTCCTCGGTTTGCTGTGGAGCACATGGCCCGCCTTTCAGGATGCCTATCGCATTGGCGAATATGAGGGCGAGGGCTCTTTGCGRGTGCCRACATGGCCCGTTCGCGGAACKGTTCTRGTGATGTCAGCCTTCGGTGTTTTCGCATATATTAGCATGATCTACTACGACTGGACGGGTCAGTTGATCGATGAAAACGAAGCGCCTAACGCGCTTCCTAACGGTCAATACGAGTAGGCCAGAAGAGTTTAGTGGGGAGTTTTAGTCATGGGTGGTGATATCGCTCTTTGGATGCTTGCTTTGCTGATCATCCTTATTTTGATGGGTGTTCATATTGGCATTTCGCTTGCGCTGTGTTCGGCGCTTGGCGTGTATTTGATGCTGGACAATTCGGAAGCTGCGCTGTCGATTTTGGGCAATACCGCCTATGAGGCCATCCGCAAGGATGTGTTCGCGGTGATCCCGCTATTTGTTCTCATGGGGGACTTTATATCGAGATCGGGGGCCGCCTCGGATTTGTACCGCATATGTGACCGMGCGCTCAAACGTCTTCCTGGCCGCCTTGCCATCGCAACAATCGCTGGAAACACSGTCTTTGCCGCCGTTWCGGGCGTGTCTATTGCCGCCGCTGCTGCCTTCTCGCGCATTGCCTATCCGGAAATGCGCCGTGTTGGTTACAAGCAAACCTTTGCATTGGGCGCTGTCGCAGGTTCTGCCTGCCTTGGCATGTTGATCCCGCCAAGCGTGCTGCTGATTGTCTGGGCTATTCTGACTGAGTTGAGTGTTGGTGCTCTGTTTATGGCAGGCATTGTACCCGGTATTGTGCTGGCATCGTTATTCTCGGCTTATGTTATCATTGCTGCCATCCGCAACCCATCTATCGCGCCGCCTTTTTCCGGCGATATTGTGGAAATGACATCGCAGGAACGCCGCTCAGAGCGTGTCGGTGGATTGGGCATTCTTGGCCTGATTATGTTGGTCATTGGCGGTATCTGGAGCGGTATTTTCACGCCGACCGAAGCTGCCGGGTTTGGTGCCATTGGCGCGTTGATTATCGGTGTTATAAAAGGCATGCGCGGCAAGGAAATTGTTAACGCAATTTTTCAAGCTGGCCGCACAACCGCGCCGATTATGTTCCTGCTGATCACCGCGCAAATGTATTCTCGCTTGTTGGCGATTGGCGGCGCTATCAATTACATCAAGGCGCTTTTCCTTGGTCTTGGCATCGACCCCATTTTGATCATCGGCTTGATGATGCTGATCTGGATTGTACTGGGCATGTTGATCGATTCCGTGTCGATTATTCTGCTGACTGTGCCCATATTTGCACCAATCGCTATGACCCTAGGCTATGATCCGATTGCCTTTGCGATCTTTGGCATTCTGGTCATTGAGGCTGGGCTGCTGACACCACCCTTTGGGCTGCTGGTCTACACTGTAAAAGGAGCGGTGCCGGATAAAACGGCCACCTTATCGATGATCTTTAAGGGAGCGACGCCCTATTTCCTGTTGATTCTCGTTGCGGCCCTACTGGTGTTGTTCATTCCGCAATTGGCGACATGGCTACCCAAAATCATGCTTTGATCGGGCTATTGGTCTCAAACCGTGGATAGGCGATCAATCTCGGTTTTTAACTCAGCCAGAAACACAGCGGCTTGTTGGGAGATGGGCTTGGTTGCGGGTTCAATCGTGACGAAATCTGAATAGAGCGAAGGATCAATCAGTGGGTTGATCCTTCGCAATTTTCCATCCTTGTCACCGACACAGATGAGGCCGGGCAGTATCGTTACCCAATCGGTGCGTTTCACCAGGCCAAGTGTACCCAGCATGGTGTCCATTTCCATCAACCGATCAATTTTGATGTTTTGACCCTCTATATATTCCAGTATTCTGTCGTGGCGTACATTGGAATCTGTCGGGATGATAAGCTTCAGCGGCGCTAAGTCACTCAACTTCACATCCTGGGAATGAACAAGTCCGAATTCTGGGCCCGAAACGAGCATTTCTCGRTCTCGCGCCACCGGSGCAATYGTYAARCCWACACGCCCGGCAAAAGCGGGAACCAGTGCGAAATCCAATTGTTCAGCGCGCACCATACTGGTCAATTGCCCGCTATAGCCCTCGATCGTCTTAACGTTGATAGCAGGGTGCTTTTTGATGACCCGCTCCAAGGCAGGCACYAGCACTGAGCGGGTGAAGGCGGGCATYAACCCCGCACGAACRTCACCGGAAATACCCTTGCCCACRGCTCTTGCYTCATCAGATGAGCTTTCGACAGCGCGCAAAATGCCAACSGCATGRGGATAATAGTTRCGGCCCGCCGGTGTYAGCTGCACGCCATCGCTGTTGCGTATGAACARCGCGACRTCCAATTCSCGCTCAACAGAAGATATGTGCTGTGAAATGCCCGATTGAGTGGCATTCTCCCGAATAGCAGCCTTGGTAAAAGAGCCTTCTTCAGCCACTGCAACGACAGATCKGATTTGACGCAAGGTTATCATTCTTGATGGGTRTCCATTATAAAAAATTATGYGATTAGTTATTCTTTATAATTTTGTCTAAGACAACAGCTTTCGTAGAATGAARCCYAAGCGTTTTGAATGATTAAATAATGGGAGAGATAGAAATATGGAGCTTGGCTTTTTTACCATGCCAATTCATCCGATTGATAAGGATTGGCGGCAGTCGCTTCGTGAAGACCGTGAAGCATTCATATTGGCCGATGAGCTTGGCTTTACAGAAGGTTATGTTGGCGAGCACGTTACCGACAGTGCGGAAAACATAACAAGCTGCACCATGTTCATCGCTTCGCTTGCCGCAGCCACCAAAAACATYCGTCTTGGCACTGGTACAGTCAAYATGCCCAACAGCCATCCYGCRGCSGTAGCATCGCAAGTGGCCATGCTTGATCAYCTGCTTGATGGGCGCTTCAATTTTGGYATTTCRCCCGGYGGTYTGGCGTCGGATGCAGAAGTTTTCGGCAATCTGGATGCCGACCGGGCMGAGATGTTYCTGGAGGGAATCAACATGGTTCTCGAYATTTGGAAAAGCGAGCCACCRTATAATYTGGAAGGYAAATACTGGAACGTATCGACGCAGCGCACVGCTATGACTGAAATYGGGCAGGGYATTATYCCCAAACCCTTGCAGCGGCCACATCCGCCCATCGTCGTGACGGCCGTTGCGCCGTTTTCAAAAGGCGTCACCGAGGCCGCCGCYCGGGGCTGGGACCCGATAAGCGCCWAYTTTTTGATGCCGCAATGGGTTAGAAGCCATTGGCCAAAATATGTTGAGGGTTGTGAGCGTGTTGGCCGCAAGGCGGACCCGGCAAACTGGCGCGTGGCCAAAAGYGTGTGCGTTGCCGAYGATCTGGATACGGCCCGCGAATATGCCACGGGTCCCAACAGCCCCTATGTGTTTTATTACAAGCAATTGCTGATAAAAATGCGCAAGCATAACCGCCTTGAGCTGTTCAAAACCTATCGCGATCAGCCAGATGATGATGTGACATTGGAAGATGTTTGCAAACGTCTGATTATTTGGGGCACACCCGATAAGGTCGCTGACGAGATTCTGGCATTCCGCGAAGAAGTCGGAGATTTTGGAACGCTTTTATATGCKGGCAAGGACTGGGCAGATTACGATCTGGGCCGSAACTCCATGATATTGCTGGCTGAGAAAGTTAAGCCTATGGTCAATGCAGTGATTGATCGTGAGAAAAAGGCTTAGATGCAATGAATGGCCCGGTGAAGCTAGGAAATGTAACCATCAACACCAAGGTAGATGGCAAGGAGGGCGCACCGTGGCTGGTGCTGTCCAATAGCCTTGGTGCGACGTTTGATATGTGGAACCCGCAAATTCCATTTTTGACCAAAAAATATAGGGTCTTGCGCTATGACACGCGCGGACATGGTGGCAGCGATACGCCTGCCGGGCCCTATAGTTTTGCGGATTTGACGGCTGATGTTATCGGCTTGATGGACCGTTTCGATATCAAGAAAACCTCTTTTATGGGTCTTTCCATGGGCGGGGGAATAGGCATTGGGCTAGCGCTGGAGCATCCAGAGCGGATTGAACGCATTATTTGTGCCGATGGCCGCTGCGTAATGTCTGAGCCTGCGCAAGCTGCTTGGGATGAACGTATTGCGCGGGTGGAAAAGGGCGGGCTTGAGACTATTGTTGAAAGCTCACTTGCCGCGTGGCTGACACCAGAATGGCACTCCGCTCATCCCGATCAGCTATTGGATGTCGCCAAGATGATTTTGTCCAATGATCCCAAAGGCTATATTGCTTGCTGCCATGCGATTAAGAACATCGATTACTATCGTCATTTGGGAGATATCAAGGTCCCTGTTTTGTATGTCGGCGGAGATCAGGATATGGGCGCACCACCTGAGGTGATGCAGGACATGGCTGATGTGACACCTGGTGCCAGTTTCAATCTGGTGGAGGGCGGTGCTCACGTGGCGAATTTAAATGTGCCAGAAGCGTTTAATGCCGCGACAAAAGAGTTTTTGGGGATTTAACGCGCAGCTAAGTTTCAGCTAACCTAACTGGAAAATACATAAAAAGGCCCGCCTCACCAAATAAGTGAGACGGGCCTTTTCTTATGCTTTGCCGTAATTGGGCGACTTGCTATTTATCGCCGCCTGCTAAGCCACCAGAAATCTCATCGGTAGATTCATCAGAAAGTTCTTCAGGCAAAACAAGGTTGAGCACAATGGCAATGAGCGCAGCTGGCAAAAGGCCAGACGTCATCAATATCCGCAATGTTTCAGGCAAATATTGAACTGCTTTAGGCTCCAGTTGAAGGCCAAGACCAATGGAAAGCGCAATGGCAAAGATCACCATGTTGCGGCGGTTCCATTTAACATCTGACAGCATGGAAATGCCCGCAGCGACCACCATGCCGAACATGACAATCACGCCACCACCCAAAACCTCAATCGGGATTGTGCGGATGATCGCGCCAACTTTCGGCACCAATCCGCAAACGATGAGGAATAGAGCTCCAATGGTTACAACATGGCGGCTCATAACGCCGGTCATTGCAATCAGGCCAACATTTTGGCTAAAGGATGTGTTGGGCAGGCCGCCAAAAATACCGGCAATCGCCGAGCCGAAACCATCGGCATAGGTTGCACCCTGAATTTCCTTGTCGGTTGCTTCGCGGCCAGCGCCACCCTTGGTGATACCGGATACATCACCCACTGTTTCAACAGCAGAAACAAAGGCCATCAGGCAGAAACCAATGACAGCTGCAAAGCTGAATTCAAACCCGTATTTGAAGGGTACTGGCAGCGCAAATGATGCGGCACGGTCCCAACTGCCAACAATGGCATCAACAGATGTCATGCCAATCATCAGGGCGTAGATGTAGCCAACCAGCAGCCCGAGCAGAACAGCGGAAATGGACAGCATGCCCCGGGTGAAGAATTTGAGACCTAGCGTCACAACAATAACAACCAGAGCCGCAGACCAATTGAGCAGGCTGCCATATTCAGGGGTGTTGATTGCTGGAATGCCGCCCGCAGCGTATTGAATGCCAACCTTTACCAGCGCCAAACCAATCATGGTAACAACCAAGCCGGTAACCAGTGGGGGCAAGGCAAAGCGAATTTTGCCGATGAATGTTCCAAGCACAGCATGGAACAAGCCACCAATGAGAACGCCGCCAAACAGCGCCGGAAGCGCTTCCACGCCCTTACCAGCCACCAATGGAATCATGATGGGGATAAAGGCAAAGCTGGTGCCCTGCACGATGGGCAGTTTAGCGCCCACGGGCCCAAGGCCAATGGTCTGGAACAATGTTGCGACGCCTGCAAAGAACATTGACATCTGGATGAGATAAAGCAGCTCCGGAAAATCTGGAGAATTTGAGCCAAATCCAAAACCGGCAGCACCGGCAATGATAATCGCCGGGGTTACATTGGAAACAAACATCGCCAACACATGCTGAATCCCCAGAGGAATGGCCTTGTGTAATGCGGGTGTATAATTGGGATCGCGCAGTTGCTCTGCTGTCCCGATGGATGAACCTGCCATTAAAATATCCTCATATTATGCTGGCCGTGTCGCGTGCCAGATAGGGAGCACTGTTGGGGATAGAAATGGAGCAACAAGTTCACCCAATTCTGCCCAAAACCGTGCGTTGTTTCGGATATGCCTCATGTATTTTTGTCGCCATCACAAAGACAACGACTCAAAAAGACAGAAAACAATTTCGGGAGCATGGCGTAAATTTGACAAGCTGACAAATTTACGAGGGATTATTATTGGATTGTGGAAAACTGTATGGACTAGGGGGTAATATTCAATCCAATGGCGACCGTAATGATTAACAATACACGTTACGCGTGAAGCTTGCGTGCCATATCAATATTTAAAATATTGTCCAAAACAATCTTAACCTTGGGGTTTTTACCAAGGAACTCCCGCAAGGCTGCTGCCTCCCAAGAAACCAGCTGTGCACCTGGTAATGCATATGTTGTAGCTGATGCATCCTTGCTCAGTACCAATGCGAGCTCGCCGATAAAGCAGTGTTCGCCAACAATGATGACTTTTCTCTTCCGCTTCACTTCAACTTGGCCCTTTAGAATAAAATAGAGGGCATCAACGGGTTTATCGACCTTGGTTAGTCTCATTTTCTCATCGACATCATGCCAGCTACAAAGTTTGATGAGCCGCCGAAACTCTCCCGGTGTCAGCGCATTCATAAATTTATAGAGTATTTTTTCGTCATTACTCAGCCCAAACTGAGTGCGCTCATAATAGATGATGGCCATGACAACAATGTTGGCTGCAATTGTAGCTGCGCTCCAAAAAGCAGGAACAAGCAAAGGGGTGCTCAATGATAGATAAAACACAATGAAGCAGGAGCTGCCCATTGTAACCAGAAACCGCAACAGCAATTGATCACGGATTAGAAAGCCGCAAAGTGTCAGAAAATATGCGACATGGATAATCCAGTCAGTATTAATCAACGCTGAGTACATATAGGTAATAGATGCTTCGTAAAATTCCCAATTAATCACCCTTATTTGTATTTGAAAAACTTGGCAAGGCCGTTGTATTCTTAAAGTGATTAACCGGCTCTTTTAATGCGTTTTGCATTGTAGCGCAGTTACATTGCAGTAAACTGGCGAACAGATACAATCTGGGTGCACACTATATTTGGGGCAGGTATGGCTGTTGAGATTTCTGTTTGGGGCGCGCGCGGGTCTATTCCCTATGGGACTGTTGATACAAGTCTGTTTGGCAGCAATACGTCTTGCGTGTCTGTGAAAACTGCGCACCAGACCATCATATTTGATGCAGGAACCGGCATTGTTGGCTTGGGTGAGGCGTTGCGCCAGGCGCACGTCAAAAACATCGATATCGTGATTTCTCATCCACATCTTGACCATTTGATAGGCCTGCCGTTTTTCAGCCCGCTTTACGAGGCCGATGTAACCATACATTTGTGGTCGGCACGCAGAAATGCCTTGAGTGATACAAAATCAATGATTTCCGAGTTTATCCGTGAGCCATACTTCCCGATTGGCATTGATCAATGGGCCGCAAAAGTCAGCTTTCATACGTTTGAAGATGGACAGGAATTGGGATTGGCTGCTGGTATGAGTAGCGGCATGACGATGAGTACCTGCCGGCTCAATCATCCTGGTGGCTGTACCGGATATCGTTTTGAATGCGAGGACGGCGTGTTCTGCTACCTGCCGGATTTTGAGCGGGATGACGGTAGTTTTGATGCCGCTACCATCGAGTTTCTGAATGGCTGCGACCTTGCATTGGTTGATGCCACCTATACGCCAGAAGACTATGAGGAACATCGCGGATATGGCCACAATCACTGGCGCGCAGCGGGCGAGTTGTGTGCTAAGGCAGATGTTAAAGCTTGGAAGTTGTTTCACCACGCGCATCTTCGTACAGATGCAGAACTTCTTGCCATAGAGCGTTTGGCACAGTCAGAGTTCCCGAATTGCGCCGCTTCCCGCGAAGGTGATATTTATCATCTTGGCTGTTCCTAGATCACCGCTGAATTCGTGGAGCGAAACAGTGCTTGGTCAAGTAACCATCGATGATAACAATCGGCTCCACACGGTAACCATTTAAGTTAACTTAAGGTCATTTCAACACTTTCAATATTGTAAGTTACTGCTAAGGTAAATTACCTAGTATCAAGCAATAGACTGAGGTGTTTTGTATGCCATGGCAGTGTCATGTGCGAGTTGAAAACCAGAAATACCAAACGCCGCGCATTAGCCCGGCGGGATGTTTCTTTGTTTTCGGCATGGTTATTGTTTGCTGGTCAACCTTAGCGCCTGCTCAATCCACCATATCTGGATCGCTTGGAGAGATGTTGTCGGCAGATACAACACCGGTCAGCGATGAGTATCTCAATATACGCCTGGAAGATGGCGATAGCTTACGCTCCATTGCGCAAAAATATCTTAGCAATCCAGATTTGTGGCCGATCATTCTGGATATCAACAATCTTCAGGATATTTCGCAGTTCAGTGCTGGTCGAGATATCAAATTGCCCGCCAATCAGGTTAAGGCATCCGCATTGGCGTTGGATGCATCACTTGATGAAATTCAAAAGGCTAATGAGGCTGGCGCGCAGTTATTTGCCCCGCTGCTGATCAAAACCGCCATTAAATTCCGCGATGACGCGATTGAAGAGAGCCAGCAAGGTGCCTATGGCCAAAGCATTTCTTTGTCATCCAAATCAATCTCCACCGCTGGTAACGCCAAGAAGCAAAGCGAAAAAAGCCGCGATGTGGTGGGCGAGGCGCGGCTGAATGATCGACAGGGCTGGGTTGAGGGACAAAAAGTTGATGAGGTCAGTTGGTCGGAGCGTGTTCTGAACTCCATTCTGAACGAAGAAGAAAAGATACGTACTTTATCGAAATCCACCGCTCAGGTGATTTTTCGCGATTCAAGCCGTTTGCGGTTAAACCCTAATTCTCAAGCCATCATCCAGCGTATGCGGGTGGACCCTCTCAACCGCAGCGAAGAGGCTAAAATTAGTCTTGTGGAAGGCAATTTCTACGCCTTGTTGGCAACCGAAAGYCARCGCAGCAGTCTTGAGGTYAATCTACCCAATGTTGATGCGACSATCGAATCKGGCAGTTTTTTCGTTTCACAAGATGAARGCGGYGCGAAGTTTTCCAACTATGACGCYAAACCWGTCGCCATTACCGCWGGSGATGAGACGATCGTGCTTGGCCGCAACGAGGGCGCCTATGTGCGCAATGGCGAGGCTCCCGATGAAGTTGTTGATGTCCTCGCGCGGATCAATCTGACGCAGCCCAAGGACAATGCAATCCTCTATGGGGAGCAGGTTCARCTCGGCTGGACYTCCATTTCYGGSGGCAGAGAATACTGGCTGGAAATYGCCTTTGATCAACGCTTTGATAAAATGGCYGACAGCCGGTTCGGCATAAAAGACAYCGGTATTGATGGTGTCGATGTTGCGCCKGGCATTTATTATTGGCGCGTTGCGGCGCTTGATCAGTTKGGCTTRCCMGGYCARATGAGCACGGTGCGGCGTTTTGAAGTGCGCAARGATGACATTCCGCCATTCCTGCGGATTAGAACGCCWAGCCCCAACCAGATTTTCAGAGATTCTCAAGTTACCATTTCTGGCGAGACGGAAGCTGGTGCCGCCATCCATGTGAATGGCGAAGTTGCCGATATAGATATTAAAGGCCGCTTCTTTTATACCATCAAAGCGGAGCAGGGCCTGAACAAGATTGATGTTGTCTCTCAGGATGTGGCGGGTAACAAGACGCACCGCGAGATGCAATTTACCTATCTCGCCGATAAAACCTCGAAAATTGAGTTCGCCAATACCTTGCCGCGTGATGCCGATGGTCGTTTTCTGACCGCAGGCGATACGGTAACGCTTTCTGGCGTTTTAACGCCTGATGCCAATATCCGCATTATTGATCCTGCAGGCGAAGCCCGCGCCGAAACCTATTCCAACGCCGATGGTAGCTTTGTGTTGAACCTGCCGCTGCTCGCCGCCCAAGAAGAGTTCACCATTATCGTCACCTCGACATCCGGCTATGCCTATGAAGAGGCGTTATCCGCCGCCATTTTGGATACGCCCCCCAATATTAGACTTAAGGAACCACTTGCCCCATTCACGTCTCAGGCAGAACTGAAATTGGCCTTGGTGCCACAAACAAATGTTGCCTATGTGGTCAACGGTATTCTGGCCAAAAACATTGCCGATTTAGCCATTGCCAATGTGCCGCTTATGCCCGGTCCAAACCTGATTGAAATCATCGCCAGCAATGCGGTTGGTCTGGTGTCAATCGACAAGCGAACCATCATTTATGATGGTGACGCGCCAGAAATCAACACAAGCGACGTGAATGTTGAAAAGTCACTTGCAACCGAGCGTATCACCATGAGTTTTGGTGCCGTTGATCAATCCGGCATGGCCAAAACATCAAGATACACAATAAGTTACGAGGGTTTTTCCAAAACAGGCGTGTTGCGTTACAGCCGCTCGCGAAAATCCTATCAGGGCAGGGTGGAAATACCACTTAGGCCCGAAGCCATTCCCTTATCCATAGAAATTGAAATTGCAGACATTGCAGGAAATGTCCGCAGACTGGAGCTGACCAGTTGAGTTTTCGCAGGAGTTGCACGTTGCGTATCGTTGCTCTTTTAAGTTTGTTTATTTCGTCAGGTATCACGCCCATAACGGCGCAAGATACTGATATAAAGGCCGAGATAAAAAGCGAAACCGAATGGCAYCCCGCCCTTGTYACCTTTGGRTCCAAGGCCAAGCGTGCCGATGGCGATCATGACCGCCAACAAATCATTCGYATCAGCATTCCCGCCAACACACCCATGGTTACATTRCGYGTTTTTGACCCCGATATTGGYGGCCAATAYGATGAACCTCAGCGCGGCTTTAATTCCAGAACCCGATTTTCGCTCTATGGGCGCGGCGCAACAGCAACGCTGACSCGTGATGAAKATGGGGCYGTTCAGGAAAGCATTGAGGGTGAGGCTTTGGCCGAACARAGYTTTGGTTTCAAACCAGAGCTGGATGCCACATGGATTGATCTGTTTCARCTGGATCCGGCAAAGGGCATTGTCGTTGGYATGAACCGTGAGTTCTACCTGCTGRTTAAAGGAACCGCAGGTAATGATGGTAATGTTTTTGACATTGGGCTGACYCATGTGCCGGGSCAAAAYGGSGTKGTGGAAGGKGCAARGATGTACTCMTTCGTGCCCACATTTCARCTGGCCGAAGAYCCYAATCTGAAAACCGAACTCAGGTTTAAAATYCCCGAAGAYACAAGCGCGCTGATTATCGAGAATTTCGATTCYGCCGGTGCTGATATYGCCTATGAAGGCCGCTTTCGTTTTCAATCCCTAAAAGGGTCTGACAAGAGCCTGTGGCAAGTCGACCGCATCCCCATCTACCTTGGCGAAAGYAGCYTGGATGGKTCTGTCACRGCCAGAAGYGGGGAAGAAAACCCYAATGATATGACMGTTTTCATTGGTGCAGTGGGGCCAAATGGCAATGATCCGGTTTTGCGCCCGATTGCCATTGAACTGCCGCCGAAACATTTCAGGGCAAAGCTGCGCCCCTTGGCAAAGGTCACCTTTGGTCCAAAAGCTTGTAGCGTTTTTGAATTCGATGCCAAGGGTTCACTTGATCCTTCGGGTGATGAGCTGGCCATTCGCTGGCGTGCGGGCAAAAACCTGCCTTGGCATAATACGCCATTTCTAAAACATCATTATGATGAGCCAGGCATCTACACTGCGCGTGTTGAGCTGCAAAACGCTTCCACGCGTGTCAGCAATGGTACGGCGCGCAATTTGCGTATTGTGGTGAAAGATCATCCCCACGCCAGTTTCTCAGCTCCCGCCCTGGTGCCGGAGGCTTCTGGCGGAACGCAGATCGATTTTGATGCTAGTGGCACAGAAATCTCAACCATTCCAAAGGGCAATGCACTGACCAGTCTTGAATGGGATTTTGGCGATGGCCAAAAGCTGGTTCAACACCCCGCGGATGCGGATTTTGGAATCCCCAAACACCTCTATTCGCAGCCCGGCATTTATAAAGTTTCGCTGACGGCCATCGATGATCCTTTTCATCCCTGCAACACCGATATTTTTTTGGGGCAGGTGGTCATCAATGGAATTCCAACAGCCCAAGCAGGACCTGACCTGTCGCTTATTACCGGCGAACCGCATCTGTTTGATGCCAGCCAATCTGCCGATCCAGAAGGCCTATTGGTCGGGCACCATTGGAGCTTTGGAGATGGCACGCAGGGTGCTGGCCGGGTTATTCCACACACATTCCATGTTGCTGGCACTTACCGCGTGTCGCTGGTGGTTGAGGACAATAATCTTGATAACCCACTGTTCGACACACACACAGTAAATGTCGAAGTCAAAGACCGGATCAACATAGCCCCAATTGCCAGTGCAGGTCCCGATCAAAGCGCTTTTGTGGGTGTGCCCATCTTGTTCGATGCCTCAAATTCGCATGATGAGGATGGCAATATTTTGTTCTATCGCTGGGCGTTTTCTCAAGGGCACACATCGCAAGACCCTATTGTGGAACACACATTTTGGGCACCCGGTGTTTATGATGTGGTGCTCGAAGCTGAGGACAACAGAGGTGAAGTTGGCGGCGTATCAACCGATACTGTTCGCATCACGGTCAATCCCGCGTCAAATGCAGCTCCAACCATTGAGTTTCCAAAGTCAGTCGATGTTATGGCATTTGAAACGCTGCATCTTGATGCCAGTGCTGCCCAAGACAATGATGGACAGATCGTCGCTTATGATTGGGACTTTGGCGATGGCAGCCAAGGGAATGGTGCCGTCATCGCGCATCAATATCTCAAAGCTGGCACCTACAATGCAACATTGTCTCTGACCGACAATGCCACGCCAAAAGCGGCTGTTACAATTCATAATTTTGCAGTTGTTGTTGCTTACCGGCCCAATGTCGCGCCGATAGCGGATGCTGGAATTGACAGAGATGTTTTGGCACACGAATTGATAGAGTTTGATGCCACGACCTCTCATGATCCTGATGGCGCAATCCTGAGCTATAACTGGGCGTTTGGTGATGGCCATAGCGCCACTGGTGTGACCACCCATCACATTTATCAATTCCCCGGAAACTATACGGCTAGCCTCACCATTGTAGATGAAAACCCGCGCGCGCCAATCACCGTGGTGGACAGCGCCATTATCCGTGTTTCGTGGCCGGAAAATCAAAAACCATTGGCAAATGCTGGTTCAGATTTAAGTGTTGCGGTGGGCGATATCATTCCGTTCGATGGTTCAAACTCATCGGATATGGATGGCAACATCAAGAATTACCGTTGGGATTTTGGAGACGGAGGCACCTCGCAACAAGCAAGACCGGCGCACACTTTTCATGATCCGGGGGAATACACTGTCAAACTCACCGTAACCGATGATGGCGTTGTGCCGCTGGAAAGCAACCACAGCATTGTCGTATCCGTTGTTAAGCGTAAGTAGAGGACCAAAACCATGAGAAATTCATTGTCGCGGTTCTTTGCTACCGTACCGACGTTTGTTGCAGCTTTTCTAATCACTACGCCGATCAGCTCTGCTCACGCACAAATCGACAGTTCTAATGGGCTTAAAACGCCGCTGGTGACCTTTGGCAAATCTGCGAAAAAGGCTGAGGGCGATCATGACTTCCGCCAGATCGTGCATTTCTCGGTTCCTGAAGGCACCGGCACGCTCGATTTATACATTTTTGATCCAGATGTCGGCGATAGCTATGATGAGCCCCAGAAGGGCTTTAACTCACGCACACGCTTCAGCCTGTTTGGGGCGGGCTCTGAAGCCGTTTTGATGCGCGACAAGCACGGGATCTTGCAGGAAGAGGTAAGTGGCACTGCCATCGTATCCAGCGAGTTTGGGGCCAATCCAAGATTGGATGGAACCTGGGTAAAGCTCTCGCATTTCAGCGGAGAATTGGGCGAGAAACTCAACAACAAACGCGAGTTCTTTTTGCTGGTTGAAGGCATTAGAGGCAATGATGGCAATGTGTTTGATGTGTCGGTCACCAGTGGCGGTCAGCCTGTTGAAGGCATCCGGTATTATTCATACCTGCCAACATTCCAGCTTCCAGAAGATTCCAACACCTTTATCGAGTTGCGCTTCGATGTGCCCAGCGACGCCGAAGCATTGTTGATTGAGAACTTCGATTCCGCCGGCGCCACGATTACCTATGATGGGCGGTTCCGCACAAAAAGGCTCAAAGCATCGCGGCGCAGCAAGTGGGAAATGGATCGCATCGCACTGGGTGAGGGCGAGATTGGCGTTTTGGGGTCTGTCACTGCGCGCAGCGGCGATGAATCGCCCAACGACATGACGTTATTTGTCGAGACAATCGCAAAAGGCAGTGATGACCAAGCCCGCAAGCCACGCCCCTTGGCAATTGAACTACCCGTCCGCCATTTTGTGGTGCGGCCGCGCCCAAAAGTGTCTGTCGATATCACGCCGCTGGCCTGCAACCAGATGCGCTTTGCTATTTCGGCAAAGCCGGGCAGTGATGGCGATGATCTAACCATTCGTTGGCGCACAGAACCGGGTATGGATTGGGTCAATCAGCCCATTCTGGAAAAGACATTTGCTGCGCCGGGGCTTTACACCTCACGTGTTGAGGTACCCCATGGCGGTGCCAATATTGGCAATAGCGTTGCGCTGGATAAGGCGTTTCTGGTCAAGGCATTACCAAACGCTGCTATTGAGGCACGGGCCATTGTTAGTGAGGACGAAAACGCTGCGGGCACGATGTTTGACGGCCGATCATCAACCGCCTCTGCCTTGCCTGAAGGCAATGTCATTTCACGTTACGACTGGGATTTTGGTGATGGCGTAACTCTGACCCAATTGCCGGGCGACCCAGATTTTGGTGCGCCGAGCCATATTTACGGCAAGCCGGGCACCTATCTTGTCAAACTCTCGGTTCAGGACCAGCCAGACCACCCGTGCAATCTTGCCCGCGCCGAGCATACCATTGTGATCAACGGCACACCTATCGCCGATGCCGGGGAAGACCGACGTTCGGTGCCGGGTCAGGAACTGGTGTTCGATGGCGGGCCCATTCAAGGTGCCGATGGCGATAAACACTATTTCCAATGGTCATTTGGTGATGGCACCACCGCAACTGGCAATCTTGTCRGCCATTCTTTTGTCGAGTCGGGCCTCTATACAATTACTCTGAGCGTTGATGATCATAAGGGTGCGCAAAACAGCCTTGTCACCGATACAGCAACCGTCTTTGTCAATGCGTCGCCGGATGGCAGCGACGTTATTATTCCGCAAAACCTGGTGATAGGCGATGTCGGGCGCTTTGATGCGCGCGGAGCAATTGATCCCGATGGCAGCATTGCCAAAACCCGATGGACCATTGGCGATGGCACAAACACAAGCGAGCCATCTTTCCAGCACAGTTTTGAGAAGGCAGGCACCTATCACGTGCAACTGCTGCTGGATGATGGCTCCGGGCTGGCCAACGCTGAAACCCTGATTGAACGCGATATCATCGTGGCCGAAATTACCAATGAAGCGCCCATCGCCAATGCAGGTGGCGACCGCGACACCATCGTTGGCAAGGAACTGGTTTTTGACGCCTCGCAATCTTTCGATCCCGATGGATCTATCCTGTCGTTTCATTGGTCGTTTGGAGATGGCAAAACAGCAAGTGGCATTGGCGTAAAGCACACTTTTCGTGAAGCTGGAACCTATCATGCCGAACTGACAATTGGTGATGATGCCAATAAGCCAAATTCAGTTACAATTTTGCCATTTGATATTGTTGTCGCTAAAAAACCAAACCTGTCGCCGCGCATCGAAGTCTACGCCAATCGAACGTCCTTTGTGAATGAGATCGTGACTTTTGACTCGTCTTATTCAAGCGACCCTGATGGCAATATTTTGTCGATCGACTGGGACTTTGGAGATGGTAATTCGACCCAGGGAACACATGCTACACACGCCTACACAAAACCGGGTGTGTTCACCGTAAAAATAGGTATAAATGACGATTCAAAACGCGTTGGCGAATTGTCCGAACAAAGTTTTGAAGTGGCCGTATCCCATGCGCCCAACATCCCGCCCGTACAAATTGGGTTTGTCGAAAACTTCTCAATTGAGACTGAAATCAAGCGGCTATTCGACGCCAGCTCTGCGCGCGATATCGATGGCGATATCATAAGTTACATGTGGCATTTTGGAGATGGGACCTCGTCAAATAACCCCGTTACAGAGCATTCCTACGCTGTGCCGGGCACCTATCGTGGTCGACTTGTACTCGTTGATAGCTCAGGCCTGCCCAGCGGCAAAACCACGCTGGAATTTACGGCAACAGTAACAGAATTGCTCAATTACGGGCCAGCTGCCATTGCAGGGCCAGACAAGAAAATCATTGTAGGTCAATCACTTGAGATGGATGGTAGCGCAAGCTTTGATCCAGATGGCAGTATCATTCGTTACGATTGGGATTTTGGAAACGGCAAAGTCGCCACAGGCCAAAAGCGTAGCATTGCCTATTTTGAGCCGGGTAAATATCAGGTATCGCTGACCGTCACCGACAATTCGGGCGAAAGCAATGAAAGCGCAACAGACAGCCTAACCATCACGGTTACAGATGCACTCAATATCGCGCCTGTCGCCGCTGTTTTATCCGATAAACCCGCCGCCATTGATGAGCCAATTGAGTTCTCTGGTGCCGCGTCATCCGATGCCGATGGCAACATCCTGAATTATGATTGGGATTTTGGTGACGGCACCACCGGCGCTGGTCGTGAAATTGTGCACAGCTATACAAAGTCTGGCACCTACATCACAACCCTATCCATGCTCGATGATTCCGGTCTTGCAAATGGTGCGTCGCAGATAACCCGTACCCTCACCATCAATGAGCCTCCCGTTGCGAATGCCGGTATAGATCAACATGTTACAGCATCTCAGGTGATGTTCGATGCTTCAGGTTCTGTCGATGACGACGGAGAAATCATCAGCTATGATTGGGACTTTGGCGATGGAGAAACCGGCAAAGGCAGGCGGATAATCCATACCTATCGCAGCACAGGAACCTATAAGGTTGACCTGAAAATCGTCGATAGCTCCGGCACCATTCGAAATGGCGATGACGACGATTTATCGGTGCGCATCAACGCGATTCCTGTCGCCGATGCTGGTTTTGATCGAGTGGTGAAACCTGGCGAAGAAATCACATTTGATGGTAGGAGATCGGTTGATCCAGATGGTTCAATTACCTCATATCATTGGGATTTCCGTGATGGTGCACAAGCAAATGGTGATGTTGTCACCCACGCTTATGACAAGCCGGGCATCTATACGGTTGAGCTAAACGTGCAGGATGATAGCGGCCATGCACAGGCCAGCGATTTTTCCCAAATACGCATTGAGGTCAACGATCAGCCTGTGGCAATCGCGGGCGCAGACATCGCCGTTGCGCCGGGTGAGGTTTTCACCCTGTCCTCACTGGCAAGCTTTGACCGGGATGGTGATATCACCGCCACAAGGTGGGATATTCAAGGCGCAAACCCTATTCTGAATGATCCTGATATAACGCAAAGCATTGAAAAACCGGGCGTTTACGTTGTGACACTGACGGTGACCGACAACAGCACCGCCAGCAATAGAACGGCGCAGGACGATCTTGTTATTCACGTCAACCAAACACCGGTAGCAGAAGCGGGAAGCAATCAATTCTCCGGCGACCTTCGTATCGTGCTGGATGCCGGAGCCTCCGCTGATCCAGATGGCGACGGGCTGACCTATAGCTGGAACCTTGGCGATGGCAACACAGCCCAGGGTGCAGTGGTTGAGCACACCTATGAGACCGGCGGTATATATCCGGTTTTGCTGACCATCAATGATGGGCGCGGGCTTGCCAATTCCAAAGATACGGACGCGTTAACAATCACCCTGAACCGTTTGCCAATGGCTGCGGCAGGGGATGATAGACAGGTTTGCGTCGGCGATATCGTCGTGTTTGATGCAAGTCGTTCCGATGATCCTGATAATGGCCTGTTGAGCTACAAATGGGCATTTGGTGATGGCGTGACATCGCAGCTTATCAACCCGACAAAAACCTATCTGAATGCCGGAATATATAGCGTGAGCTTGAAAGTCACCGACGAATCTGGGCAACACAACGCCTCACATATAGACGAAGCGCTTGTTAACGTACTCCCGGCCCCCATTGCCCATGCGGGTGATGATATCGAGATCTGCGCCGGTTCTACGGTGTTTTTTGACGGGACAAATTCCACCGATGTTGATGGCGTCGTAAACCGCTATAGCTGGGACTTTGGCGATGGTCAGGCTGGCGGTGGTGATAGACCCGCTCACATTTATGATGAGCCGGGTAGCTATCGCGCATCCCTGCAAATTGAGGGCGACAATCTCGGCTTATGCTCCCCGATTTCCACCGATGATTTGATCATCAGCGTTCTTGATGCTCCGGTCTCGGTGATATCAGCGCCCAAATCCGTGGCAGTTGGTGATGAAGTGATTTTTGATGGCGCGAACTCATTCGTGCGCACTGGCACGGTCTCATCTTATGAATGGCAAATTGAGGGCCAACCAGCTCGCGCGGGCCAACAAACAGTTCATGTGTTTGATCGCCCTGGCACATACCGCGTGGAGCTTCAGGTTGCCGCAGGAGATGATATTGGCGGCTGCGCCAGTGCTGTGGCGGTCCATACCCTTATCGTCAATGCAGCACCGCTTGCTGTGGCGGGTGATGACCGGATAGCGGAAATATACCAACCGGTTAGCTTCTCAGCCGCCGCCTCATCTGATCCAGATGGTGGCATAGCAACCTATCATTGGGATTTTGGAGATGGCAGTGAAGCGGCTGGTATCGAGGCATCTCACATCTGGAAAACCGCCGGGCGTTATGAAATTTCATTGTCTGTCGATGATGGTGCTGGTTTGAGCAACTCCGTCTCCACAGATACCATATCTATTGAGATACAAGACGCGCCATTAGTTCGCATTGATGCTGCTAAAAGGGCGTGCCCGGGGCAACCCATCGCATTTCAACTGGCGAACCTCCCGCCAGATGCTCAGCGCATTACCTGGTCATTTGGCGATGGTTCTAGCGCGTCAGAAAATACCCCGTCACACAGTTATAAGCAGCCGGGGGAATATACGGCGGGTGTTACTTTCGTTGGAAAAAGGGGCGGCAGCGATCTTGATACGCCGTTGGCCAGCAAAATCATCATAAACAAGTCTCCAATTGCCACCATTGATGCCGTGCGCAATGCGTGTGTCGGGCAGGCGGTCGAGTTTGATGGTTCCAAATCCTATGATTCCGACGGCGATATTGTTGACTATGAATGGAACTTCGATGATGGCACCACCGTCAAGGGTGAGCAGGCAAGCCATACATTTTCTCAACCCGGAACTTACCTTGTTCGTTTGAACACCACCGACTCGTCCGGCACTGATTGCGCAACAACAGAGCAGGTTCTGCGGTTTTTCGTGAATGCTGCGCCAATCGCCAATGCGGGTGATGATATCTCGATGCTTATTGGCGGCGCGGCAGACAGCTTGATCCTTGATGCCAGCGCGTCATCGGACCCCAATAATGATCCGCTAGACCACTATTGGGTGTTGTCCAACGGCATTGAAATTGAGGGCGAGAAGGTGCGTCTTGATTTGACCGATGTTGGCACCATTACTGCCACCCTAACGACGACTGATCCGCATGCACTTCAATGCAGTGTGGCAACCGACACGATGATAATTGAGGCCGTTCAGCGCGCAGCATCGGTTGCCTTGGATGAATAGAGGGCAGGGACTAACCTAATGCGGATCAATTTGCGCACCAAAATGATGTTGTTTGCGGCGGTTATTGCGGCGCTGCCGCTTTTGGTGGCTGGGCAGTCGCTTATTCGTGTTGCGCAGGATGAATTGAAAAGCGCAGCGAATGAACAGCTTGCCGTAACGGCGCGTCAAATCAGCGATGAATTCAACGCATTTTTCGAATATTCGCAATTCACGCCACTGGATTTAATCCGCAATGCCATTGGCGGCAACAAGCTAGATCTTGATGCCAAAATCACACTACTGCGCCAAGGAATTGCCGATCTACCGGATGTGGTGACACTTCAGGTCGAAGTGGATGGAGCCCCAAAACCCTTCATCGTTGCGCAAGAAACCTATGTAACGGCACTGCGCGAGCATATCGACGATCCCTTTAGCATTTTGCGCGTTGAGGGCGAAGACATCCTTGCTGAAAACCCTAATCCCCGAGTGGCCAGCAATGTATTGTTTGTGCCGGAAAATGGCGACTGGCTTGCAACAGCATCTCTGCCCATAACCGAGGGTATCGGCGGCAAGAAGGCGGCCTTATACGCGCGCATAAACCTAAAAAGGTTGAGCGAATACGTTCAAAACCATCCCTTTACGGGCACTGGAACCATCCAGATCGTAGACGCCAAACGAAACATTGTGTTTTCCAGCACTGGCGGCAACTACAATCATGGCTCAGTTCTTGATACGGCGATGGAGATGCTGGAATCAGGCAATGCCACCATCGCCATTGAGCCGTTTGAGCTGGAAAACAAATCAATCTCATTGGGGGCCATTGCTCTGTCGCGCGCCTTTCCGTGGGCAATCTTGGTGGAAAAGTCAGAAGCCGATGCCTATCAAACGGTTTCTGACATGGTCGAAAGCCTCGTATGGTGGCTCAGTGGAGGTCTGATCGCGGCTCTCATCGGTGCATTTGTGTTTGCGTTGGGCATTTCGCGACCGATTTTAAAGATTGGCCAGTCTGCACTCGAAATCGCCAAAGGAAATTTGGATACGCGGGTCGAAGGCGTTCACTCAAAGGATGAAATCGGGCAATTAGCGGCCCAGTTCAACGATATGATCGTGCAATTGAACGAGCGGTTTGAGCTGCAAAAATTCGTCTCTGTTGGCACGATGAAGGCCATTCAGGAGAATGACGAGAGAGTTGTATCACTGGGCGGAGAGCGCCGACGCACCGCCATGTTGTTTGCCGATATTCGAGGCTACACTGCGTTCTCAGAAAACCGCCCGCCAGAAGAAGTGGTGGAAGTTCTCAATATCTATTTTCAGGAATTGTCAGATATCGTGATTGCCTGTAACGGGGACATCGACAAATTTGTCGGCGATCAGATTATGGCGGTGTTTAGTGGCCCTGACATGGAGGAAGACGCGACTGATTGCGCGCTTCAAATCATGTCGGCAATTGATGAGATGGCCGAAGATTCAACAGCGAATTTGCGCATTGGCATTGGCCTGGATGTGGGCGACGTTGTTGTCGGTGCCATGGGCAGTGACCACCGCAAAGATTTCACCGTTCTGGGGGACCACGTCAATACCGCCGCCAGACTATGCTCTGCGGCTGAACCAGATGAGACGCTGATCACGCTCAATATATATGATAAATTGCCGAAGGAAYTGCGCAACGAAGCCAAAAAATTRAAACCATTGGCRCTGAARGGCAAAGCSCAGAAGCTGCGTGTCTACGCGTTCTCAAGTCKCAGCTCAGCGGTTGATGAGCAATRAAARTGAGAAAAACATCTGGCGGATGAGGTGGGATTCGAACCCACGAGACGCTTTCACGCCTGCCGGTTTTCAAGACCGGTGCCTTCAACCGCTCGGCCACCCATCCATCAAGCCTGATGTCGGGTTACGCTATCTCTCATTGGGATCGAAATTGCAAGCGTTCAATGAGGTCAACCGGCAAAGTTTTTTCTTTGCATCTAAAAGCAAACTCGCAGTCGCGTTGCCTGGTTGAGGTATGTTCCGAAAATCTTTCCATTTAYGCGCGTAWAAATTRCCCTATRGGCARWARAATCAACAAATTTTAACGAAWTTTTTTCCTAGTTTCAAAASGGCGCTCGCCTTTTATGCCAAAGAGGCTAAAACTACCTAACACATAAATGAATGCGAAAATCGAGTTGTCGTTTTGCAAACCAAATGTCRCCATATCCTCCAGGTTTTAGGTCTCTTTGCRCTATCAGGCGCATTGTCTGCTTGTGGYGGWKNNTNGGGRAATATCGATCCAACTTAYGGTGTYGCGGCCAGTCCGCGTGTGGTTGTCAATGGCAAGGTGCCATCTGGCGGCGGACGCTATCAGGTTGGCAAACCATATAAGATTGCAGGCAGGTGGTATAAACCCAAAGTGGTTTCCAGTTATGAGAAAACTGGTTTGGCATCTTGGTATGGCGATGCTTTCCATGGACGCAAAACCGCCAATGGTGAAATTTTTAATATGAACGCGCTGACCGCAGCGCATCCGACATTGCCGCTTCCAAGCTATGTGCGTGTTACCAATTTGGCCAATAAGCGATCGGTGATTGTTCGTGTGAATGATCGTGGCCCATTTGCCCATAATCGTTTGATTGATTTGTCGAAAAAGACAGCCATTGTTTTGGATTTCAAAAAAGTGGGCGTTGCCAAAGTGCACATCCGCTATATTGGGCCTGCGCCGCTTGCAGGGCAGGATGAAGCATTCCTCATGGCATCAGCAAGTAACAATGTTGATAAAGCGCCTGTGCGGAACCAATCACCGCGCAGGATCGTTGCAAGCCAGCAGCCTGTGAGCGCCGTAAATGTGGCCTTTAGGGAAAACAACAATGCCTCCGGTGGGCCGCTGCTCATTTGGGGTGATGATGTTCCACCTGTAGGCTCCGGTTATGCATCCATGTACTCAACAGTTGCAAAATAGCAGGTATAACTTTCAATTAACCATTTGAAGACTTGCCAGATGCCTTAACGAGAGGCATCTTCGCGCAATGAAAAACAAACGCATATTTTTGGCCAAAATTATTGTTGGCGCTGTCTTTTCTCTTCTGTTTTCATTGTCTGCCTCTGTGGCGCAAAACTATCAAAGCAGAGCAAAACAGGCCATTCTTATAGACGTTGAAACGGGCAGTATCTTATTTTCCAAAGATGCAAATGTCGCTGCGCCGCCAGCATCTCTCACCAAAATAATGACGGCCGCCATCGTTTTTGATGCGATTAAAAACGGTGAAATTACGCTAGAGACTGAATACAAGGTGAGCGAATATGCTTGGCGAACTGGCGGCGCGCCTGCGCGTGGTTCCACAATGTTCGCGGCTCTTGGCTCAGAAATATCCGTTGAGAATTTATTGCGCGGCCTCATCGTACAATCGGGTAATGATTCAGCCATTATCTTGGCCGAGGGAATGAATGGTTCTGTTGAAAAATTTGCAGAGCGGATGAACAATTTTGGCAAAAAACTCGGGTTAACGGATTTCAACTTCGTCAACCCAAACGGGCTGCCACATCCTGACCACCGCATTTCAGCAAGTGATTTGGCCGCTATCGCGAACTACATCATCACCAAACACGCCGACATGTATCCGATGTTCGCTGAGCGGAGTTTCAAATGGAATAATATTCGCCAATCCAACCGAAATCCACTGCTTTCCGCCCCAATCGGCGCGGATGGTCTGAAAACAGGTCACAGCCAAGAGGCTGGATACGGTCTTATTGGCTCCGCTGTACAAAATGGCACTCGGCTCATTGCTGTATTGATGGGCATGAAACGCGAGACCGACCGCACGGTGGATGGCAGGAGATTGCTAGAGTGGGGCTTTGCGTCATTCATCCCAACTGATATCATTTCCGCAAATACCCATGTTGGCAGCGTTCGGCTCTACGGTGCCGACCAGGGGCGCCTAAATGTCAAGATTGGCGAGGCGCTAACAGCTTTGGTGCCCAAGCAATCACGAGATTCTATGGAAGGGCGCATTGTCTATAAAGGGCCCATTCCAGCCCCCATCAAAGAGGGTGAAATTGTTGCCGAGTTACACGTATACTCGGGTATACGGCTTGTCGTAACAGCGCCGCTATATGCTGAGGAAAGTATCGCTGTGGGCAGCGCTGCTTCCAGAGCGATTAGTGGGCTGGGTGAATTCTTCTTTGGTTGGCTTTAAGTTAGGTATCGAATTGTGACAGATAGTTCCGAAGGCCAAATCAGAGGGAAGTTCATCACATTTGAAGGCGGTGAGGGCAGTGGTAAATCCACGCAAGTCAGCCGCTTGGCAGAACGCCTGAAGGACGCTGGTTATGCCGTCGTGGAAACACGCGAGCCTGGCGGCTCACCCAAAGCCGAGGCAATCCGGAAATTCATCTTAGCTGGAGAAGCTGAGGGCAAGGGTCCGCGTGCTGAGGCCATGTTGTTTGCAGCCGCGCGGATGGACCACGTAGACCGCAAAATCCGGCCCGCGCTTGAAACAGGAAAATGGGTCGTCTGTGACCGGTTTATGGATTCAACGCGGGTTTATCAAGGCATGCATGTTGATGGCAGCACGATCGATCTTCTGGAGAAAATGGCTGTGGGCGATTGCCGCCCCGAATTGACTGTTCTTCTGGATATCTCGGCAAAGGAAGGCCTGGATCGGGCGATTAAACGCTCTCGTGGCGCGCGCCGGGATCGGTTTGAGAAAGAAGACGTTTCAGTTCATGAAGCTCGCCGAGAAGCGTTTTTGAAGCTTGCAGAATCCCAGCCAGAGCGTTTTGTCGTGCTCGATGCCACTAAGTTTCCACGAGCTTTGGAGCTGGAAATTTGGGATGCATGCCAAAAACGTTTTAATCTCAGCTAAAGCGCGTCCTATTCGGCCTGTAATTCTGCGAGATATGGCGGGTTTGCCCCAGCGCGGGAAACAGTAATAGCGGCACATTTGCTTGCAAAACCAAGTGCCTTTTCTATCGTGCCAATATCCAGATTTTCTATTGTTTTGGGGGTCAAAACGTTTTCCCCATGCAAGTAAGCCAACAAGCCTGACATAAAGCTATCACCGGCACCAACCGTATCCACGATTTCTGTTTTTGTTGCACCAAACTTGACATCATCCTTATTAGTAAAGGCATGCGATCCCTTACTGCCGTGGGTAATGACCACCAGCTGTGCGCCGCCTTGCAGCCATTCCTGGGCCACCAATTGGTAAGGTTTTTTAGGCTCAAGCCACTCAAGATCAGCAATGCTGATTTTGATGATATGCGCATGGGCGTAGCAGCGTTTCAGGCGCGCGCGATAGGCTTGTTCATCTGGAATAAGGTCTGCTCTGATGTTTGGATCGAGTGAAATCAGATGCGTATCTGAGCAAGATGCCATGATTGTTTCGAGCTTCGTGCCAAGAGGCTCCACTCCGATGGAGAAAGAACCAAAATGCAGCGCCGTTGCTGCCCGCGCAAGCTCTTCTGTTGAGGGCACAACATAATTACGGTTAGCAGAATTCTCGTCAAAGAAGGCGTATTGCGGCTCTTCACTGTCCAAAGCTACAAACGCCAATGTGCTTGAGTTTTGCATTGCAGGAGAAAAGCTGAAATCAACATCGCTTTGTTGCAAGTGAGCACGTATTTGATCGCCAAAAAAATCGGTGGAGATGCCCCCGGCGAAACCAGATTTGACGCCCAGTCGCGAAATACCGACAGCGACGTTTGCAGGAGAGCCTCCAACAATCGGTAAATAACCAGAGGTTGTACCACCATCCTCGTTGAGGCTGCGCGGTAGAAAATCTATCAGCACTTCTCCAAATGAGATGATCATAACCTGTTGCCTTTACTTATATCCGATTTCAAAATGGCTTCTATGGTATCTTGCTGCGTGATGCAAACTTCAAATGAATTGGCTGTTTTGGGGCAATTTGAAGCCGCAAACCGGTATTTTACCTATGAAACATTTACACCCTTGGCAGAAACTAATCTTCCAGATACGTTCAGGTTAGCTGGCTTGTTTGCAGTATTCGCAGACAAGTTCTAATTGCCTTGGCAATATTGTCAGGGTGAGGCTCAATTACAATTTAGGAAACTGGGAGTTCTAAATGAAAAAATCTATGATTGGTATAGCTGCTGCWGTAATGGCAACTGGCATGATGGCTGGTGGTGCACTTGCACAGCAACAATTCGTTTCAATYGGTACTGGTGGCGTTACTGGCGTTTACTATCCAACTGGTGGCGCWATTTGCCGTTTGATGAAYAAATCACGCAAAGTGCATGGCATTCGTTGTTCTGTAGAATCCACTGGTGGTTCTGTGTACAACATCAACACAGTGCGTTCCGGTGAGCTGGAATTCGGTGTGGCTCAGTCTGATTGGCAGTATCATGCCTATCACGGTACATCAAAGTTCGAAGCGCAGGGCGCTTTTGAGGGCCTTCGTGCTGTGTTCTCTGTACATGCGGAGCCTTTCACACTCATCGTTGGTGCATCTTCCGATATCAAAGGGTTTGCAGACCTTAAAGGCAAACGTGTAAACGTTGGCAACCCAGGTTCTGGCCAGCGTGCGACCATGGAAGTAGTCATGGATGCATTYGGTCTCACAATGGRYGATTTTGCTTTGGCATCTGAACTCAARGGTTCAGAAATGGCTCAGGCGCTTTGTGACGGCAAAATTGACGCCATGATTTATACCATTGGTCACCCTGCTGCTGCGGTTACTGAAGCTGCAACAACTTGCGATGTACGCTTGGTAAATGTTGAAGGTGCTCCAGTCGATAAGCTGATTGCTGACAATCCTTACTATCGTGCAGCCAGCGTTCCTGGTGGCATGTATAAGGGCAACCCAGACGAAACCTCGACATTTGGTGTTGGCGCAACCTTCATCTCATCCACCGATGTTTCTGAAAAAGTTGTGTATACGCTTGTGAAAGCCGTCTTTGACAACATTGATGACTTCCGCAAATTGCACCCTGCTTTCGCTAACTTGAAAGAAGAGCAAATGGCTAAGGACGGTCTTTCCGCTCCTATCCATGATGGTGCAGCGAAATACTATGCTGAACGTGGTTGGAAATAACCAATAATACCAACAGGCGGTCTTTTTGGACCGCCTGTTTTTGCATTAAAATATTTTTTGAATTGATTTCCAAAATAGCCGGAAACTTTTCACTTCCTTGGGGTGGGGGATACCTGAATGTCTGATTCTTCGAGTGGCGCTGAGAATTCCAACGACAGCGACATAGATGTAAATGAAATTGTTGCGAAAGCCGATTCCGGCTCGCGTAACCCGGTTGGTTCCGTCGGGGTGTTTTTAGCCTCATTGGCCTTTATTTGGTCAGCTTTCCAACTGTATATCGCGTCAAGCGTACCATTTTGGCTAACCCAAACTATTGGAAYCAATGTTGTTTTCAATAGCGGATCGAGYCGGGTTATTCATCTGGCCTTTGCGATTGCCTTGGCAACCTTGGCTTATCCCCTCATGAAATCCAGTCCGCGAGATCGTGTTCCGATCTATGATTGGATCACGGTCATTCTTGGCGTTGGAGCTTGCCTCTATTTGCTTGTTAACAAAGAAAGCATCGCCAATCGCGCGGGTCTACCAACGACAGGYGATTTGATTGCCTCATCCATTGGCATGATTGCGCTTGCCGTATCGGTTTACCGCTCACTTGGCYTGCCAATGCTGATCGTAGCCGGTGTCTTTGTCTTYTACGTCTTTTTCGGYCATCTGAGCTTTATGCCAGAAKCSATCCAATGGAAGGGCGCTTCGTTCGGCAARGCMATGTGGCATTAYTGGATGCAGACAGAAGGCGTTTATGGTGTCGCCCTWGGGGTTTCAGCATCTATGATCTTCCTGTTTGTGTTGTTTGGTGCCTTGCTCGAAAGGGCAGGCGCAGGCAATTAYTTCATCAAACTGGCGTTTGCTCTTCTGGGGCATTTGCGCGGCGGGCCCGCTAAAGCTGCGGTTGTGGCATCTGCCATGTCYGGCCTTTATTCAGGCTCATCCATCGCAAAYGTTGTRACAACGGGTACCTTTACAATTCCGTTGATGAAACGAACCGGRTTCTCGGCTGAAAAGGCTGGCGCGATTGAGGTTGCATCCTCAACCAATGGCCAGCTTACACCGCCTGTTATGGGCGCGGCTGCGTTTTTGATCACCGAGTTTGTTGGCATCAGCTATCCTGAACTAATCAGGAATGCGGTTTTGCCGGCTCTGATTTCCTATATTGCGCTGGTTTATATTGTGCATCTGGAAGCCTTGAAGCTCGGTTTGAAAGGTCTGGAAAAGCCAACTTCAACAATGACAGCAATGTYGAAAATGATCGGTGTGTTGTTTGGTTTCCTTGGCATGTGTGCCATTGGAGCCGTTGTCTATTAYGGTCTTGGGTGGGTCAAAACCGCCTTGCCTGAAATGACAATTTGGGCTGCTGCACTCACTTTCCTGGCCGCCTATTTGATCCTTTGYGGTGTTGCTGCACGAAATCCCGACCTTGTAATGGATGACCCGAATGCCCCTCTTACGGTTCTGCCAAGGGCTGGTGATGTTGCGGTAACCGGGTTGTATTTCCTGCTGCCAATCGTTGTTCTGCTTTGGTGYATCTTGCTTGAGAGAYTATCTCCTGCATTGTCCGCCYTCTGGGCCACTTTGGCGATGATCTTCATTGTCATAACACAGCATTTCATAAAAGCTGCTTTCCGGGGAACTGCTAATTTTGCCGAAAACATCAAGGTGGGTATCRCTGATTTCGTCGAWGGCATGATCGGTGGTGCACGGAATATGATTGTAATCGGTGTTGCCACTGGCGTTGCCGGTATCATCATCGGTACTGTTTCATTGACAGGTGCGCATCAGATCATCGGTGAGTTCATCGAATATCTGTCAGGTGGCAATCTCATCATCATGTTGCTGCTGGTTGCCGTGATGAGCCTTGTGCTCGGCATGGGCCTGCCAACAACGGCAAACTACATTGTGGTGTCATCTTTGATGGCGCCGGTTATCGTGTCCGTGGGCGCGCAATCTGGTTTGGTCGTACCTTTGGTGGCTGTCCATCTGTTCGTGTTCTACTTTGGTATTCTCGCAGATGATACACCGCCCGTGGGGCTGGCCGCTTTTGCGGCGAGCGCGATATCGGGTGGCGATCCTATCAAAACAGGCATCCAGGGGTTCGGTTACGATATTCGTACTGCACTGCTGCCATTTCTGTTCATCTTCAACACGGAATTGCTGTTGATTGATGTGAGCTTTGGTAAGGCAATCTTTGTGTTCATCATCGCGGTGATCGCTATGGGGCTGTTTGCGGCGGCCACGCAAGGCTACTTCTTTGCACGAAGCCGCATATGGGAGAGCATCGCGTTGATGTTGATTGCTTTCACATTGTTCAGACCGGGCTTCTGGCTGGATTTTGTACAAGCTCCCTATAATACCCGTGCAGGTTCAGAAATTGTTGAGCTTGCTAATATTCAGGAAGCTGGCAAGGCCATCAGACTTGTTGTCAAGGGTCCGGATTTCGACAATCCAGACGAGATGGCGCAGATTACAGTCATGGCAAACTTGGGCGAACAGGGTGATGGTGTTGAGAAGCTCAGTGGCGCTGGATTGTTGGTGATGCTGGATGGCGGAAAAGCAATTCTCGATGAGCCAATTGCTGGTACTGCCTTCTTCACAACATTCCAGATGTTCGATTTCTATGGCGATACTCCCGTAGAAATCACAAAGGTGGAGTTGCCTGCTGAACGGATGTTTAAGGAAATATTCTATCTACCTGCGTTTCTGCTGTTGGGCTTCGTCATCATGATGCAGCGCCGCCGTCAGACCGTCCCAGCCTTTTGATTGGAGAGAAAGATGTTTAACAAAATTCTGGTTCCGATTGACCTTGGAGCACCTGCAACCTGGAAGAAAGCTTGTAATGCGGCTGTTTCGCTGGGTTCAGATAGCAATGCAGAGATACACGTCGTGTGTGTCGTGCCATCCTTTGGCATGTCCCTGGTGGGAAGTTACTTCCCCGAAGGGGCGGAACGCAAAGCCATAGATGAAACCAAGGCGAAGCTGAAAGAGGCCGGCGCGGATATGTTTCCCAAGGGTGTGAATGCAAAATTTCACGTTGCCCATGGCAGCATTTACGAGGAGATTATTTCCTCGGCCAACACGCTGGGGTGTGACGCTATTGTTATGAGTGCACATCGCCCTGAGCTTAGCGATTATCTGCTGGGCCCCAATGCAGCACGCGTGGTACGCCACGCGCCGCAATCTGTGCTTGTTGTGCGGGATTGATTTAGAAAAACGATACCATGAGTTCTCGATACGTTTTTCAACGTCACTGTCATGCCGTCCTGCCCACAGCTGTGGGCGGAGACGGGGTCTATGTCATCGACAAGGATGGCAAGCGCTATCTGGATGCCTGCGGCGGTGCCGCAGTTTCATGTCTAGGACATTCCAACAAAAACGTTACGGCGGCGATCAAGCAACAGCTTGATCGCCTCGCCTACGCACATACCAGCTTCTTCACATCTGACCCGGCAGAACAACTGGCCGAGTACCTTGCTCTTAGAGCGCCAGAACCTTTGAATAGGGTCTATTTCGTCTCCGGTGGCTCTGAAGCTGTCGAGGCTGCCTTAAAACTCTCCCGGCAGTATTTCATGGAGAGCGGCAAGCCGGAAAAACATAACATCATCGCAAGATGGCAAAGCTATCATGGCAACACGCTGGGCGCGTTGGCCACGGGTGGCAACAAATGGCGCCGTGCGCAATTTGCGCCGATGCTAAGCAATGCAATGCATCACATCGACCCTTGCTATGCTTACCGTCACCAATTGGCATCTGAAGATGAAGAAGCTTATGGACAACGTGTTGCCCAGCAATTGGAAGCAAAAATACTGGAGTTGGGCCCAGAAACAGTGGCTGCCTTTGTTGCAGAGCCTGTTGTTGGCGCAACCATGGGGGCTGTTGCGGCAGTGCCGGGCTATTTCAAAACCATCAGCGAGATTTGCACCAAATATGATGTGCTCCTGATATTGGACGAAGTTATGTGCGGAATGGGGCGCACGGGAAACCTGTTCGCATGTGAGCACGACAACATCATTCCCGACATGATTACTTTCGCCAAGGGCCTGGGGGCTGGATATCAGCCTATCGGCGCGTTGATGGTGACCGACCATATCCATGATGCTATTGCACAAGGGTCCGGTTTTTTCCAACACGGCCATACCTATTTGGGGCACCCCGCGAGCTGCGCTGGCGCACTCGCTGTACTGACGGAAATCGAAGAGCAGGAACTACTACCGGCAGTGCAAAAGAACGGCGCTTTTTTGCTAAACGCGCTTCATGATGCATTTGATGATCATCCGCATGTCGGTGATATACGCGGCAGAGGCATGTTCTGCGGCCTTGAGCTTGTGGATGATCAGGAAACAAAGCGCCCCTTTGAATCCAGGCTGAAGGTGAATGCAAAAATCAAATCGGCGGCAATGGGCAATCAATTGATGTGCTATCCCATGGGCGGAACCGTTGACGGCGTCAACGGAGACCACATTTTGCTGGCACCTCCCTTCATCATAAATGAAAGCCAGATTGCAGAAATGATCGAGAAATTGACCAAGTCGATAGAGAGTGGAATTTCTGCAAGCTTAGCCCTTGTATAATTGCAAGCACGGTGCTAATTCCTCCACCGGCTCATGGGGAATAGGTTAACGGTAGACCTACGGACTCTGACTCCGTCAGTCCTGGTTCGAATCCAGGTTCCCCAGCCAATCTTTTCAATGACTTAGAAGGCATTACCAGTCGTCGGTTTGACGTGGTTTGGAGATTTGATCGGGTCGGGCGCTCCCTGCCGCATCTGCTCGATGAGGAGCGCGGGATACGTCTGGGGCGGCCTATTGCGCTTAAAACAGCGCAAATAAACATGCTCGGAAATTGATTGAATCGGGTGAACGTCCAACCGCTGTGGCTAGCTCTTTGGGCGTTGATAGATCAAAGCTTTATCGAGAGTTGAAACAAAAAACGGTGAGGTAACACCTACGAGAGATTATGGGTATCTGTTTAATTTCTGATACCACTACGCTGCGCCACCTGACTAAGACGTGTCTTAGATTATCAGACGATGCAAAAGCCGGCTTGCGAGGCATAAAAGAGTACATTTCCCCTGTAGTCCGCAAGGGTATCACCGGATCATCACAGCAATCCAACGATTTTCATTGAATCAAATTATCAGAGTTTGTCAGTCAAGCGGTTGAAATTTCGGGCGTTCAGGGCATTGCTCCAATAAGCTATAGACGGCTTTATCGCCATTTACCGGGTAGTACCAAAAGAGATGCTCAACCGGAATATTATGTGAATTTCCTTCGAGAGTGGGAAGCAATGTCTCATAAATCCAGTCCAGCACATCCGACAAAGATTGATGCCTCCCGGAATCGTTTTTTGACCTCATGCCATGCCACCATTGCATCAAAGGCAGCCACATAAATACAATTCGGTGGGGTGTCGTCGGAAATTGCTCTTTCATCCAATCGATCTCGGGCATAACGGCCAGTGTATCTGAGTAGATATCCCGATTGAGCTGCCATTTATGCACAATAATGTCCGAGTTCCCGACCGTTGGAACTTCTGGTTTTGCGTGGAATTCATCGCCCTCGCCGACCGTGATCAATTGTCCGTCTGGAATTCGCAGAAGGGACCGAACATCTGATGCATCTTCTCGCATTAATCGGTCCATCAGAGTAGCCTTTCCGCAGGCAGACGGTCCACACAAAGACATGATCAACTTCGGCATGTGGCAATTACCTATGTGAGAAGGGCTGTGTCATCCGAATAGCATAACCCGAGTCTTTGTTCTATCGGGAAAATGAAATCTGTGTCTTGTATACGAGATCCGATCATCGACTGCGGTCACGATCCGGACGCGGTACGGGTGCCTTTTTATTTCCCCTGATCGATCCGGCTTTTTAGTCCAGTCTTTTTAGAATTATAGGTTCTTTTTTCCTGCTCAATGGCGCGAACATAATCTCTGATAATTCTGTGCTGCTACCTCTTCGGTATTGCCAGGTTAATCTGGATACGTTTCTTGCCGCAATCCTCACACCGCAATTTCAGACCGAGATTGCCATAGAGCCAAACAAATTTCCGGCCAAGCACATCAACTAGTGCCTTCACGTCTAATGGTGCGTTTTGACCACAATTCCCACAGTAACCGTTAAGGCCGTATTCTTGGTCGAGCAGATCGCCAAGCGTTTCATTTGGGAYGGGATTATCGGCATGAATTACCGTAAATCCTTTTCACCCACATAGCTAAGTTATTGTTCTGTATGGGTTAAAAACACCCCATTTTTACAGGTTTATCGTTATTTATCAACGATATAATGGGGAATTTACTCCGTCGGTCCTGGTTCGAATCGAGCTTCCCCAGCCAATCATTTTCAATGACACAGCTAACACTACCCGCTCTCAGTTTGGAGCGGCTTGGCGTCTTTCTCTTCCGGAGACAAGCATCCTTGGATGCCGCGATTGTTGAAGTTACAATCAACCTTCGGGCAAGGGACAATAATACCTGCTCTGAGCAAGTGCCATATCATTGCACTTGCAGCGACGTGCGAACGTCGGTTAASCCCGCAAAATGCATATGAGCAGTTAGCTGCGTTTCTAARATAAATCACAGGCGTAAGTATTCAACTACTCATAATATTACCCTTGAGATATAGYCACCCAATTGCGGTTCTGGCGATGATAGARRTGTCCTRTGAGTATTTCGAACACACTCAYWATTATTCACMTRMTGATTATCATGYTGGTRATTACACGYGTTATACTTCGGCCYCATAGAGAGCCGGCGGCTCGAATTGCRTGGATTGCRGTCATCGCGTTGMTTCCYGTTCTTGGCGTTGTTGCYTATATCYTGYTGGGYGAGGTTGATACGGGSCGMAAACATGTCGCCAGGATGAGGRAAGTTCTGGCTGGSTTGCCAAAACTGATGCCTGTGTCACCACAGGRCACAGCACATTGCGAACCTCAAATTTCGCAGCAATATCAACACCTGTTCAGATTRGGAAAATCGATTAGCACGTTTGAGCCTGTCAGCGGAAACTCTGCGCGGTTGATGGAAAGCTCCGATGCGATGATTGATATGCTGGTGCGGGACATCGATGGTGCCGAAAACCACGTTCACATTTTGTTTTACATCTGGCTTCCTGACAATAATGGGCGCAAAATTGTTGAAGCGCTGAAACGTGCGGCAGGTCGGGGCGTTCATTGCCGGGCAATGGCCGACAATATGGGTTCTAGAACAATCATCAACTCTGGGCACTGGCAGGCCATGAAGGAGAGCGGTGTGCAATTGGCTGTCGTCTTGCCAATGTTTACCTACCTTTCCGGGCGTATTGATTTGCGCAATCACAGAAAAATTGTCGTCATTGATGACACCATAACTTATTGCGGCAGCCAAAACTGCGCGGATGCAGAATTTCTTCCAAAGCCGGATTTTGCCCCATGGGTTGATGCTGTACTGCGTTTGGAAGGGCCTATCGTGCGGCAAAACCAGCATTTGTTCGTCGCCGATTGGATGGTTGCAACAAATGACGACATCACAGATTTGCTGAAATTGCCTGTGAGAGCAGAGAACGCGGGATTTACAGCTCAGATTTTTGGCACCGGCCCAACAAACCGGCATTTGGCAATGTCTCAGATGTTTGTAGCTCTGATAACCACAGCACGAGAAGAATTGACCATTACCACACCATACTTTGTGCCGAATGAGCCCATTCTAAGCGCCTTGCAAGCGGCGAGCTATCGCGGGGTCAAAACAACTATTGTGTTTCCTCAGAAGAATGACTCGTGGGTCGTTCAAGGTGCCAGCAGAAGTTACTACTCCGATTTATTAGATGCAGGCATTCAAATTTATGAGTACCGGGAAGGGCTTCTGCACACCAAATCTTTGACCATAGATCGCGAGTTTACCATGATTGGATCTGCAAATATGGACCGCCGTAGCTTTGATTTGAATTACGAAAACAATATACTCATCCAGGATAATCAAATAACCGCCGACATCATCRCSCGTCARAATGAGTATATTGCYAAATCCAATCGAGTGAGCCTRGACGACGTGAAYTCCTGGCCAATGACGACCMGAATTCTRAACAACACAGTCGCCTTACTCGGGCCTATTCTCTGATGGCTGCAGGCSKYCAGCCTGCTTKGKCCTATCAAGATGTAGGGACAGCCTGYGGTATTGGCGCGCTCGTTGGTGCCGGTGARGGGGCGCTTGTGCCAACAGGAACCAGGTTAAGTATAACCGGGTTCGGGGARTGATCTAAGGTYGCTCCGGTCGCGGCATCAACACCCACGCCAATAATACCGCCCAACAGGATATTACCRGCCATRCCSGTTGCGCCGCGCTTGCTGGTTGAAGTGCTAACGAATTGCTGCTGGGTTACATAACCCTCTTTGCTTGCGGTAACGGTAAACTCTTGTTTGCGCTTAACCTTGATGTCGCATGAACCCGTGCAGTTCTTGCCGATATCGGTKGTCACATTGGCATCGGCAGGCGTCACCTGTATCGAGACTACCTCAGTTGTGCCTCGCACTGCAGATGCACAGGCCGTTAGAGAAAAACCCAAGATAACAATTGCAAATACGCGCATGACAACTCCAGAAACAAATAAATCAATAGCACAACTTGCCATTGAGGCTTTGCCGAATCAATCCTGTCTAAAATACTGAAACAGATGTAAATGAAGTGTGTTGCGGCCAATATCGCGCCGTCATATTCGTGAAATTGATGCTTATATCAACGGTTTTACCTGTTATGTACCAACAGAAATCGTGTAGAAGAATGATCAAAGCCTCACGTTGCTTTTCGGATATTATTTTGTAGAATTGCCCACGAATTTTAGTGTTTATTTTTTGAATGTGTTTTTAAGGTCGGGATATTGGAAAAGATTGCTTTTGAATATGCAAGTCTGAATGAAGGGCTTCTCAATTTAGTTTATTATGGCGTGTTGGTTCTTGGCGGCGCTATTGGCGGGTATTTGGACAAGACCAAGGTCTTTTTACTGCGTGTTCCCTTTTTTGTAGCGATGGCAATGATATTTCTTGCCGTTACCATTTTTAATTTAGGCCTTCTTTATCTGATTGTACCATCGGCAGAATCTGGATTTTTCTGGTTCTTGCTGCTTATCGATCACATTGTTATTGCATTTGCAGGCGCGATATTGGCGCATTACGCGAAAGCGCGATCAAGAGATATTTTTGGTCATTCATGGGGCGCTATCTTAGCTTTCATTCCGCTAATCGGACTGTATCTCCTGCTCAAAGAGAGCAGAATTCAAGGCCCACGACTGCGCAAGCGGCTCACCTATGTTCTGCGCGGCGGCGTAGGTGTTTTTGTTGGCTTCGCAGTAGCTCTGGGTGGTGCTGCCATTCGAGCCTACACCGAACAACAAGTCATTGAAATGCAAACCGAGGGACGTGGAACTGCAACCACATCCAATTCAAAACTTGAAAAATATATTACAGCTATTGCCGATTCCATAGAATTGCCAAGACGCATTGATGACATTACGACATTGGTGAAAATGAGAGTTGATGGTGTTACTCTCATATATAGCTAYGAAATTTTAGTAGGACCGGAAGGCATYGTGMTGGACAGGCGAANGCGYATCRTAAAGGACACTTGTAAGTACGATTTCTTCGTCCAAATCATCAAGGCAGGCGGCGAAATTAAGCACGAATATGTTAACCCTGAAGGGGCTAGCGTTGGTGAGATTACTGTGGCGTCCARTATTTGTGGTTTTTAGCGGTTTTTRTGAATCGCGACCTCAAGAAAATCAAAAATCTTGGGTGATGCCGATTGGGCAACGTTGAACCTCAAATACTGACCTGCAGTCTCGGTGAGGCTGAATACATTGCCGGGTGCTAGGATAATGTCTTTTGTCAGTGCAATCTGCGCGATATCTGCTGCCATCACATTATCGGGCAATTTGCACCATAAATACATGCCCGCCGCAGGRGTGATCCATGGCTCTATTCCGATATCATTTAAACGCTTGCAGGTCTGCCCGAGTGCGCGGGAGAGGCGCTCGCGCAGGCTATCCAGGTGTTTTGGATAGGAGCCGTCCTTCAGGACACGCCATGTGAGTTCCGCAGAAAATGGATCCCCGCCATAGGACGTCGCGATTTTGAGATCCGTCAGCCCATTGATCCAGCGTTGCGGGGCCGCAATGAAACCACAACGCGCTGCGGCTGACAGGGTTTTGGAAAAGCTTCCGATGTGGATGACCCGGTTCAACCCATCCAGCGCAGCAAGGCGCGGCGCAGGCATGGCCTCCAAATCAGCAAAGATATCATCTTCAATGATAATGAGATCAGATTGTTCCGCAATTTTTAACAGCCGATGCGCAACAAATGGAGAAAGAACCGCACCGGTGGGGTTATGTATCGCAGAATTGGTGATGTAGAGGCGGGGTTGATGCTCCAGAAGCGCCTGTTCGAACAACTCCAGGTCAGGCCCATGCGGCGTATAAGGTACGCTCACGACATTTACACGGTGTGCTTTTAACAGGGCATGAAAGTTGAAATAACACGGGTCATCGACCAGCACTGTATCACCTGGTTCGATAAGAAACCGACACAGTAGATCAATTGTCTGGGTACCAGATTGCATCAAAATGACTTGATCTGGAGACGCCGTAATACCCTGATTTGCCATCCGGCGGACCAACAGTTCTCGCAAGGGCGCAAAACCAAGTGGTGTGCCATATTGCGTTAAAACAGAAGGATTTGCGCGCGATAAGGAGCGCAGTGCGCGGCGAATGCTATCTTGCGGCATCCATGATGCGGGGAGCCAACCACAGCCGGGTTTCAGCACGTCATCTCCCGCCTCAAGCGATTGCCGTGACACCCAAAGTGGGTCAACAGCACGGTCCAGTTGCGGGGTCATTTGCGAAAGCGCAAGGGGCGCAAGGTGCCCGGCAACATAAAAACCAGAGCCTTTGCGCGCTTGTATAACGCCTTCGGCCACGAGCCGATCATAGGCATCAACGATTGTCGATTTGGAAACCTGCATGCTATGCGCAAATTTGCGTATCGATGGCAGTTTCATGCTGGGCATTAACTTGCGGCTGGCGATATTCCCAAGCACATGCTGCATGGCTTGCTCAACCAGCGTAGCGTTGGATTCGCTCGAATTTTGGGTTTGTACTGCCATCTGTACCAATACAGTTTGTTTAAATTGTACGGTACTGTCTCTGGAGTGCTGCCAGAAATCAACCGATATCTGTTCAAAAGGAAAATGACTCGATGAACAGAATTGGGCATGGCTGGATAAATGGTTTTATCGGCGTCTTGATATTCAGTGCGTCGCTGCCGGCAACCCGGGTTGCGGTGATGGGCTTTGATCCGATATTTCTAACATCAGTGCGCGCAACAATAGCTGCTCTTTTGGCCTTGGTGTTGTTAACAATCAACCGCGAAAAAAGGCCTGACCGCGAGCAAATAGTGCCACTCATTATCGTTACATTCGGTGTGGTCATTGGCTTTCCGCTGCTCACAGCGCTTGCGCTCCAACACATCACAGCCTCGTATTCCATTGTCTTTATTGGCCTTTTGCCACTTTCTACCGCGATTTTTGCCGTATTGCGGGCAGGCGAGCAATTGCGCAAACCTTTCTGGGTGTTTTCCTGTCTTGGCAGCTTATTGGTCGCCGGATTCGCGATGACGCAGGGCGTGGATACCTCGCCATTGGGCAATATTTATATGGTTGCGGCGATCATCATATGCGGCTTGGGCTACGCCGAAGGTGCAAAACTATCGCGCATTTTGGGCGGATGGCAGGTCATTTCCTGGGCGCTTATTCTAGCCCTGCCGGCCATGGCACCGCTGGCCATTTACACCATGCCCGATACATTTGTTGATGTGGGGCAGGCATCGTGGATCGGGCTGATCTACGTGTCCGTGTTTAGCATGTTGATCGGCTTTGTCTTTTGGTATCGCGGCCTTGCCCAAGGCGGCATTGCAGCTGTTGGACAGTTGCAATTGCTCCAACCATTCTTTGGCCTGGTACTTGCCACCATCTTACTGCATGAGCCGATTGGCTGGGCCACGTTGGCTGTTACCACCGCCGTGGTTTTATGTGTCTTTGGGGCGAAACACTTTTCGCGGTGAAGCGATAACATCAAGAAGGTTAAAATTACTAGTAGTAATAACTATGTAAAAATAACTAAAACGTGCAAAGTTGTCTCCTGTGAGGGGTGCAATGAAATACTTGGCATGTATGACTTTGGCTGGTTTGATACTGGCAGTATATTCAGGCCCAATTATTGCTCATTCAGGTGGCCTAAATGCCAGTGGGTGTCATGCTGGTTCCAAGCCCTATCATTGTCATAAGGCAGGTGCAAAAAAGAGTAGGGCAAGGTCTGATTCCTTGTCTGGTCAGCGCCAAAGCAGGGTTGGGCCAGACAGAAATTGTAAGGATTTTGCATCTTGGGAAGAGGCCCAGGAATTCTTTGAGAATGCTGGCCTTAATGATCCACATGCATTGGATCATGATCGAGACGGTATTGCTTGTGAAATGCTGGATTAACGAAGACACTCAGACCATAAATATGCCGTTCATCAGGCCGCATCACTTTCAGGTGTCACCGGGGCGCTGCTACAACCTTCAGCCAAATCCCATTTGATGGAAAGAGTGCTTAAACCAGACAATACATCTCGCAGTTCCAGCCCACGCTCACTGAGCGAATAGGAAACTTCGGGAGGAATGGTGGGTTTGTAATCCCGGATGACAAGGCCCGCGCTTTCGAGTTTGCGCAGCCGCTCAGTCAATACGCGCGATGAAATGCCAGGCACCAAGCGCTTCAACGCGCCAAAGCGAACAGAATCATGGTTGGTCAGTTGCCACAGAATGTAGGTCGTCCAAGGCCCGGAAATAATGCGCAATAGCGCATCCATGGGGCACGAGTTTGGTGTCTCCAAAAGGCTCATAGTCTAGGTTCTCCGGTTGGTTACCCAAAAAATACTATTGGTTACTTTAAAATACCTACTTTTAAAAAGTACGCAACTAGTTATCTCAGTGTGCATGTCAACAAAGGAGATATAATAATGACGAATAAAACCAAGGTTGCGGTTGTTTATCACAGCGGATATGGCCACACAAAAGTTCAGGCAGAGGCCGTTTTATCGGGCATCAAATCTGTAGATGGCGTTGAGGCTTTATTGATAGAAGCAACGGAAGCCACTGAAAACCTTGAGTTGTTGGCGGATGCAGGCGCAATTATTTTCGGCTCGCCCACTTATATGGGAACCGTTTCAGCGCCCTTCAAGGCATTCATGGATGCGTCTTCCGCCATCTGGATGAAAGGGGGCTGGAAAGACAAGTTAGCGGGCGGTTTCACAAATTCTGCTAGCCAGAGCGGCGATAAAACTGGCACGATTCAGACCATGTCTGTGTTTGCCGCCCAGCACGGGATGGTGTGGGTTGGGCTTGATTTGCCGCCTGGCAATAACTCAACTGGCGGCTCTGAAGATGCCATGAACCGCATGGGTGCAAGCCTTGGTGCCATGGCGCAGTCGCTTTCAGATGTGGGACCAGATGTTGGGCCGCCAAAAGCAGATCAGGAAACAGCGCATTACTATGGCGCACGCGTTGCAAATGCTGCGCTGCGCTGGGCTGCTTGATTATCTGGCATTTAATGAGGGTCGCAAATTGCGGCTCTCACAGAATGCTTAGCTCTGCTGTTCCGCTTCTATCTCGGCCAGCAATTTCATATCGGCAAAAGCTTCAGGTTCTGACAWCAGCCAATTTGGTGTGTTTTCAAGTAGTGGGGSRCTTTTTGCGTAAATCATGGCTGCTGTTGGCATTGCGCCATATAGTTTCTGTAGTTTCTCACCTTCCGCGCCAGCAAATGTAATAGCCCAGCCTGCGCGGCCATGGCTGGTTCCGCATTTGGCTTCATTACGCCAACGGATGATATCYAATGCGCCTGGTTGCGCTACCATTTTGAAAATCTTTTGGTGGATGTTTTGAACCAGCGGAATTGGCAAATAGCTAAGATCAGCACCGCCAAAGTTTGCGATCCAGAATTCAGYCCCGGTCAGGTTTGCATTGCTCAAATTGGCACGRCGAAGGTCGGYATCRCTTAARTCKGCRTCCTGAAAGTTGGCRTTGGTTAAATCAGCTTCGCGCAAAATGGCATTTTCCAAATTTGCTTCGCAAAAATTGGCGTCTCGTAGATCACAATTAGTCAAATTTGCATGACCTAGATAAGCATCACCAAAGTTGGCCCCACGCAAATTGGAATCGCTGAGATCAGCACCGCGTAAAAAGACCTCGCGCATATCGGCATTCGGCAGGTCAAACCCGCGCAAATCTGAATCACGCAGATCAGCCCGGCCACCGCCTTGGCTTTTGAGCCAAAGCGCATGGTCTTCCAACATCTGCTTKAGATGATGTGCGTGCATTGCAAACGCAATCCCGGTTTATTGCTGTTATTAATGTCAGCATAAACAGGGCAGATTACTCATTCGATACCAAATTMGCCATCAAYCKAAAGGCRCCSGGCACYARRTTTTCCAAYTGGTGGTGCAGAATRAGCGAGGTGTGKGTRTGRCGRCCCTTGCCRATTTCGGCYGAYAAWAGCGCGCCCTTRTGCGGYTCTTCATCTGGATCGYTCATRGAAAGCAGTGGCACATAGGCCGGGTCCCAACTCTTGGCAAAATACAGGCCGCGTTCTTTGTGCCAGCCCGCCCAATCTTCCTGCGTTATTTTGTTGGGCGWGTTCAGCARSGGRTGGTCYGGCTCYAGATAAGTCACYTCGGCGTTTTCATCTGTTACGCGCCAGCGCAGGGATGGCTTGCCGATTTCCAGATGCCTAGGTGGCACRGTTTTRGGRTCCCATGCATCCCATGGGCGGTGATACAGCGTGAGCAGATGACCGCCATCATTGATCCATTGGTGGATTTGGGGCAGGGCMTCRYGCAAGGCTGGCTGGGTGCGAACGGCAAAAATGCCRACCACAATCGTGTCAAAYTCTTGSAGTTTTGCGCGGGTGAAATCRCCGRGCTGCATATCGTGAACATTAAGCCCCATGGCCTTGAGCCAATAATTGACSCGGTCATTRCCGCCRCCAATATAGCCAATTCGCGCCGTTGGTAAYTTGGCATCAACAGCGCAGATTTTAAGCGCAGCTGGAAAAGAACGCATTCGGGTATCTATGTGRTCATAGTCAAATAGATGAATGTTGTCAGCRGMTTCTCCGTTAACGCTCACRCCAATATTGTGAACGCCAGCGGAAACATTGTCTGGAATGCTCAATTCAAAACCACTGTCAGATGCCGGCGCGCTCCAATTGGCGGGCACATCCAGTCTCACACTTGCCTGATCTGGAAAAACATCATGAACTGTGATGGAAATCTTGTGATTTTTGAATTGAGTGTTGATGACAGCCCGGTCTGGGGAAAGTATCGCGGTGCTGGCAGGCAAAATCACCGGGGGCGTTTCAAAACCAATCAGGGTTTCAGATGCCACGCCATTGGCTGAAATGCGCAATTTGAGGTTTGGCTCATCCGGGCGACCAGGAATGTAACGCGATGGATAGGCATTGTATTTTTCCGGTGTCTGGCTGACCTCCAGCATATTGCCATCCATGTGCCAGCCGTCAGGCAATTGCGGAGTGATACTGTGTTCCCGTGCATTGGTCTCGATATACAAACGCGTTTTTGAGCCGGGGCGCAAAATATCTTCATCCAGACGGGCGCGGACATCAACACCAACAGCCAGCCGAATGATCTGCGAAAGCTGAAGCTCTTTAAGATGTAGGCGATGCTCAATTTCAACGCGTGCAGAATCGGGGCAATCATTACCTGCATGGCGGATCAGCTCGAGCGCTCGGCAGGCATGCTTTGTGACGGCATCATAGTTTGGCCAAGCAGCTATTGCCTCGTCACACGCAGATTGCGCATCCGACAGGATGTCTGCGAGATTGGGCGCACCGGCAAAGGCGGCGAGTTCACGCAAATTGGCGGGCAGGCCGCTTTGCAACTCTGTATCTGGCCCATCGACCAATGAACGCGCCAGATGCAACTGCCACACATTTTCTGTGCCGCTTGGCACCCAGCGGCCCATGCCCTGGCTTTTGTGGCAGCCATGCGAATGCTCGGCGATCTGTGCCCAACTCCAACCCGTTGCCTGCTCCTCGCCATTGCCATCTAGTGTTAGGGTTGCGGGCGGCGGAGGTAAATCATCATCATAGGAATCACCCGCGCCAGACCATGCGGGCAGATAGAGCTTTTTGATCTGCCAGGGCGCAAGCTCGACACCTGGGAATTTTGGGTCTGCCGCTGCATCAATCACTTCATGGGCCAGCTGCGTCATGGCGCGGTGATGGCCGTGCTGGCCCGGAATATCCAAAAAGGTCGGGCAGATAATGTCAGGGCGTTCTTCGCGGATAATCTCAACAAAACGCAACAATGTACGCTCATGGCCCCAACGGCCCAGCGTTTCCACGCCGCTTTTGGAAAAGCCAAAATCAAAAATGGTGTCTTCAGGAAATTCAGAGAGCCAATACATCCGCATATTGAGGATATCGCAGGCACGTTCCATTTCTGCGGTGCGCACCACGCCAAGATCCTGCATCGTTTCACGGCCAATGGTGTTTTGCCCACCTTCGCCGCGATTAGCACAAGCAAAGGACAGCGAAATGCCATCTCGCAGCCCCATGGCGGCCAGCATGCTGGTGGTTTCGTCATCCGGATGCGCGCCCGTGTTCATGAACGACACCACGCTTTTCAAAGGCT
>NVXB01000133.1 GCA_002746425.1 Hyphomicrobiales bacterium | reverse complement strand
TGTTGATGCCAATATGAACATGCTGCGGGTATGGGGCGGCGGGCGCTACGAGCCCGATAGCTTTTACGATGCCTGCGATGAGTTGGGCTTGTTGGTCTGGCAGGACTTTATGTTTGCCTGCAATCTTTATCCCGCCACCGAGGACTTTTTGGCCGAAGTGGAYGCCGAAGTTCGSGAGAATGTTGACCGGATCGGCCATCATGCCTGYATYGCKGTTTGGTGCGGTGATAATGAGCTGATCGGCGCGCTGGGCTGGTTYAAGGAAAGCATCGATAATCGYGATCGCTATCTGGTGGCCTATGACCGGTTGAACCGGACCATTGAAAAGGCTCTCAAAGATAATCATCCATGTGTCAATTGGTGGCCCTCCAGCCCATCACCCGGGCCGATGAGTTTTGGCGATGCCTGGCACGATGACAGCTCTGGCGACATGCATTTTTGGTCGGTGTGGCATGARGGTCGTGATTTTGATCACTACCGCGATGTGTCACCGCGCTTTTGCTCTGAATTTGGTTTTCAATCCTATCCATCRATGGATGTGGTGCGGCAATTTGCTGGGCCAGAAGATTTTAACATTGCGGCACCGGTGCTGGAAAGCCATCAGAAGAACAAGGGCGGCAATGCGCGCATTGCCGAAACCATGTTCCGCTATTTCCGCTTTCCTGTCGGCTTTGARAATTTTGTTTAYTTGTCKCARGTGCAACAGGCTTTGGCGATTAAAACCGCCGTTAGCYATTGGCGCAGYTTAAARCCGCATTGCATGGGCACGCTGTATTGGCAGCTCAACGATACCTGGCCSGTGGCMAGCTGGTCGAGCCTTGATTATGGCGGCGGCTGGAAAATTCTGCAYCACRCCGCACGGCACTTTTTTGCGCCGGTTACAGTGTCGATTGTTCCCAAGGATGATGCGTTTCGTTTTATCGCCATTAACGACACCAGAGAGCCGGTAAAACTGGATTTGGTGGTTGATGCGGTGGCCATGGATGGCACGGTGCGCAATCTGCAAAAAGCCAACGCTGAAATCGGCCTGGATTCTGCCGTGGATATGCTCGGTGTGAACGTTAATACTTTGGCTAAAAACGAGATAATTGTCTTCTCGTGGCAGGATAGTAATGGGCATAAGGGTGAAGAACATCATGCGCCAGGCCCTTATAAAACCTATGATTTATTGCCGTCGGGACTCAAACTGTCTCAGATGCAATCGAGCGAGAAGGGGCAAGAGCATATTCTAACCCTTGACGTGGAAAATCTTGCTCTATTTGTCTCCATAGAGGCGGACCAACCGGGCCGTTTCTCGGACAATGGATTCTTCCTCCTCCCTGGCGTTTCGAGAACCATCACATTCCAACCTAAAGACCCCGATGCGGACGTTCAGTTCATCACTCGGGACCTGCACAGCGCAACCTATGGCTAACAAGACAATGTGCATAACGGCACGTTAGCCGCATGATTTTGAGGCCGCATAATTCTAGCGACCACTAAGACTTGAATCAAAAATACCGGCTGGTGCATCAGCGCCGGCAAAATAACCTGACAGAGGGCATTATGACGAAATTTTCCTATCAGCTTTATAGCTCACGCAACTTTCCGCCGCTCAGCGACACATTGGCCATGCTTGGCCGCCTTGGATACGCACAGGTTGAAGGCTATGGTGGCCTGTATTCCAATCTGGATGATATCGACACGCTGAAAGCCGATCTGAAGAAAAACAATCTTCATATGGCAACCGGCCACTTTGGTCTGGACATGGTAACCGGCGAAACCGACCGTGTGCTGAAAATCGCCAGCGAGTTGAACATTGAAGCCGTGTTCGTTCCAGCGATCCCTGAAAGCGAACGCACGCAGGATTCTGCTGGCTGGCGCGCCTTGGGCGAGAAACTGGCAGAAGCTGGCGAAACCTATGCCAAAGAAGGCATCAAATTTGGCTGGCACAACCACGCTTTTGAATTTGTGGAAACCGCTGAAGGCGACATGCCTTTGGATTTGATCTTTGGTGCTGGCGATAAATTACTGCTGGAATTCGATGTGGCCTGGGCCGTTAAGGGCAATCAGGATCCAGTGAAATGGATTGAAAAATATTCAGATCGTATCGTTGCGGCTCATCTGAAAGACATTGCGCCTGCAGGCCAGTGTGAAGATGAAGATGGCTGGGCAGATCTGGGCGAAGGCACCATGGACTGGAAAGGCATCATGCAGGCTTTGGCGAAAACCAATTCCAAATATTTTGTCATGGAACATGACAATCCAAACGATCACGAACGATTTGCCCGGCGCTCAATTGCAGCTGCCAATGGCCTCGTCGCGTAAACTATAGGAACGACTATTATGACCACACTTGGTGTTGGAATTATCGGTTGCGGTAACATTTCCGCAGCCTATTTGCGGCTTGGCCCTTTGTTTAAGGGTCTGGAAATGAAAGCTGTTGCGGATATAAGCGAAGAAGCGGCCAAAGCGCGTGCAGCTGAATTCGGCGTTGATGCGGAAAGCGTTAAAGGCCTATTGGCGCGTGATGATATTGATATTRTTGTCAATCTCACCATTCCCGAYGCGCATTACGCGGTCACYACCGCTATTTTGAAAGCWGGCAAGCACGCCTATTCRGAAAAACCWTTGGTGCTGACCCTTGRACAGGGCGAGGCACTGCGCAAGCTTTCCCAAGAAAAAGGCCTGCGTGTTRGTTCKGCCCCCGATACWTTCCTGGGCGGATCACATCAATTGGCCCGTGCGGCGCTGGATGAAGGCCAAATTGGCGATGTYATCGGCGGCACWTGCCATGTGATGAGCCAYGGCATGGAAGCCTGGCATCCAAACCCGGATTTCTTCTTCCTGCCTGGWGCGGGTCCTGTGCTTGATGTTGGTGTGTATTAYATCACCAATCTTTTGCAGTTGCTTGGCCCGGTYAAACGCGTTGGYGCWCTGGCGACAGCTGCAACRCCAACCCGGACYATYCAGTCTGAAGCCCGCAAGGGTGAGGAAATTCCGGTCAAAACGCCAACCAACATTCATGCCCTGCTGGAATTTGCCAATGGTGCCACCATCACGCTCGGCGCAAGCTGGGATGTGTGGGGACATCGCCATAAACCCATGGAGCTTTATGGYATTGAYGGCTCGCTCTATGTGCCAGATCCCAACTTCTTCGGCGGYGACGTGGAAATTGTTGGCCGTGATGGCGAGGTCTCAACYATTGCTGAACGTGAGCAYCCTTTTGGWGTTCCCAATCAGGATCATAAAAATGGCATGGTGGCTAATTACCGCTGCGCCGGTCTTGCTGATATGGCCGATGCTATTTCCTCGGGCCGCCAACATCGCTGTTCTTTGGAGCTTGCCATTCACTGTGTTGACGTTATGACCTCGATTTTAAAATCTGGTGACCTAGGTGAGTTTGTGACCCTCTCAACAAGTTGTGAGCGTCCTGCGCCACTCTCTCCTGCTGATGCAAGCGCACTTTTGAAGTAAACTTTTAGGAGTATTCTATGACTTATACACCTGCAGAAAACCGCTATGAGCGGATGAAATATCGCCATTGTGGCAAAACCGGCCTTAAATTGCCCGCGATCTCACTCGGTCTGTGGCACAATTTTGGCTATGACACCCCGCATGACACCAAGCGTGCCATCTGCCAGACGGCTTTTGACAATGGCATCACTCATTTCGATCTTGCCAATAATTATGGCCCGCCTCCCGGCAGTGCTGAGGAAGCTTTTGGCGATTTGCTGAAAACTGACTTCCGTGGCTACCGCGATGAAATGATCATTTCGTCCAAAGCCGGTTATGGCATGTGGCCTGGGCCGTATGGCGAATGGGGCAGCCGCAAATATCTTATTGCGTCTTGCGATCAATCGCTGAAACGGATGGGTGTCGACTATGTTGATATCTTCTATTCGCATCGTTTCGACCCCGATACGCCTTTGGAAGAAACAATGGGCGCGCTGGATCACATCGTGCGTTCTGGCCGTGCGCTTTATGTCGGTATTTCATCGTATAACAGCGAGCGTACCCGTCAGGCTGTGGCTATTTTGAATGAACTTGGCACGCCTTGTGTCATTCATCAGCCATCTTACAACATGCTCAACCGTTGGGTCGAGCGTGATGGTCTGAAAGACACGTTGAAAGAGCTGGGTATTGGCTCCATCGCCTTTACGCCGCTGGCGCAGGGCATGCTGACCAATAAATATCTCAAAGGTATTCCAACTGACAGCCGTGCCACGCAGGATAAATCTCTTAATCCTGCCATGTTGTCGGACCGTGCCATTGAGAACATCAAAAAGCTCAATGACATTGCCAGTGGCCGTGGTCAGACCCTTGCGCAGATGGCGCTGGCTTGGGTGCTGCGTGATGGCGGTATCACTACTGCACTGATCGGTGCATCGCGGCCTTCACAAGTTATCGATTGCGTTGGCGCTGTTGATAATCTTGAGTTCATAGCGGATGAGCTGAAAGAAATTGATCGTTATGCCGATGAAGAAGCGATCAACCTTTGGGCACGTTCCTCAGAAACAGCGGACTGATTGATATGATCCGGAACCCAATTCTACCGGGTTTCAACCCGGATCCATCTATCTGCCGSGTGGGTGGCGATTACTACATCGCCACCTCCACATTTGAATGGTATCCCGGCGTTCAAATTCACCACTCGAAAGATTTGGTGAATTGGACGCTGGTGTCCCGCCCCCTTATGCGCGAGAGCCAGTTGGACATGCGCGGCAACCCAGATAGTTGCGGCATTTGGGCACCGTGCTTAAGCTATGCCGATGGCAAGTTCTGGCTCGTTTATACCGACGTCAAACGCTATGACGGCAATTTCAAAGACACCCATAATTACATCGTGACCTGCGACACAATTGATGGCGACTGGTCCGATCCGTATTTCGTCAAYTCATCCGGYTTTGACCCATCGCTGTTTCATGATGATGACGGGCGCAAATGGTTTGTCAATTTGCGCTGGAACCATCGTGGTCCTGGCACGGGTGGCAACCCTGCCAACACATCTTTTGATGGCATCGTCCTGCAGGAATATGACGCTGACAAAGGCGAGCTGTTTGGCCCCATTAAGGTGATTTTTCATGGATCGCCGCTGGGCCTCACCGAAGGCTCCCATTTGTTCAAGCGCGGCAAATATTATTACATCACCGTTGCTGAAGGCGGCACGGTTTATAATCATGCYGTCACYATGGGCCGCTCGACCAATATTGCTGGCCCTTATGAGATGCATCCCAACACATTTTTGATGACGGCGAAGGACAATCCAGAGCATCCGCTGCAACGCACCGGCCATGGCCAGATGGTGGAAACGCCGGACGGTGATGTCTACCACACCTATTTGTGCGGCCGCCCAATCCCTGATTTCTTTGGCGAGGGGCGTTACTCGCCTTTGGGCCGTGAAACTGGCATTGCCAAATGTGTTTGGCGCGATGATGACTGGCTKTATCTGGAAGATGGCAGCTTGTTGGCYCCGGTGGATGTTCCAGCGCCYGATGAAAGCGTTGTGCGCAWKGARGYCACKCCAAGTGTGCATGCGTTTAATGGCACCAAATTRCCAATGGATTTTCAATGGCTGCGCACGCCGGATACCGACCGTATTTTCCAGCTGACCGGCAGCGCGCTGCGCYTGTTTGGCCGYGAAAGCATMGGCAGCTWTTTTGAGCAGGCACTRGTGGCGCGCCGCCAGGAACATTTTGTCTATCAGGCCGARACCACCGTTGAWTTYAACCCKGTCAGCTAYCARCAAAACGCYGGGCTRACGAGTTATTATAGCCGCAGCAARTTTCAYTTTTTATCGGTSAGCCATGACCCCGATATTGGCCGCTGCYTKGTGATGATGTCGTGYYTGGCTGATTGGCCMGATGCCCGCATGACCCAGCAYCTTGATRCACCGGTTGCGCTRGCCGATGGYCCTGTGGATTTGCGRGTGGAAGTTGATTACTCGGANTTGCAGTTTTTCTGGCGGCAAAATGGCGGCGATTGGCAACCCATTGGCCCAGCACTGGATGCCACCGTTGTTTCTGATGAAGCAGGGCGCGGCGGC
>NVXB01000132.1 GCA_002746425.1 Hyphomicrobiales bacterium | reverse complement strand
AATGATCCCATGTTGCCCAATGGGGAACGAGGTTAGAATTAGCGATCAAAACACGCGGTGCATCCTTGTGCGTTCTAAAAACGCCAACGGGCTTGCCGGATTGAACCAACAAAGTTTCATCATCCTCGAGTTCTTTCAGACTTGCAACGATCTTGTCGAAATCCTGCCAGGTACGAGCCGCACGACCAATACCGCCATACACAACCAGTTCATGAGGGTTTTCAGCGACATCAGGATGCAGATTATTCATCAACATGCGCATCGGAGCCTCGGTTAACCAGCTCTTCGCGGTTAGAACCGAGCCGGTTGGCGGGTAAACATCACGGCTATTTTTGCGAGGATTATCCATCTCGTAAGTTCCTTGGTTTCAGGTATCCGCTACAGTTTTAGAGCGCTTAGCCTGCTCAACATGTCCGATAAATGCGGGCGCAAATTTTCTGCAAGATCGGCGCGGTAGCCCCATGGGGTTTGTTCATCCATGTAGGCTCGTTGCGCCAATTCCATTTGGATAGCGTGAACGCTCTGCTCAGGTTGACCATAGTGCCGGGTTGTCCAACCGCCCTTAAACCGACCATTGACGACATGTTTCAGGCCAATAGCGTTTGCACATACGTCGATGACGGTCTTTTCGATTTCACCGCTGCAGGTCTTCCCGTCATTGGTGCCTATGTTGAAAACAGGTAATGTGTTTTCAAAAAGAAATGGAATATTTGAACGTATTGAATGGCAATCATAGAGGATGGCATAACCGTGAATTGCTTTGACGCGCTCAATCTCCGTAGCAAGCGCTTCATGATACGGAGCATGGTATTTCTGTCTTCGCTCTTCTATCTCATCGCCTGAGGGCTGTTGCCCATCGATCCAAATAGCTTCCCCATCAAAATCTGTGGTTGGACATAATGACGTTGTGTTTTGGCCGGGATAAAGAGAATTTCCGCCAGGGTCACGATTTGCATCAATAACATAGCGATGAAATTCTGCCTTAACCGTAGTGGCACCAGGAAGCAGCCCATCATAAAGCCGCGTGATATGCCAGTCAGTATCACCAAGGCCTTTGCCATGTTGATTAAGACGCAGCAAAAGCTCTGGCGGCACAAATGTGCCACCATGTGGTTGTCCCAATATGACAGGGCTATCACCTGCTTCGACAATTACAGACATCATGCTGCTAGCTCCGGAAGATCATGACGAACTGATTTCAAGATTGCTGCCGACGAGATCAGATGACATGCGGCCTTTAAATCTGGCGCCAGATAGCGATCGTCGCCAATGGTTTCAACATCCTCGCGAAGACGCGAGAGCGAGCGCTGAAGCGGTATGCTGGTTTCAAGCGGCGCTCTAAATTCAATTCCCTGTGCCGCACACAGTAATTCTACACCGAGAATATTGTTGAGGTTTGCGGTCATCCTCAATAAACGCCGAGCACCGTGAGCGGCCATTGAAACGTGATCTTCCTGATTGGCACTGGTGGGTGTGCTGTCGGTCACGCAAGGGTTGGCAAGATGCTTGTTTTCGCTCATCAACGCAGCGGTTGTTACTTCTGCAATCATCAATCCAGAATTCAACCCCGGATTAGGGGTTAGAAATGCTGGAAGATCGTAGCTCAGCGTTGGGTCAACCATCAACGCGATCCGTCGTTGTGCAATGGCTCCGATTTCCGAAATCGCCAAGGCAATCATATCGGAGGCAAACCCAACCGGCTCGGCATGAAAATTACCACCAGAAACGATTATTCCAGCTCCAGATAGATAGAGCGGATTGTCGGTGGCCGCATTGGCTTCAATCTGCAATGTGGCTGCGGCCTGCCTCAAAACGTCCATTGCAGCGCCTGTCACTTGTGGCTGGCAGCGAATGCAATAAGGGTCCTGCACTCGTGTGTCGCCCTCAACATGACTTGCCCGAATAACCGACCCGCTTAGAAGACTTCGAATAGAAGCTGCCGCGTCGATTTGGCCTCTATGTCCACGCAAAGTATGGATTTCTGGCTGCGTTGGCGCTGTTGATCCCATAATTGCATCGGTCGACATTGCCGATGTTACAAGAGAGTTTTGTGCCGCGCGCCATGCCTCAAACAACCCTGCCAAGGCAAAAGCTGTTGAGAATTGGGTTCCGTTGATGAATGCCAGCCCCTCTTTTGGCCCCAGTATGACCGGGGAAAGCCCTGCTTTCTCCATGGCCTCCCTGCCGGACAGAATTTTGCCATCAAACTCCGCTTGCCCTTCGCCAATGACCACGGCTGTCATATGTGCCAAGGGCGCTAAATCGCCTGAAGCGCCCACAGAACCCTGAGCGGGAACAAGCGGGATAACGCCGTGTTGCAGCATGTTTTCCAGCAATTCAACCAATTCCCAGCGAACGCCAGAAGCCCCACGCCCAAACGACAGCAGCTTGAGAGACATCATAAGTCTCACTATTTTTTCAGGAATGGTTTCTCCGACACCGCAACAATGGCTCAAAATTAAGTTACGCTGCAAGGTCTCGGCATCAGCAGCTTCTATTTTGATGTTTGCGAGTTTTCCAAACCCGGTATTCACACCATAAACCGGCGCATCTCCACTGGCGGCTGCCAAGATRCAAGATGCTGCTTTTTCAACAGCGCCGCGACATCCACGATCAAGCRTTACTGTTGTGCCATTCCAGTAAATATCAGCCAACTGCTCCAAAGRYACGCACCCTGGGACCAAATTCAAATTAGCCAAAACAGCCTCCAAACATTCTYTTGCTGAGTGAGTTGAAACCAATGCGATAGGATAGCTCRGCGGGATGCTTGACATCCCAAATTGCAAAGTCGGCTCGTTTGCCGACCTCAATTGTTCCTGCATCGCTAAGGCCAAGCGCCAGTGCTGCGTTTCGGGTKGCACCAGCTAAACTCTCTTCAGGTGTCAYCTGAAACAGWGTGCATGCCATATTCATTGCCAACAACAYGGATGAGATCGGCGATGAKCCTGGATTGCAGTCTGTSGCCACAGCCATGGGAATTTTGTATCTGCGCAACAGCTCAATTGGTGGCTGCTGAGTTTCGCGCAATGTGTAGTAGGCACCAGGCAGAATAACAGCCGTGGTTCCAGCGTGCGCCAAGGCTATGACTCCATCTTCATCGAGATATTCGATGTGATCAACCGATAGCGCACCATAGGAAGCTGCTARTTTGGCACCGCCTAAATTGGACAATTGTTCTGCGTGTAATTTAATCGGCAGACCAAGTTCTTTCGCGACAATAAAAACCCGCTCAATCTGATCAGGTGAAAAAGCAATCCCCTCACAAAACCCATCAACACAATCGACTAGTTTCTCTGCGTGGGCTGCACGCAACACCGGTATGCAAACCTCATCGATATAGTTGTCTGATCGATCACTATATTCAGCAGGAACGGCATGRGCGCCTAGGAAAGATGYCTGCACTCGAACGGGCCTAAGGCTATCAATCCTTCTTGCCACACGCAGCATTTTCAGTTCGGTTTCCTGATCAAGCCCATAGCCAGACTTAATTTCAATYAGAYACACACCTTCGGAAATCATCKCATCGACGCGGGTTAGCGCATCTTTGAGCAATGCGTCTTCGCTGGCTTCTCTGGTTGCTTTRACCGTTGAGATGATACCGCCACCTGCCCGTGCGATAGCCTCATAGGACGCGCCTTCCAGACGCATTTCGAATTCGCGGGCACGATYTCCACCTGCTACAATGTGTGTGTGGCAGTCTATTAGGCCGGGGGTGATGAGTTTATCATCCAACTCGTGCTTAGGTAGGGTTTGGTATTTTGAGGGAAGAGACACTGTTTGCCCAACCCAGGCAACAAGCCCATYTTCAACCACRATAGAGCCATCAGTTACRATGCCATAGGGTTTCGAACTGWCWRGATTCATRGTSGCRATCGAGCGACCGTTTAGAACAAAAGCTGTTTTGGTCATATCTTCCCAAAAAAGTGGTTGCTAGAGGCGATCTTAATCCCGTAGAATTATTATGTCTATACATAAAGGCGCCGCAATGACAGTTTTCTCAAATCGTGCATGGCTCAAAAGTGGTTGGCATCACAATGTTCGAGTGATCATGCAGCAAGGCGTCATCACGGCAATTGAAAGCGATTGCCAAGCTGAAATCGGTGATGTTCGGGTGGATACGCTATTGCCCGCACTCGCCAACCTTCACAGCCATAGCTTTCAGCGCGCCATGGCAGGCATGACGGAGTTTCGAGCAGCAGGACAAGAGAATTTTTGGACCTGGCGCACCCTTATGTATGAGTTTTTGGAGCACCTCAGCCCCGATCACATTGAGGCCATCGCCGCCCTCGYCTTTATGGAAATGCAAGAAGCSGGATATGCCTCTGTTGGTGAATTCCACTACGTTCACCATCAAAATGGCGGTGTACGCTATGATGATCCARCGGAAYTGACCCAAAGAATAATGTGCGCTGCTGCACAGACAGGCATTGGCTTAACGCACCTGCCGGTACTCTATTCCTAYGGAGGYGCCAATAAAGCCSCTCTCCAGGGTGGCCAGCTGCGYTTCGGGCATACGGTGGATGAGTAYTCCGAGCTRGTTGGYWCAGCTARGTCTGCCCTCGCCAATATGAGCCACGATACAAGGATTGGCATCGCGCCTCATTCCCTTCGTGNNACCAYACCAGACGATTTATCCATAATTGTGTCGCAGCACGGGGCTGGCCCGATTCATATGCACATTTCTGAGCAGCCCAAGGAAGTGGAAGATATCTCAAGYTGGCTTGGTGCACGGCCGGTGGAGTGGCTTCTTGATGCTCAGGACGTTGGGCCAAACTGGTGCATGATCCATGCTACTCACATGACCAATGCAGAAACGAGGGCACTCGCAAAATCCGGCGCAGTTGTTGGCCTATGCCCTATCACGGAAGCCAATTTGGGTGACGGTCCCTTTAATGGCCCTGAATACCTCAATGCAGATGGCATGTTTGGCCTTGGCTCCGACTCCAATGTGCACATATCGCTGACCGAAGAGCTTAGAACTCTCGAATACTCTCAACGCCTACGCGACCGCACACGCAATGTAATGGTYAATGGATCAGGTTCAGTTGGAAAAACGCTATACCTTGGAGCTGCCGCAGGCGGCGCACAGGCGCTGGGGCGAAAGTCGGGGCTAATTGATGTGGGCAATCTGGGTGACCTCGTCGCCATTAACAGCAATCACCAGCAATTATGCGGCCTTTCTCAGGACCAATTGTTTGATGGGTTATGTTTTGCCGCAGACGATACAGTTGTGACTGATCTTTGGTCTGCTGGCAGACATATGGTTCAATCAGGACGACACATTGCGCGTGACGACGTGGTGCAAAATTATCGTAAGACAATGCTCGACCTTACACAGCGTCTAAACGCATAAGGTGAAGTTTGCTCAAAGCAAGTAAGTTTCAACCTACCCTAGCATCACCATTTTCGCTCYACTAAAACATGGCTGGAATTGTATCGCGGCGAAMAANSTGWTTRATCAAAGGCTCAGCTGCCGCAAGAGACATATTTTCACTCAAACTTTCTCAAATCGAAAATATGTATATATTTAAAAAATGGAAGCTAACATTAAAAACAAACCCACATTGAAAAGCTCCGAACCGGTATCGCTACACCACCGTATTCTCAATGAAGTTCAGGAGAATATTGTTTCTGGTAAATGGCAACCGGGGTTTCGCATTCCAAATGAAACGGCAATGGCGGAAGAATATGGTTGTTCAAGAATGACCGTAAACAAGGCTTTGACGCAGCTTACGCGCGCGGGTTTGCTGGTAAGAACTCGTAAGGGCGGCACGCGTGTCAAAGCACCAAAGTCTCTTTCAGCAGCCCTTGAGATCACCAATATTGAGAAAGAAGTGGAAGATGCCGGCAAGGAATATTCTTATCGGCTTTTGAGCGATGAGGTCCGCGAGCCTACACCCAATGATGTAAAACACTTCAATGGAATGAAGTCAGACAAAATCCGCGAGCTGACGTGCCTTCACTGTGCTAATGGCCGTCCATTTTGTTTCGAGGAACGGATCATCAATATGGATGCGGTTCCTGAAATTGTGGATGTCACTTTTGAAAAATTAGCACCAGGTGCTTGGCTGTTACAAAAAGTCCCCTGGAATACTGCGGAACATCAAATCACTGCCTGTTTGGCCACCGATATTGTTGCCGATATTTTGGGCATTGCTG
>NVXB01000026.1 GCA_002746425.1 Hyphomicrobiales bacterium | reverse complement strand
GCCGCGCCCGTGTTTGTATTGCGACCGATGTTGCTGCCCGTGGTCTGGATTTGCCAAACCTTGGTTTGGTTATTCATGCAGACCTGCCAAATAATTCTGAGGCATTGTTGCACCGTAGTGGCCGTACGGGGCGCGCGGGGCGCAAAGGCGTCAGCGTTTTGATTGTTCCGCAAAACCGCCGCAAGAAGGCTGAGCGTTTGCTCGGTGGCGCACGTATTAATGCCGAATGGGCCTCAGCACCATCTGCCTCTGATATCAATGCACGCGATGAAGAGCGTTTGATGTCGCATGCTGCTTTGACAGAACTGGTAACGGGTAATGAGCAAGCTTTGGTTGACAAAATCATAGCTGAGCACGGCGCTGAACAAGCTGCTGTTGCTTTTGTTCGTTTGTCCCGCGCCGGGCAGAGCGCCCCAGAAGAATTGCAAGGCGTTGCCGTTGGCGATGTTAAAAAGCCTGCACCGCGCAAAGAGTTCCCCGAAAGTATTTGGGTGTCTCTGGCCGTTGGTTACAAGCAGAACGCCGAGCCGCGCTGGCTCATTCCGCGCCTTTGCGAAGCTGGCAACATCACCAACAAAGAAATTGGTGCCATCAAGATCAAAGACGAAGAGACCTATGTGCAACTGACCGCTGCAAGTGCAGATGGTTTCTTCAATGCGCTTGGCCCAGATGCCTCACTGGAAGACGGCATCAAAGTTGTTCGTCTTCAGGGTGCACCAGCGTTTATTAGCGAGCCGGGCGGACGCCCAAGCCGCGGTAAACCTAGCCGTGATAAATTCCACGGCGACAAGTCAGGTGGCAAAAAACCGTTTAGCGCCAAAGACAGAGCGCGCCAGGGCGATTCAACAAGCCGGTCTGGTGATAAGTATTCTGATTCGCGTTCAGACTCCCGGGGAGATTCTAAGTCAGACTCAAAACCAGATTATGCTGGTCGGCCGAAATTCAAAGGCGGCGCTGGCGGAAAAGATGGACCCGGTGGCAAACCCAGTTTTGCCAAGGGTCGCGGTAAGCCTATTGGTGGAAAACCTTCCGGCGGAAAATCATTTGGCGGAAAGCCCGGTGGTAAGTCTGGCGGAAAACCAAGTGGTGGCAAAAAGCGCGGACCGCGTACTTAAGACCAGCCGTATAATCAACGACGTCGGTGGCCCCACATCCATTGTTCTGGGGCCGCTTTGATCCATTCTTCGAACTGGGCATGCAGGTTTGCTGTGGTTTCAGCAATCCTTATGTCCAGTTCAGAATGACCTGACTGCTCAATTTCCAAAATCTCAATATCGAAATGCGCCCCGCTGGTGCGTTTGCTCCGGGCTGCAATCAACGGCACCGATAGTTTTTGCGCCAGAAGTGCAGGGTAGGGGTTAGATGGCGCAGGTTTGCCAAAAAAYGGCACATCAACACCCTGATACTTTCTCAAATCGCCCATCATGCAAACAATATTGCCTTGGCGTATCCAATCCATCGTCAGATTGACGGTATCCCGGCTTTTTGCGTGCAAACCGCCGGGATAAAGCGGCGCACGCGCCTTTTTGATAAAAGCATCTACCAGCGGATTACTGGCGCGTTGATAAATGCCCGCCATCGCCAAACCATTGAGTTTTGCCGGAATGGCCAGCACTTCCCAATTACCCATATGCAGCGATACAAACACCGCACCTTTTTCTGAATTGGAAAGCTCTTTGACCARCGCCGATGATGTGAGCACGGCGCGCTCGGGCTGCCGGTCCAGCTTTTGAACGCAAAGCCCTTCGGCAAATGTCCGGCCCAAATTGTTCCAGTGMCGCGTCGTGGTRTGTTTGATCCAGCGCTCGTCTTTRTCKGGRAAAGCCTCTGTCAGATTGCGAATAACTTTTTGGTGGCGTTGGTTGAGCGGRGCCAGAACCTGCCACACCTTGCCCATAAGGGCCGATGCCATATCSARYGGCATGGCAYTGAGCACACCTGATACACAYCGAAAACCAACATATTCCAGGCGRTGCTGAAAGGTAATAGAACGCTGTTTGGCCACAAAAATTCCACTGCAGTGTTAAAGTCGCTACGCAATAGCTGAAATTTGGATTACAAGGCAATGACTCCTTTGCGAAAAACAAAGGAGATAATCTTATCGCATCCCAATCTTMTCGCATYCCGGTGCCTGTTCGGAACCAATACTACCATGCTGCATGTCGCCACGCTCGCATTTCCGTTTTTYGGWCTTATATTTCTYGGCTTTTTTGYAGGAAARTTTTTCAAAGTCCCGGTTGAGGGRTTGGCATGGTTGAATATCTTCATCATYTATTTCGCGCTGCCCGCGCTGTTTTTCCAGCTCATTTCCAAAACCCCGATTGAGGAATTGGCGAACTGGGCCTTTGTTCTTTCCACCAGCTTTTCCACCTACACAGCCTTTGCGYTGGCGTTTTGCATTGGCATTGTYGTYACGCGCGGCAATGTTGCTGTGGCTACCATTCAGGGCATGATCGGCGGTTACGCCAATGTGGGTTATATGGGCCCTGGCCTGACACTGGCCGTGCTTGGCCCCGCTGCGGCAGCTCCCGCTGCGCTCATCTTCTGCTTTGATATTGCATTGGTCTTTACGCTGGCACCGTTGTTGATGTCTTTTGCCGGTACGGAGCGTTTGCCTTTGGGCCAGCTTGCGGTTCAGGTGCTCAAAAAGGTGTTTTTGCACCCGTTTATTATCGCCACCATTGCTGGTGTTGCCGGGGCTTTCTTTCAGGTTGAGATGCCGCAGGCGATTGATACAATTCTCACCTTCTTGCGCTCAGCCGCTGCGCCATCGGCGTTGTTTGCCATGGGCGTGACGGTTGCATTGCGCCCGATGAAACGTTTTCCAATTGAGATGCCAGGTTTGCTGGCTGTCAAACTCATAGCCCATCCGCTCATCGCTTATGTGATGTTAAGTGTGGTTGGTGATTTTGATCCAGTTTGGGTCGCGACGGGTGTTTTGATGGCTTGCCTGCCGCCCGCAGCAACCATTTTTATCATCGCGCAACAATATGATGTCTATGTCGAGCGGGCTTCCAGCGCGATTCTCATCGGCACGGGTGTTTCTGTGATCACAGTTACTTTGGTGTTGTATATGATAACCCAAGGCGCTCTGGGACCAGGTCTGGTCAGCAACTAGGCCGCTGACCAGTAAATTGCTTAGCTTGCCAGGCCCACAATACGTTTGACCATCAGGCTATCGGCATTGGTTAGCGGCTCAATAGCGGTAAAATGATTGGCGCTGGCAATTTCAATAAAAGTGGTTGAAGCACCCTGTGTGTGCCAGCTGGCGGCAAACATTTCGCTCTGGCGGGTAAACTCGCCGCTTTCATTGCCGCCAACCCATGCATCGAAAATGATGTCTTTTTGCGGCTCTTCCAAAAATGGGCTGGAGGCTGCTGCGCTTTCAATGTCGAGTTTGAAATCCTTGTTCATCGATGTTTGCAGCATTGGTTTCAAATCATAAATGCCAGATATGCCGAACCCGCCAATAACATCGGAGCCGGTACGCGCCAGCGTATCTTTTTGGCATAGCCATGCAGCCAGATGACCACCGGCGGAATGGCCGGTTATCAGCAAAGGCCGCTTATAGGTTTTTGTCAGGTGCTGGCTAAACAGCTCCATTTCCTTGCAGATGCCCGCAATGTCAGTTTCTGGGCACAGGGTATAATTGGGCATCACGACATCATACCCGACCTTATTTAGCCCGGACGCCATGTGGCTGAACAAATCTTTGCTCAAGCTGCGCCAGTAGCCGCCGTGGATGAACACGATCAACGGTTTTTCGACAGCTGAAGAATCAGCGGAATGAAAAAAATCATAATCGTTGCGCGGGGCGGGGCCGTAGGTTTTGGTTTCCATCTTGGCAATACCGCGATATTGCGTCGAATCGCGCTGCCAGCCAGCAATAATATCCAGATGCTCAGGCACCCGTGCCCGATTGTCGTATTCTGATTCCAGCTCCAAGCCGCTTTCCATGTCCGTGATAATCCCTTATGAATTTTGTTACATTCTATCACGGTGAGGCGATCATGCAGACGGTTTTTGTTCAAATCAAATGTCATCTTGGCAAAGCATACGAAGTTGCGGGGCAAATCGCCGATGCAGAGATTGCATCAGAGATCTATTCCACCGCTGGTGAGTACGATCTTTTGGTCAAGATTTATGTCGGTGACGAGGGTGATGTAGGGCATTTTGTGACGGATCAGATACAACAATTTTCCGGTATTAAGGACACCTGCACCATTCCAACGTTCAAGGCTTTTTAACGGGTTGAGCTGTATATGTAATTTTACGGAACAGATGCGCTAAATAAATCGTCATTTGATGGAAAAATGATGTTGACCCAGCACACGGGCATGCCTATGTTCCGCCAACAAATCGGGAGCCCTTAGCTCAGTCGGTAGAGCAACTGACTTTTAATCAGTAGGTCCACGGTTCGAACCCGTGAGGGCTCACCAATTTGTTTTCAAAAAGGCCTGATGCATATGCATCAGGCCTTTTGCTTTTTCAGCGCCCACAATTCCATATTACCCATGACAAATCTGAATTCTACTGTCAGGATAAACACCAGCGCCCTAAATATAGTGCGGCCGCCTTTGCTTTGCTTGAATTCAAAGCCAGTGTCCTGCCTGAAATCTAAATTTGAAAAGGTTCACATATGAACAAGATAGACCTCAATGCGCAAGTTGCAGTTGTAACCGGTGGCGCGCAGGGCCTGGGCTTTGCCATTGCCAAACGGTTGATCGATTCGGGTGCCAAGGTTTGTTTGTGGGATATGGACGAGGTGATGCTGACCAAAGCAGTGGATGCGCTGGGTGCATCTGCGACGATGAAGAATGTTGATATTACCAATCTTGATGCGCTGGTTGCGGCACATGCCGATGTTGAGAAAGAAACAGGGCCGGTTTCGATTCTGGTCAACTCTGCCGGCATCGCTGGCGTCAATGCATCGCTGGAAGATTATGATCCGGAAGAATGGCGCCGCGTGATTGAGATTAACCTCAACGGCACCTTCTACGTCAATAAAGTGGTGATTCCTTCCATGAAGGAGCGCAATTATGGCCGTATCGTCAATATCTCCTCTGTTGCGGGCAAAGAGGGCAACCCTAACCTTTCCGCTTATTCTGCGGCCAAGGCCGGAGTTATCGGCCTGACCAAATCTCTTGGCAAGGAACTGGCGAAATTCGACATCGCTGTCAATGCGATCACACCGGCAACCGCCAAGACCCGCATTCTCGATACGCTAACCGACGAATTCATCGAATATATGCTGGTGCGTATTCCGCGTGGGCGTTTTCTGGAAGTGGATGAAGCCGCTGCCATGGTCGCTTGGCTGGTTTCCAAGGATAACAGCTTTACAACCGCATCTGTTTTCGATCTTTCCGGTGGCCGCACCACATACTAAAGGCCGCATTTATGACCAAGCCGCTTGATCTGATTACCATTGGCCGCTCCTCCGTTGACCTTTATGGCACGCAAGTTGGCGGTCGGCTTGAGGATATGGGGAGCTTTGACAAGTATATTGGCGGCTCGCCAACCAATATGGCGGCAGGCACCGCGCGGCTTGGCCTAAAATCTGCGCTGATTACCCGCGTGGGTGATGAGCATATGGGCCGTTTTATCCGCGAGGAGTTGGCACGCGAGGGCGTTGATGTAACCTGCGTCAAGACCGATCCGGAGCGCCTAACCGCACTGGTGCTGCTGGGCATTCGCGATCAAGAGCAATTTCCGCTGATCTTTTACCGCGAAAACTGTGCCGATATGGCGTTGTGCGAAGACGATATAGACCGCGACTTTATCGCCAGTGCGCGCGCCGTTGTTGTCACCGGCACACACCTTTCCAACCCGCAGACWGAAGCMGCKGTTCTTAAAGCRCTGAAACTGGCRCGCGAAACCGGCGCACAAACSGCKCTGGATATTGATTACCGTCCAAACCTTTGGGGCCTTGCAGGCCACGGCGATGGTGAAAGCCGGTTTATCGAATCGGAAGACGTCACTAAAAAGCTGCTCTCAAYGCTGCATCTGTTTGATCTGATTGTTGGCACCGAAGAAGAATTYCATATCGCTGGTGGCACAACAGACACGATGGAAGCGCTGCGCCGGGTGCGCGCCGTATCAAGYGCCACATTGATWTGTAAACGCGGCCCCATGGGCGCTGCWGCCTTTACCGGYGACATTCCYAAAAGYCTGGATGATGGCGAAAGCGGGCCGGGCTTTCCCATTGAAGTGTTTAATGTGCTGGGCGCTGGCGATGGTTTTATGTCCGGCTTGCTTAAGGGATGGCTGGATGGCGAGGATTGGCARCAAGCGCTRACCTATGCCAATGCCTGCGGTGCCTTTGCCGTGTCGCGCCATGGCTGCGCGCCRGCCTATCCAAGCTGGCAGGAGTTGCAATTTTTCCTCAAGCGCGGGGTCAARAAYCCGGCATTGCGCAAAGACCGCGAGTTAGAGCAAATCCATTGGGCGACAAACCGCAAGGGCGACTGGTCCTCAATGCGGGTGTTTGCCTTTGATCACCGCGTTCAGCTGGAAGAAATGGCAGATGCCGCCGGTGTGACGCATCAGCGTATCGGAGATTTCAAACAACTGTGTTTGCAGGCGGCGCTGGCAACAGCGAATGGCCAGCCCGGTTACGGCATTTTGTGCGATAGTCGTCTGGGCCAAGATGCGCTTTATGTGGCCGAGGGGCAGGGGCTATGGATTGGCCGCCCAGTGGAATTTCCTGGGTCTCGGCCACTTAGCCTTGAGATGGAAATTGGTGTTGATTTTGGCGGTTTGAAAGAATGGCCGCTGGATCATGTTGTCAAAGTGCTGTGCTTTTATCACCCCGATGACAGCGATGAGATGAAGGCCGAGCAGGAAAAAACCATTCAACGGCTGTTTGCCACTGTGCGGCGCAACCGGCTGGAAATGCTTTTGGAAATCATACCTTCCAAGGTTGGTGCTGTGGGTGACGAGACGACTGCCAATATCATCCAACGATTCTATGATATCGGCATCTACCCTGATTGGTGGAAGCTGGAAGCGGCTGACACCAAGGCCGCTTGGACCAATATATGCGATGCGATTGAGCGCAACGATCCCAACACACGCGGCATTGTGGTGTTGGGGCTGGATGCACCGACGCAGGAACTGAGCAAAAGTTTTGAACTGGCGGCGCAGTTCCCGCTGGTCAAAGGTTTTGCCGTGGGGCGCACTATCTTTGCAGATGTTGCACGGCGCTGGTTGGCGGGTGATCTGAGCGATGCCAATGCGGTGGCGGAAATGCAGAAAAACTATTCTTATTTGTGCGGGGTTTGGGACAGTGCCCGCACGATTGCCATGGAGAGGGCAAAGCTATGACGATCCGATTGACAGCGGCGCAGGCAATGGTGCGCTATTTAATGGCGCAAATGAACGCCGATGGCGATCCTTACTTTGCTGGTATGTGGGCGATTTTTGGCCACGGTAACGTTTCTGCCATGGGCGAAGCGCTGCACGCCGTGCGCGATGAATTTCCAACCTATCGCGGCCAGAATGAGCAGAGCATGGCACATTCCGCGATTGCCTATGCCAAGCAGCTTGGCCGCAAACGGGCGATGGCAGTGACATCATCCATTGGACCGGGCGCGCTCAATATGGTGACAGCGGCGGCCTTGGCGCATGTAAACCGCCTTCCAGTTCTGTTCATCCCCGGCGATATTTTTGCCAGTCGCCGCCCCGACCCGGTGTTGCAGCAGGTCGAGCATTTCAACGACGGCACCATATCCGTCAATGATGCTTTCAAATCCGTCAGCCGTTATTTCGACCGCATCATGCGGCCAGAACAATTGCTGACCGCCTTGCCGCGCGCGATGGCGACCCTCACTGACCAAGCAGATTGCGGCCCGGTTACACTGGCCTTTTGCCAGGATGTGCAGGCCGAGGCCTTTGATTGGCCCGAAGCCTTCTTTGCCAAAAAGATATGGGGCCAACGCCGAATCAGGCCCGATGAGAATGAGCTTGCAGCGGTGGCTGAAGCTATCAGACAGGCCAAATCGCCGGTAATTATTGCTGGTGGTGGCGTGTTGTTTTCAGATGCGACCGAAGCATTGATCTCCTTTGCCGAAAAGCACCAAATTCCGGTGGTGGAAACGCAAGCCGGTAAATCGTCGATTCCCTGGGATCACCCATTGAACCTCGGCCCTGTTGGTGTCACGGGTGCAACGCCTGCCAACAGCACTTGCGAAACAGCTGATTTGATTCTTGGCGTCGGCACACGTTTTCAGGACTTTACTACTGGCAGTTGGGGCTTATTCAAAAACCCTGACCGCAAACTGATATCCCTAAATGTCGCGGCTTATGATGCGGTCAAGCACGGTGCTGTACCGCTGCAATGCGATGCCAGAACCGGGTTGAACGAACTTTCCGCTGCCCTTGGTGATCACACCAAAACACCACCGCCAGCATCGTTGAAGGCTGATTGGTTTGCGGTTGTTGATCCGCTCACCGCGGCTCCCAGCGATGGCAATGTTTTGCCAACTGACCAACATGTTGTCGGCGCTGTGCAGCGCGCAGCCGGGCCGGATACAGTTATCATGTGCGCCGCAGGTTCTATGCCGGGCGAGCTGCACAAATTGTGGAAAGCGCCGCGTGCGCACGCCTATCATATGGAATACGGCTTTTCCTGCATGGGCTACGAGGTCGGCGGCGCCATTGGCGTCAAACTGGCCAATCCAGACCGCGATGTGATCTGCATGATTGGCGATGGCAGCTACTTGATGATGAATTCTGAAATGGTGACTGCGGCCATGATGGGCATCAATTTTACCATCGTGATCACCGATAATAGCGGGTATGGCTGCATCAACCGCCTGCAAATGGCCACTGGCGGGGAGCAGTTCAACAATCTGTTTGAGCACACCCATCAGAAAAATCCAGCGCAGATAGATTATGCAGCCCATGCCGCCTCGATGGGCGCAACGGCGGTGCAGGTCAGAAAAATTTCCGAGCTGGAAGACGCACTGGCCAAATCTAGTTCCATTTCAGGGCCTTATGTGATTGTGATTGAAACTGATCCGTACCCGACCACGCCAGATGGCGGCCATTGGTGGGATGTCGCCGTGCCAGAAGTTTCCATTCGTGATGAGGTCAATCAGGCGCGCGCATCCTATGAGAAGGCGCTGAAGGAAAGAGCTGAGTGATGGTCCAATATGGCACCAACCCCATTGCCTGGTCGAATGATGATGACCAGACATTGGGTGCACATATTTCGTTGCTGCAATGCCTGTCTGAGGCTGGACTTATCGGCTTTGATGGCATTGAACATGGCCATAAATTTCCGGCAGATCCCGTTGAGCTAAAATCCGTTCTTGATCCACACGGTCTGCAATTCATTTCCGCGTGGTATTCGCTGGAATTGCTGACGCGCTCTATGGCGGATGAAAAGAAGGCGATGCAGCCACATCTGGATCGGTTGAAGGCCATGGGATGCAGTGTTTGCATTGCCTGCGAAACCTCCAATGCCATTCATGGGGCGGATACCGCTTTATCTGACAGCCCCGTTTTGTCGATGGATAAATGGGCCGAATTTGGCAGTGCGGTGGAGGAAATTGCCGCGTTTACCCAAGAGCAGGGGCTGGCGCTGGTTTATCACCACCATATGGGCACGATTGTGGAAACGCCTGACGAGATTGATTTGTTCATGGCGCATACCGGGCCAGCGACGAAACTGTTGTTTGATACCGGCCATTGCTATTTTGGCGGCGGTGATCCGGCAAAAATTCTTGCCAAGCATATTGACCGGGTTCGGCATTTTCATGCCAAAAATGTGCGCCCGGATATGATGCGGCAGGTGAAATCCGAAGGTTTGCCATTTCTTGAAGGCGTTAGGCGCGGTGTGTTTACGGTTCCGGGAGACAGCGAAGGCGGCGTTGCGTTTGAGCCCTGCCTGAAGCTGTTGGCGCAAAGCGGTTATGAGGGCTGGTTGGTGATTGAAGCTGAGCAAGACCCTGATGAGCGAAACCCGCTTGAGTACCAAACGATGGGCCTGAAAGCGCTCAAAGCCATGGCGAAAGCTGCTGGGCTAGACAATAAATAAAGTACAATGGGAGTAGGGTGGTTGAGTCATCTATTACGCAAGCCAAACGGCACATCGGGCAAGGTTCATGAYATYACGCCCAAGAGCGCTGACTGGGGCTATGTCGGCTTTGGTCTTTACCATYTGAAACCCGGYGAGAYCGCCGAAGAAGTRACCGGGGACCGAGAAGTTATTCTGGTTCTGGTTGARGGCAAAGCCCGCATTGCCGCCAATGGTGTTTCCTATGGCGARTTGGGCGAYCGCATGAGYGTWTTTGAGCGYAAAAARCCGCATTGYGTKTAYGTRCCMAAYGATGGCAGCTGGTCTGCRYTGGCCACAACYCATTGCGTGCTGGCRGTTTGCAGTGCGCCGRGCAAGGGCAATTAYCARGCGCARGTCATCAAGGATATYGGYTTTGAAGAGCGCGGCAAGGGCRCCAATACGCGCTATATCCACCCTATTGCGATGGAAGACAAAGACATTGCCGATAGYYTGYTGGTGACYGAAGTTTTCACGCCGCARGGCAATTGGTCTTCSTAYCCACCSCAYCGCCATGATGAAGATAATTTCCCCGAAATGACYTTTTTGGAAGAGACMTATTATCATCGGCTTGACCCCAGTCAGGGCTACGGTATTCAGCGGGTGTTTACTGAGGATGGCGARCTGGATGAGACRATGGCCGTGAGTGATGGCGATGTGGTGTTGGTGCCAAAGGGGCATCACCCCTGCGGCGCGCCCTAYGGCTATGACATGTATTATCTGAATGTTATGGCTGGRCCRYTGCGCAAATGGCGTTTCAAAAACCACCCAGACCATGACTGGATTGCCAAACGRGANNCNGNNTARGCNTNWRGYGYCTTYAGCYGTTGGCGAKACGTGTTGAAAGCTGTTCCTGCAATTGCAGGGCTTCRGCCTTGTAACGCTGCGCGAGAACGAGATCGGTATCGCCATTGCTGCCATTTAGCGCAAGAATTTCCGCCGCTGTTACCTTGGCAAGGGCAAGGTCTTTTARCGACCTCAGTTCTTTGCTTTCCAAGCCCTGTTCGGCAAAGCTTTTGGCTGCGCCTTCCAGATAGCCAAAGGCTTTTCGCAGCGTGATRACYTTGCCATCAATATCGGCAGATCGGGTCAGGCAATAGCCCAGCAGATGCCGCGCATCAGCGCGTCCCTCTGGCCCCAGCATTGTATCGGGTAGTTCGATGAAATCTCGGAGGCGGTTGGAGATGGCTTGTAATTCAGCAGGGTCCGTCATGAGTTTTGCAAGCTCAATATCAACGGCATAGCGCTCCAGTTCAAGCGTGTAGCTGCGGTTCAAATCGCCGCTTTGCCGTGCGTTTTGCGCGGCCTTTTCTAGCATGGTGGAACTGCGCCGTATCAGCTCGGTTTGCTCATGCGCGATGCCAAAATCACGCAGCAGGCCAGCTTCAATGCGCACATGCTCAATCACGCTTTGCGGATCGTCAGTCTGATAAATCTCGGCGCTGTTGATCTCAAGTGATTGCAGCGCGGTATCCAGATGTGTTTGGTTCCCTGATGCCAGCGCAAGTTCAAAATAATACTGTATGCGTGCCTGACTGACATTTTGTTTGCCCAGCCTATCTCCGGCAAGGTCAGCCAACTCGCTGGCAACCTCAAAAATTTCTTCGGTGAAGGTAATATTGTCTGTGGCAATTTGGGCATTCATGACGTGTTCAAGCAGCATGCTTGCTTCTGCTGGCTGCCCGCTGAGGCCCAGCAAAACAGCGCGATCCAGTGCAAGCATCGCGATTTTCTGGTCTGTATTGGCCTCGTCTTGATCTGGCATTTGATTGGATTGGYTTGGCTGTTCCGATGCTCKTTYGAACAGCTTTTCARAAAAACTATAAACYRGGGAAGAATTGTCTGCAGGCGCGACCATGCCGCTGGTTTCATTGAGCAATTGTTGGTTTATTTGTARYGCCTGCTCGTAGTYTTTTTCAACRACAAGAGCGTATATTTGATCRCGCTGGGTGTTTTGGAYRTYGGTCAGATTAGCGCCCGTGCTTAACCGGCGCAGCAGCAGCCCGAAAATYTTGTTTTCGCGRCTTTCAGCGTTTGGCGCATTCCTTGACATAGTTGTGCCCAGCCCGTTCCCATCCCACGYCCGCGATTCTCATAATTCCCAATGATTCGCCTGACGCATTACGTTAGTAGAGCTTGGSTGGSGCCGCAACGATTCAGCGCTTCAARTGGCGTGTCAGKCGCATTTCCARCTTGTCCCAAACACGGCGCAGCGTTTCCACAAGGATGAGATACATGATCGCYGCCCAAATATAAGTGGTGTAATCGAAGCTGCGCGAGAAGGCTCTGCGGGTCTCACCCATCAAATCATAAACGGTGATGATGGAGGCAATGGCGGAACCTTTGATCATCAAAACAATCTCGTTACCATAGGGCCGCAGCGCGACAATCATCGCCTGAGGCAGAATAACTTTGAAGAAGATGATGTGGCGTTTTATGCCAAGTGCTTCGCCAGCTTCCCATTGCCCTTTTGGCATGTTTTGAATAGCACCGCGYAGAATTTCAGCCTGATACGCGGCTGTATTCATTGAGAAAATCAAGATTGCGCAGTTGAAGGCATCGCGGAAAAACCACCATAATCCCCAGCCTTCAAACAGCCCGCGGAAAGATCCGGCACCATAATAAAGCAGAAAAGTTTGGGCGATGAGCGGCGTGCCACGGAAGAAATAAACATAGGAGAAGGCAAAGACCCGAATGATCCTGAGCTTCGACATGCGGGCGAAGGCAATGGGGATGGATAGGACAAACCCAACCACAATCGACAGGGAAACTAGGGTGAGCGTCATGCTCAAACCGCGCAGGAATTTCCATGTGTACTTGTCATAAAACGCTTGGGAATATGTGCTAATCAAATACCACACTATCCAGATACCGAGAACAATCCAAAGGGCCATCAGCGCATTGCCAATAATGCGGCCCGTCGTCCACTTTCTTGGCGGGGCAGGTGGTGGTGAGGAGGTTTTGATGTCTAAATCCGCCAGACTCACCGGACTTCTCCCCGGTTGGTCCAGCGCTCAATAGCGCCAATGCCCACTGATGAGGCGATTGAGAACACCAGATACAGCAGGCATGCCACGCCGAAGAACATGAACGGCTCTTTGGTCACCCGCGATGCAATGGTGGTTTGGCGCAAAATGTCTGACAGCCCGATGACAGAGACAAGCGCCGTTTCTTTCAAAAGGATCAGCCACAGATTGGACAGGCCCGGCAATGCCAGCCTTATCAATTGCGGAAAAATGACCTGACGCATGGTGTGGGATTTGCGCATGCCAAGCGCATAGGCGCCTTCATACTGTCCTTCCGGGATGCCCTTGAAGGCCGATACGAACACTTCGCTGGCGTAAGAAGAAAACACCGCACCCAAGGCAATCATGCCCGCGACAAAGCTGTTGATCTGGATTGAAGGGTCGTCGGTAAACAGGCCCTCTATTTGCCTGATGACCAACGGCAACCCGTAAAACACGATGAACAGCGTCAGGAGTTCTGGCAGGCCGCGAAAGATGGTGGTGTAAACATTGGCAGCGTTGGCCAGGCTTGGCTCATCGCTGTTTTTCGCCATTGCCAGGAAGAATCCGAAGATGAGGCCCAAGGGCAGCGTGGCAACCGCCAGAGACAGCGTTATCCATGCACCGGACAGGATTTCATCGCCCCATCCAGTGGGCCCAAATGAGATTAGTTCAAGCATTACAAAGTGCGATCAAACTGCTGGTTAAAATAACAAAACGGCGGAAATAAATTCCGCCGTTTTGTGTTGGTAAATCAATCTGTTRTCCGARCTCAATAAACTGAGAAGGAGAAGTATTTGTCGTTGATTTCTTTGTATTTGCCGTTGGCAACAATAGCCTGAATGGCGGCGTTGAACTTTTCACGCAGCTCATCTTCGCCTTTACGAATGGCAATGCCTGCACCAAGACCRTTGATAACRGGATCTGGYACCAGCGCGCTAAGAACCTTACAGCAAGCGCCAGCGTCGCTGTTAACCCAATCAGACANGACAACAATATCATCAACAACGGCATCTACGCGGCCATTTTCCAGCTCTAGCTTGTACTCATCAGCTGTTGGRTAAAGGCTRATTTTGGAATCWGGGAACTTTTCTTCAGCGTAGTTGGAGTGTGTTGTRGAGCTTTGAGCGCCRATRACTTTACCAGCAAGATCAGCAGCGGAYACRCCCATCACCTTGGAATCTTTGGCAACGGCCAGAGCAGGTGGTGTGTTGTAATATTTGTCGGTGAAATCTACTTTAAGCATACGYTCTTCAGTGATCGACATAGACGCGATGATCGCATCGAAATTTCCGGCGATCAAAGCTGGAATAATGCCGTCCCAATCTTGGGTCACGAATTCGCATTCCGCTTTCATTTCTTCGCAAAGAGCTTTTGCAATATCCACATCAAAGCCAACCAACTCGCCATCAGCGGTCAAATTGTTGAATGGAGGATAGGCACCCTCGGTACCGATTTTAAGTTTCATGCCGTGGCTTCCGGCGCTGGCCATGCTAGTTGCCAATACAACAGCAGATGCAGCTACAGCCAAACGTTTAATAAAAGTCATTTGTTTCCCTCGTTAAGGACAGGCCAAGTACAAGGCCTGTTGAAAATCGCGCACACCTCCATTTGGAAGGTGACACCTCATTTTAAGCTAATATATCGCTCCCTCACGGCATCGCCGTTTGGTTAGATAGATTGTCACACCATTTTTCGTTTAAGTGCAAGACCCTAAAGCGCTTTGATAAAAGTGGCATTGCTATAGCAACCCCGACCTACATGTCCGAAAATACCAATTTTACCTAATGCCTGAGAAGGCCAAATTGAGAAAATGGGATAAAGGAGACCGGTGTTCCGGCTTGAAGGCTGGTGGCGGCCTCGTCAATTTCAATCAGGCCATCAGCTTCGCGCAATCCGGTGATGAGACCGGAGCCATCGCGCTCGAATTTAGATACAGTCAGGCCGCCATTGCCGTCTTGGCCCAAAATACCGCGCAGAAACTCGCGACGATCCGGCTTTTTATTGGCGATAGAGAAGGTGGCGTTGACCGAATAGCGTACAGGTTCTTGATAGGTCGCGCCGTGCATGCGTAGCAGAATGGGGCGCACATAGAGCAGGAAGCAGACAAAGGCCGCGACCGGATTGCCCGGCAGCCCGACAAAGGCACAGTCATCAATTTGCCCGAGGCACATCGGTCGCCCCGGCTTGATAGCGAGTTGCCACATGTGGCGCTTACCAAGCTTGTCTAGTGAGGTGATGATGTGATCTTCTTCGCCCCGGCTGGCACCGCCTGAGGTCAGAATAAGGTCATGCTCAGCCGCTGCCTGCGAAAGCGTGCTTTCCACCAGCTCCGCATCATCTTTCAAAATGCCGAAATTGGTGATGGTGACGGGCAGAGTTTCCAGCAGGCCTTTGAGCATAGCGGAGTTGGAATCGTAAACTTGGCCGGGTTTGAGATTGTTTTGGGAATCCGGGCGCTGCAGCTCATCGCCCGTTGCAAGCAAGGCAACACGTAGCTTTTTGAACACGGATACCTCGGCAATGCCCAGCGATGCGATGGCGGCAAGCTCCTGCGGGCGTATGCGCTCGCCTGGCATAAGCATGGTTGTACCTTCCAGCACATCCTCACCGGCTTTACGGCGGTTTGCGCCTGCCTTAAGCCCAGGCGGAATGGCAACAAACGGCAGACCATCTTGTACATGCGGCTCGCAATCTTCCTGCATGGCAACTGTATCAAGGCCATCGGGCACCGTTGCGCCGGTAAAGATGCGCACGGCGGCGTTCTTTGGCACATCTGCTTGTCTGGTGTGCCCGGCTGCAATGCGGTCCACCACCTCAAACCAACCGCCAGCGGCTTCAAAATCTTCGTGGCGATAGGCGTAACCATCAACGGCGGCATTATCGGTGAGCGGTACATCGCGCGGTGATTTGACGGCTTTCGCAAGGTAGCGGCCAGATGCGTCTTCAAGCGATACGATTTCAGTGCCCGCAATGGCGTTTATCTGATCCAGTATAATCGCAATGGCTTCATCGTGACGCAGCCGGTCTTTGTCGTGCAAGAAACAGTCGTTGAGCAGTTTGCGGGCGTCACTCATGACACAGACTGGTTGGTTTTGCGCGGAACAGGTAGCTTGATGTAGTCCGCAATGAAGTCCGCGATTTCTTCAATCGTGTCGATATCGAACACCGGGAGGTTTTCTTCCAGTAGAGGCTGATCGCTAGCGATGGCGACAATCGCCGGATCTTGCGGTGCCAATGGCTCTTTGGAGTTGCCTTCAACTCTTCTGGATTCGATTTTGGGATGAGATTCGCGCTTATAGCCCTCAATCAGCACCAGGTCGCATGGGGATAGCCGCTCAATGACCTCTTCAAGCGTTGGTTCATCAGCACCGCGCAGCTCGTGCATCAAAGCCCAGCGGTTGCCAGACACCAGCGCCACTTCATGGGCACCGGCATCGCGGTGCTTGTAAGAATCGCGGCCCTTTTGGTCGATATCAAAATTATGATGTGCGTGTTTGATGGTGGAGACACAATAACCGCGTTGGGTAAATTCGGAGACCAAACGGGTGACCAGCGTTGTTTTGCCGGTGTTCTTCCAGCCAGTTATGCCAAAAACGGGTGTCTTAGTGCTCACCGGCTGTCTCCATGGTTTGCATCGTGCGTTCCGCCAGCTGAAAATCTTGCGGGGTGTTGATATTGAAGAACGGATCGGAGTTTTTGTCCGATGGAATATCAAACTCCGCCATCGCCCATGGATGTTGCTGAACAAACAGCAGTATTTTCCGCTCGCTTCCTTCGGTCAGGAAATGGCGCAGTGAAGGGGCAAGCGACGCGCGCCAAAGCCCAAATGTGGGGTGACGATGGCCACCTGAACTTGCCAGGATAATGGCGGAATTTTCATGTTTCATCATAGACTTAACATAGTTTTTGGGGAAAAACGGCGTGTCTGCTGCCGCGCTGGCAACCCATTGAAAACCATTTGTCTCAGCGTATTCCATGGCTGTTAAAATTCCTGCCAAAGGTCCAGCATAGCCGGTGATAACATCTTTGAGAATTGGCAGTTTTAAATATTCAAATGCTGTGGGCGGCTCTGCATTGGTGTTCAACACCATTGCATCCACTTGGCCCTGAAGGCGCTTCACCGCATGTTCCACCAGCGCCATGCCGCCAAGTTGCAACATGGACTTATCTACATCGCCCATGCGGCGAGATTGCCCGCCAGCCAAGACAACGCCTAATATTTTTTCTGACTGATGATCCCAAACGCTCATTCTGCGGTGTCTTTGGGTGTTTTTGTATCAAACACAATGCGCTGTTGGCCGGATAGGGCGATAAAGCGAGAGCCTCTGGCGCGGCCAATAAGGGTGAGGCCTGCGCTTTTCGCCAACTCCACGCCCCACGCCGTAAAACCAGAGCGCGAGATAAGTATGGGGATGCCCATCATCACGCATTTAATGACCATTTCTGAGGTCAATCGGCCGGTAGTGTAAAAGATTTTGTCCGCGGCGTCGCAGTTGTTCATATGCATCCAACCGGCAATCTTGTCGACGGCGTTATGGCGGCCTACATCTTCCATATAAACCAGTGGAACATTACCCTTAGCCAACACGCAGCCATGGATCGCGCCAGCAGTGAGATATAGCGATGGCATGGTGTTAATGTGCTTTAGGAGCTTAATCAGGCTATTGGTTGATAAAGTGGAATTATCATCAAATTGGGTTTCGTCGAAACGGTCCATGACATCGCCAAATATGGTGCCTTGAGCACAACCGGAGGTGCGAATTTTTTTACGCATTTTCTCCTCGTAATTTGTTTCAGTCTCCGTACGCACCACCACAACACCGAGATCGTCGTCATAATCCACTTTTGTAACGGGATTATCCGCCTCTAGCATGTTCTGATTTTTCAGATAACCAACGGCCAGAATCTCTGGATGATCGCTAATTGTCATCATGGTGACGATCTCTTGCGAATTGAGATAAAGCGTCAGCGCGCGCTCGGTCACAACCCGCGTTTCCACCTCATTTCCGCTTTGGTCTATGCCGATAACCGACGCAGACAGGCGGGGATCGTCGGGGTTTGGCCCCATTATCAGTTCGCTTATTTCCACCCGGTAACGCTCACTCATCAATTGCCCATCATTTGCATATATTTATAGCGCAGTGTTGTTTCTCAGCAAGCGGCTTCTAGGGCAATACTATTTGCGGGGTGAAAACGGGAATTGTGCAGGTTATGGTTTGGATTTGATTTTGATGGCGCTTTAACCCAAGATTGGATCTGGGTACAATTATGCCCAACCTGGAATTGGCTGACGACCAGTTGGTATTGTAATAAGGTGAGAGTTTAATGGCTGGAAACAAAACATTATCAGGCGCTCAGGTGTTGGCCGCCGAAAAGGGAATGGGCGTCGATCGCGGTAATGGCGCGTCTGCCTATCCAATGGCCAATCGTGCCTGTGGTGCCAACACCATGATGAACGGCTTTACCGAAGTTCCAGCGGGCAAAAGCGTTGCCGCGCACTATCACAATTGCGAAGAGAGCATTTTGGTCGTGAAAGGTAACGCAATTGCCGAAATTGATGGCAAGGAGCAGCAGCTTAAGGTTGGCGAGGTGCTTTTCATTCCGCCCAATGTGCCGCACCGTATTCGTAATGCCGCCAAAAAGGGCAATCTGCGGCTTTTCTGGACCTATGCCAGTGGCTTTGCCACCCGTACAGTAGTTGAAACTGGGCGGACACAGACAATTTTTGACGAGCAGCGGGCCGGTGTGTCCGAGCACGAAGAACCGCCTAAAACGACTAAACCTGCCATTGAGGAGCCGATTGCCGAGGAGACCGCCAAGGCCAACGAAGATGCTCTGAGCGCGATGGAAGAAGAGCTGGCGGCGGCTATTTCTGTGCAGGTTGATGAAATCTCGGCTTACGAAACAGCTAATCAACCAGACGCCGAGCAAGCGCTAGCAGATGAAGAACCCGAAACCCCATCTGAAGCTTCAGATGAAACTGAAGCCCCTGATGGGGTGTCGGATGAAGCACCTGATGCAAGCGAGGATGCAAAACCAGAAAGTTGATCAATCCCCAATAGGGACCAGAACAACTTTCTTTTGAGGTGACAGGGCAAAGCCCAACTTACCTGCTTTGACCTGAAGCGCAGCATCGCCAAACAATTCACGACGCCAGCCTTTAAGCGCGGCCACATCGGCGGCATCGCTTTCAGCTATCTTGTCCAGATCATCTACTGTCGCGATAATTTTTGACGCGACTTTGTGTTCTTCACACACCAGTTTCAGCAAAACCTTGAGCAATTCTACAACCGCACTTGAGCCTTCTGGGCGGCGTGCAGGCTTTGGAATTTTAGGCAATTCTTCGTGCGGAATGGCTTTTGCTTGCTTGATAACCTCAATCAACTGTGGCGCAAATTTGGAACGGTCAAATCCGCGTGGCAGGGCGCGCATACGGCCCAGCATTTCAATTTTGTCGGGCTGCTGAGAGGCCAATTCGTAAATAGCGTCATCCTTGATGATGCGCCCACGCGGCTGATTGCGCGATTTGGCTTCTGTTTCCCGCCAACCTGCAATAGCTTGGGTAATGGCCAGTTCTATGGGTTTGCGCGCGCGCATTTTCAGCCGTTTCCAGGCATTTTCCGGCTCGACAACATATGTAGAGCGGCTTTCCAAAATGGTCATCTCATCGCTCAACCATTGGCGGCGTCCGGCATCTTCCAACTGCTTATCGAGCGATTTATAGATATCGCGCAGATGCGTTACATCGGCCAAGGCATAGGCTTGTTGCTTGTCGGTKAGCGGTCGGCGGCTCCAATCAGTGAAGCGYGATGACTTATCAATTTGTACCCGACATATTTTCTGCACCAGATGATCGTAACTGATGCTGTCGCCATAACCGCAAACCATGGCGGCGATCTGRCTATCAAACAGCGGTTCGGGGATAATATCACCCAGCTTGAGGATGATTTCCAGATCCTGTCGGGCAGAATGGAACACCTTTATGACGCCGGTATCAGCCATCAGCTTGAAAAACGGTGCCAGATCAATGCCATCGGCCATCGGGTCGATGAGCGCGGCTTCATCRTCGCTGGCGACCTGTATTAGGCACAAAATRGGCCAATAGGTGCTTTCACGYAAAAACTCTGTATCGACGGTTACAAAATCATTTGTCGCKAGGCGCTCGCAAAGGTCGCTCAGCGCCTGTGTGTCGGTAATAGTGGTGATATCCTGCACGTAAAACTATGCTTTCACTTTAACGTAGGAACCTGGAGCGTCTTCCAGGATCGGCATGCCATTGTCGCCAGGTTGGCGAGCAGGCACACGGTTGTTATCTTGTTGCTCKATCCATGATTGCCAGTGCGGCCACCATGAACCAGSRTGTTCTTCGGCTTTTTTGACCCAGCTGTCAAAATCACCCTTTGGAGGGCCTCCTGTCCAGTAYTGGTATTTATTACGATGCGGTGGATTGACCACGCCYGCAATATGGCCGGAACCGGACATGACATAGGTTACCGGACCGCCAAAACAAGCCGATCCGTTGAACACCGAAAGGGCMGGYGCRATGTGATCTTCGCRGGTCGAGAGATTAAAGATCGGGGTTTTGACTTTTTTCAAATCCAGCTTTTCGCCAGCAATCACCATCTCGCCTTTGGCAAGTGCGTTTTCGAGATAGCATTKRCGCAAATAGAARGARTGGTTRGCGGCKGGCATGCGGGTRGAATCAGAATTCCAGAAYARAAGRTCAAAYGGRAAWGGCTCTTTGCCGCGCATRTAATTATTGACGAAATACGGCCACACAAGRTCATTGGAGCGCAGCAAATTAAACGCCGACGACATTTTGGAGCCTTCCAGATAGCCGCGCTTTTCCATTTTCTTTTCAAGCGCGCTGATCTGCTCTTCATCAACAAACACCAGCAATTCTCCGGCATCGGCAAAATCCACCTGTGTGGTGAACAGCGTTGTTGCGGCGATGCGGGTGTCATTGGTCGCGGCCATATAGGCCATCGTCACCGACAATAATGTGCCGCCAACACAATAGCCAATGGCGTTGACCTGTTTTTCCCCGGTGGCTTTTTCAACCTGAGTGAGGGCCTCCAAAATGCCCTCYTTCATATAATGYTCAAAGCTTTTCTYGGCCTGYCGYTCATCSGGGTTGACCCATGAGATGACAAACACGGTATGGCCATGCTCTACCGCCCAGCGGATAAAGCTTTTTTCCGGGTTGAGGTCCAGCACATAAAATTTATTGATCCAGGGTGGCACAATCAGCAGCGGACGCTTGAGCACAGTGCCTGTCATCGGTGCATATTGGATGAGTTGGCAAAGATCATCTTGAAACACCACTTTGCCGGGTGTCAAAGCCATGTTGACGCCGATTTTGAACTTGCTCGGATCGGATTGGCGCATTTTCAGCTCGCCATTACCGGCGACAATATCTTCGGCCAGCATGCGCATACCGCGCACCAGATTATCGCCATCACTTTGAATGGTTTCGCGCAGCAATTCCGGGTTGGTCAGCAGAAAATTAGACGGTGACGCTGCGTTGGAGAGCTGCTTGACGTAAAACTCCGCCTTGTTCTTGGTGTGTGGGTCCAAATCATCGGCATTCTCCACCATCTCTTGCGCCCAGTTGGTGGTGATCAGATAAAATTGTTTTAGAAAATCAAAGAATTGATTTTGGCGCCATTCCTCATCGGTAAAGCGTTTATCACCCTTCGGCGTTTCTACCGCTGGAGTGCTTTGCTCGCCCTGCATGCGCTGGAGCGAGGAGTTCCACAATTTYATGTAGTTGGACCAAAGCGAGGTTTGCGCCTGCATCGCTCGATCGGGATCGGACATCCAGTATTCGCCAACTTTCGACAGTGTCGTGACGATTTCKGATATTTCACCAGACATRTCGCTRYTATCRTGKTGGCCATCTTCGCGCGGGCGCAAATAGGCSKCAACGGCGCGGCCAGCTTCCTCTGCTGCTTTGGCCARATTMTTGGCAAAAACATCTGGGTTTTGCACCAGATAGTTCAGCAGACTGTTTTCGGGTTTTTCTTGCTTGGGATCGTCGGACATATTTTYYTGGCGATTATCTTTGTTTCTGTTGGCTTTGTGTATCATTGACCATGACCCAGCGAAAGCACGACATAAGCATTGCTGCCATGCAGTTTAAATCTCTGTGTAGACAGCAATGTGACGGCATTGCTCCTTCCTACAAGTTAAAAAACACGCATTCTTCTGTTTTTCTCCTTTTATATGCCACAGTAACGTGAAACAAACCGCACAATTGCAACCCCATCAAAAGCGAGATGAAACGATGGAAGAGTTCCACAAGGTCAAGCGCCTGCCTGTTTATGTGTTCGAGCACGTTAACAAGATTAAGGCCAAGGCGCGAGCGGGTGGAGCCGATATCATCGATCTGGGCATGGGCAATCCGGATTTGCCGACACCGCAGCATATCGTCGACAAGCTGGTGGAAACAGTCGCCAATCCGCGCACGCATCGTTATTCTGCATCAAAAGGTATTCCAGGTTTGCGYAAGGCACAGGCTGGTTATTACGAGCGCCGTTTTGGTGTGAAGCTCAATCCGGACACGCAGATTGTTGCAACGCTTGGCTCTAAAGAGGGCATTGCCAATATCGCGCAGGCCATTACCGCGCCGGGCGATGTTATTTTGGTRCCAAACCCGACCTATCCGATTCACACTTTTGGTTTTATCATGTCGGGCGGCGTTATTCGCTCTATTCCGGCAGAGCCTAACACCGAGTTTTTCATGGCTGCAGAGCGCGCCATTCGTCATYCCATTCCAAAGCCTTTGGCRCTGGTGCTGAATTATCCATCCAACCCAACRGCCTATACAGCTGATCTGGCGTTCTTCAAGGATGTGGTGGCCTTTGCCAAAAAGCATGGCCTGTTTTTGCTGTCCGATCTGGCCTATTCGGAAATCTATTTTGAGGACACGCCACCACCTTCTATTTTGGAAGTTGATGGTGCGATGGATATTGCGGTGGAATTCACCAGCATGTCCAAAACTTTTTCTATGCCCGGCTGGCGCATGGGTTTTGCCGTTGGTAATGAACGGTTGATCGGCGCATTGGCACGGGTGAAGTCTTATCTGGATTACGGCGCGTTTACGCCCATTCAGGTGGCGGCTGCTACGGCGCTAAATGGCCCCGAAGATTGCATCGTGGAAGCGCGTAATATCTATCGCAACCGCCGTGATGTGCTTGTTGAATCCTTTGGCAATGCAGGGTGGGACATCCCATCCCCCAAAGCCACCATGTTCGCATGGGCTCCTTTGCCCGAGGGCTTTAAGGAAATGGGCTCGTTTGAATTTGCCAGAATGCTGATCGAGGAAGCCGACCTTGCGGTTGCACCGGGTATTGGCTTTGGCGAGCAGGGCGATGATTATGTGCGCATTGCGCTTGTGGAAAATGAACAGCGGATCAGGCAGGCAGCGCGTAATCTGCGACGCTTCCTTGCAACGCCACCGCAATCCATGCCAAACGTCGTGCCAATCGGTGTGAAGCGCTGAGCTTCACCCCCAACATATAAAACAATGCAGGAGCCCTTTGATGGCGAATAGTTTGCGAATCGGTGTTGCCGGATTGGGGACAGTGGGCTGCGCGCTTGTGCGTTTGCTGGGCAGCCAAAGCGAGCTTTTGAGTGTTCGCACTGGCCGCGCTATTGTGGTGAGTGCTGTAAGCGCCAGAAGCCGCGACAAAGACCGTGGCATATCTGTAGACAATTACGCCTGGCATGATGATCCTGTGACCATGGCTGCTAGTGATCAGATCGATGTTTTCATCGAACTGATTGGCGGCGATGATGGCCCGGCGCTGGATAGCGTTCGTGCGGCGCTAAGTGCTGGCAAACATGTTGTAACCGCCAACAAGGCTCTGTTGGCCAAACATGGTGTGGGGCTTGCTGCATTGGCGGAAGCTAATCAGGTTTGCCTGAGTTTTGAGGCTGCGATTGCGGGCGGTATTCCCATTGTCAAAGCTATTCGCGAAGGACTTGCGGGCAACCGCGTCAGCCGTATTTCGGGCATACTGAATGGCACTTGCAACTATATATTGACCCGCATGGAGCGCGAAGGCCTGTCCTTTGCTGATTGCCTATCAGATGCGCAAAAGCTGGGCTATGCCGAGGCAGATCCGACATTTGATGTAGAAGGTTTTGACACCGCCCATAAACTGTCGATCCTTACGAGCCTTGCTTTTGGCACCAAGATTTCTGCCGATGATATCTATGTGGAAGGCATTTCTTCTATCACCCCTCAGGATATTCAGGCCGCACAAGAACTTGGCTATCGCATCAAACTGCTTGGCGTTGCCCTGCAGACAGAGACAGGTATTGAGCAGCGGGTTCACCCAACTATGGTGCCTTTGTCCGGCGCTCTTGCCGAAATTTCTGGTGTTACTAATGCAGTGTCTGTTGATAGCGATGCGGTTGGCAACATCACCTTGTCCGGCCCCGGCGCTGGCGGCGATGCAACAGCCTCTGCCGTGATTGGCGATATCGCCGATTTGGCGCGGGGCATTTTTGTCTATCCGCTTGGCCAACCTGTCGCGACWTTGCAGCCCTATAAACGGGCACGCATGCGGGCGCATGAAGGTGGCTATTATATCCGTTTAGCGGTGAATGACCGTCTTGGTGCATTCGCCTCTATCGCCGCGCGCATGGCGGAAGCTGGCATTTCGCTGGCCAGTATTGTGCAAAAAGATCAACAAAACAGCTCGGATTCTCCCCCCGAGGTGCCCACAATYCAGGCGACAAAAACGGTGTTTTTGATCACCCATGAAACATCTGAAAGTGCCATTCGAGAAGCGCTTGTCCATATTGGATCAGATGGGCACATTGTTGGTGAACCGCAATTGATCAGGCTGGAACAAGCCTGATCACGTTCYAAAGGGCTATCCAAGTTCATGACGACACAAGCAAATGACAAAATTCTTGATCGTATTCTAACACTGGAAATGGCGCGTGTGACCGAGCGCGCTGCTGTTGCAGCCGCACGTTTGCGCGGGCGCGGCGATGARATGGCGGCAGATCAGGCGGCWGTGGATGCCATGCGCACCGAGCTRAACCTGCTTCCCATTGATGGTGAAGTGGTGATTGGTGAAGGCGAACGCGATGAAGCGCCAATGCTTTATATTGGCGAAAAGGTGGGCCTCGGCCACGGTCCTCAGGTGGATATCGCTCTTGATCCGCTGGAAGGCACCACCATCTGCGCCAAAAACCTGCCCAACTCATTGGCTGTGGTGGCGATTGCCAGCAAGGGCAATCTGCTCAATGCGCCGGATGTTTATATGGACAAGATTGCCATTGGTCCGGGCTATGAAGTTGGTGTTGTCGACCTGGATTTATCGCCGGCGGAAAACATCAAGCGTTTGGCTGAAGCCAAAGGTGTAAAAATTCATGAGATTTCGGCCTGTATTCTGGACCGTCCACGTCACGCCAAGCTGATTGAAGCTGTGCGCGCAACCGGTGCGTCAATCCGGTTGATTGGTGATGGCGATGTCGCTGGCATCATTCACACGACCGAGCCTGAAGAAACTGGCATTGATATTTATATGGGCACTGGCGGTGCGCCTGAAGGTGTGCTGGCTGCGGCTGCGCTGCGCTGTACCGGCGGTCAAATGCAGGGTCGTTTGTTGACCAACAATCAGCAACAGCGCGACCGGGCGCTTAAAATGGGCGTTACTGAGATGGACAAGAAATATGATATGTCCGAAATGGCCAAGGGTGATGTGCTGTTTGCAGCCACCGGAGTTACCGATGGCAACATGCTAGCCGGAGTTCGTTTTAGCCCCAAAAGCATCACAACCGACACGGTGGTCATGCGTTCCTCAACGGGTACAGTGCGCTGGATTAAAGCGCAGCATCGCCCGTCTGACCGGTTTGGCTGACCGGTTTGCCTGATCCGTCAAACAAACGATATTTCCTCGGCGTTAAAAAATCCGCCGGGGATCGCGCTTGGGTGGAAAGCCTGAGTGTCGCCGAGACGGCTACGGCAACAGCTATTTCGCAGCGCAACCAGATACCTGACCTGCTGGGCCGCGTTCTTGCGGCGCGCGGTGTGGGAATTGATGATGCTCCAGGTTTTTTAGCGCCGACCATTAAAGGCTTGATGCCCGACCCATCGTCTTTGACGGATATGGATGCCGCCGCGAACCGCTTGGCAGATGCGGTTGAAAACAGCGAAGCTGTTGCGATATTTGGCGATTATGATGTTGATGGCGCGACCAGCTCTGCGCTGCTTTGGCGCTTTTTGGCGCATTTTGGCATTCAGGCTGAAATCTATATTCCTGATCGAATTTTCGAAGGTTACGGCCCCAACATTCCTGCCATCGAAGGGCTTGTGGAAAAGGGTGCGCAGCTTATCGTCACGGTAGATTGCGGCTCCACCAGTTTTGAATCGCTTGAACGCGCGGCCGAGCTTGCCTGCGATGTTGTGGTGCTGGATCACCACCAAGTGGATGAGAAAACACCGCCTTGTGTCGCGCTGGTTAACCCCAATCGGCAGGATGATTTATCCGGGCAGGGACATTTGGCAGCTGTTGGCGTGGTGTTTTTAACGTTGGTGGCGACGCTGGCGGTGTTAAAGCGCCGCAATGTTGACGCCGCCAAAAACTGTAATTTGCTAAGTTGGCTTGATCTGGTGGCGCTTGGCACCGTCTGCGATGTGGTGCCGCTCAAGGGTTTGAACCGGGCCTATGTCATCAAAGGGCTTGTTGCCATTCGCCACGGGCACAATGTTGGCTTGAATGCCTTGATGAAAACGGCTCGGCTTACCGGGCCAGCCAGTGCTTATCACCTCGGTTTCATGATCGGCCCACGCATTAACGCCGGTGGCCGAATTGGCGATGCATCACTTGGTGCGCGCCTGCTCACCCTGGATGATCCTCTGCAAACCGAGCAAATTGCTCTGCAACTGGACGATCTCAACAAACAGCGGCAGGCCATTGAAACCGAAATGTTGGAAGTTGCGATGGCCGAGGCAGATCGCGATATCGGGCAGGGCGARGGCCCRCCTGTGCTCATCACCGCGCAGGARAATTGGCATCCCGGYATTGTTGGCTTRCTGGCCGCGCGCCTCAAAGAACGTTTTCGCAGACCYGCTTTCGCYATWTCYCTTGGCAAAGAYGGGYTTGGYACWGGTTCTGCGCGYTCTGTWCCCGGTGTCGAYATTGGCGCYGCYGTTCGAGAAGCCGTYGCGCAAGGTATCGTGGTGAARGGCGGCGGCCACGCYATGGCCGCTGGYATTACCATTGARGCTGTCAATATTGGCCGYTTTCGCGCTTTTCTGGAAGAGCGYYTGCAAAGCGCGGTGGAYGAGTCACGYGCTGAAAACGCTTTGAAAATTGACGGAGCCATTACCGCCAACGGYGCAACGCTTGARTTTATGGARCTGGTRGAAAAAGCGGGCCCTTATGGCTCCGGACACTCACAGCCYRTATTTGCCCTRCCGTCGCATTATATTGGTGCGGCAAAAATAGTCGGCAATGGCCATGTYCGCTGTAGCATTTCCTCYGGCCAYGGCAACCGCATCARYGCYATYGCCTTCAGRGCWGCAGATACGCCSGTTGGCGAAATTATGCTMAAYGCRCGCGGCGGCATGTATCACCTTGCAGGTACGTTTTCYCTGGATCACTGGGGCGGCAGACCAAGTGTGCAACTGCGCATCATCGACATTGCYAAACCTCAAATATCTGGCTGANAWRKMYTTRTTTTCCNYCGTYCACATAAGGCGGGGATTAAAAAATGTATTGTTTGGCGCGTTAACCTTAGGTGCTGTAATTTGTAYTAAAATCGCGTAATTGGTGTTGCAGCACTTGTGGAACACCCAAAGTTTATCTACTTCAAATTTAGAAATCTAAAGTTGTGTAAGGCGAAGTTCTAATGCGTATGTTTGGACAAGGATTGTTGATCAAAGTTGCTGCTCTGGCATTGATTCTTACGCCAATGCTCGCGCCTGTCACAGCAAACGCTGATGATTTGAATAAGCTGCGAAAAGAAGTTATCTGGACGAGCGTATCGCTCAAAGGTGCATTGCTAACCAAGCAAGTCGATGGCTTGCTGCGCTTGAATAATTTAGCGTTGATGGCTGTTGGTGATTTTATTAGCGCTAATCCAGATGTTGATGCGGCCATCGCCCATGCGCGGATGAGGCGTTATCAACGTGCAGGCGCCGGACTACGATCCATTCTGGCCATTGGGGCCGATGGATATCTGGCACATGATAGCTACAACTTACCCGCGCCTAATTTTAATCTTGGTGATCGCATCTATGTTCGCGAGGCTGTTCGTCAGGGTACGTCAGATTTGAGAATCAATGCGTCGGTCAAAGGGCGTCAGTCTGGCCTACCGTTTATCCCCATCACACGGGCCGTCTTTGATGTATCGGGCAGTGTGACCAACGTTATCGTTGGTATTGTCAGCCCGGATTCTTTTCTTCCCGAAGACAATGAATGCGCATTATGCATGTCAGCTGTACTCACCCAAAACATGGACACCCTGATCAGCCGTCCTGCGGGGTGGGCGATTCAACCTGTGCTAGCAGATCGCATAGAAAAGGCAGCAGCAGGCTCTGGCTTGGAACTGGTGCCGATCAACGGTGCACGCTCATTGGTGTATTGGCACAAAAACAGTTTTACAGGCGTTATTACAATTACAGCTGAGTGGCTGCAAAGCGATCAATAGCATTTGGGCCGTTGCGTTAGTTAGATGGCTCTGTGTGAAACAGGCAGTCATTTGGGTCGGTATTTTTGGCAAGATAACTAAACGCTCGTAGCATATTTGCCTCGGAAAACTCACTTAGAGGTCGGCCAATTTCATTTTCCACAGCTTTTAAAGTTGTGGCTGGATCCAGGTTTCTACACTCGGATGCAATGATGACCATTTGCCCCAATTCTTTTTCAAATGATTCCTGATTATATTGGGTAAACAGGTAAGCTCCTGCAATTCCAATCAAAATTCCCGCTGTAACAGAAGGCAGCACAAATTTAAGCCCGGCCGCGTTGCGCGTGTCGGGTTTTGTGCGTTGGCTTTTTAGCCGTTCCTGTAACTCTGAATCCAGCATTGATGCCTTCCTGATCCACGTGCCGAGCACTCAAGGTTCTACCATAACGTTAGACTACGACGATTACAATTTCGATTCGCACCAGGTAGGCGGTTCCTCTATGTCGTTATGTCAAATCACCACTGCACATAAGAAAGATCTAAGCGAAATTGCCAGCATTCATGCGCAATGCTGGCGAGATGCTTATGCCTTCATGCCAGCTGAAATTATAAACAACCGTAGTGAGAATTATCGTCTAGAGCAATGGAAAGCTTGGATGAAATCTCCCGCTGAGGCAGAACGTTTGTTTATGGTTCGTATTGACGGTGTTGCCGTGGGTTTTTGTTTTGCCAAACCCAATGATGACCCAGATGCGCCGCRGGCGCTGGGGGAGTTRCATGCGGGRTATTTGCTGCCTGCATGGCGTGGCTCCYCTGCAGGGCCTCGYATGATGCTTGCAATGGTGGARTTTCTGGARGAAGTCGACAGAGTGCCGCTKGTGTTGTGGGCTTTTAGGCAAAAYCCCATACGCATYTGGTACGCGCAGCTTGGATGGAAGAARTTYATTGAGCGCCACCGCATAATAGCTGGCGTGGGCGTGCCTGAGACAGGTTATCTAAGCCCGCCATTGGATGGTCTAAAACATCGATTAGAAACTATGATTCAGAGCTGCGATGCGCGCGCCGACCGGCTTCAAAAGAAACGATTTTATCAGCTTGGGCGTGTTCCTCATCTTGCAGATTTTGCAGATAGTGACACATCTCAATAAACAGCTCTGCGTATTCCGTGGGATCAGCCGCCATAGCGCGCTTGTCGCTCATCATGTGGAACGCCACGTTGAAAACGATTTTCGACGGGATACCATCGATGACAAGATCGCCGCGCGGCATTTCCAGGTAACTGCGAATGATTTCTTCTTCATTCACTTTCAAACGCCGCTTGCCGGACAATATTTTGCTCACGACCGATACATCACGCCCAAGTGAATCGGCGAGGCCAAGACGCGACTTTCCGTCTTTTTTCAGCCCGTTAAATATCCAGGACAAATCCATACTAGTTGTTTCCTGCAAGCTACCTTGAATTTTCATTCTATAGCGAATGTGCAAAAACAGCAATATCAGGCGCTTCCAATCCAAATACATGCGGCATTGTGCTTAATGACCAGCTAACTTGGGTTAGGTGAGTTTCGTTCTAATATTTTCATGAATAGTGAGAAGCAATGTAGCGGTGCACGTGGCACCAATACTACACTCAAAGGTGCACCAGAACTACACTCAAAGGTGCACCAGACATATTCTGGCACCTATCAACTTAACCCGAAGGATCAGGTTAAGAAACATCGAACTAGTCCCCGAAGCTTGGGACATTACTGAACGATGGCACGCCCTACGGGACTCGAACCCGTGTTTCCGCCGTGAAAGGGCAGCGTCCTAGACCGCTAGACGAAGGGCGCTTCAGGAGTGGCTTATAGACATGAAAATTTGGCCGGGCAACCTCTTATTACAGCTTTTTGAATTTTTTTTTATAGGCCGCCCGGACAGCTAATTGATTGGCAGAAATCCGCTGTTTCTAAGCGGTATTACCAATGGCCAGTATTTTTCATGGARGCCCATGGTTCTTGGCTGGGTTTGGATTCGCCTTTTTGCAGAAGTTCGAAAGAGATATTATCCGGCGAACGCACAAATGCCATGTGGCCATCGCGGGGCGGGCGGTTAATGGTYACGMCCATATCCATCAAATGTTGGCAAAGCGCATAGATGTCRTCAACYTCAAAGGCCAAGTGGCCAAAGTTTCTACCCTCGYCATATTCCTCRGTATCCCAGTTATAAGTCAGCTCAATGGGAACATCTTCATCGCCGGGAGCGGCSAGGAAAATAAGGGTAAAGCGCCCTTTTTCGCTTTCATGACGGCGAATTTCCTTCATTCCCAAGCCCTTTTGATAGAACTCAAGCGACTTTTCCACATCCTGCACGCGWACCATGGTGTGTAAATATTTCATCGTGTCGTTATCCCTCTAGAATTTGGTGTTGGCTGTTTTTGCAGCCCTGCCAGCAACATAGGTCTCGCAAAGCTATTGTCGATAGGTCAATTCCACGACAGCACGTGGTAATTCGCCTCTGTTAAACATAAACATTGTGTTAACTGGCTTGATGTTGGAGCTAATCGCGGTGTTTAATTGGAAAGAATCAGGTTTGTACTGGTTGATGTAAGTGTGGAAATACAACCTCTGCGGTTGATTAGGTATTATTCACATGTCATTAATATTTAGTCTTTCTGAGACGATTCGTTTGACTGGTTCGGTTTGGGGGCTGTCGATTGTGGCAGTACTTATTCAGTAGAYCACGCAGTTATGTGGCGGTGTGTGTTTGGCACGGTGCATATTTGTGGTGGAGTTTGAGGGTAGAAATATGGGTGTAAAGCTACCAAGCGGTGAGGGAACAGAGGCTGGCAGTATCGGCAGCGCTGGCCCGGACCATCATACAATCGCAGTGCCTGAGGCGCGCGATAGATTACTGGATGATTCTCAGGATTTGCCTTTGGACATCAAAGTGGTTGCTGGTGCCATCAAATGGTTTGATGTTTCCAAAGGATACGGCTTCATCGTTCCTGATGATGGCTCGAAGGATATCCTGCTGCATGTCACGACATTGCGCCGCGATGGCTTTCTAACTGCTCTTGAGGGTGCCCGGGTGGTGTGTGAAGTCACACAGCAGTCCAAAGGGCTTCAGGCCTTTCGTGTCTTGTCTATGGATGAGACCACGGCCATGCACAGCGCTGTTGCAGAACCGGCGCGCACCCATAATCAGGTTGTTGCTGAAAGCGAATTGGTGTTGGTCATTGTCAAATGGTTTAACCGCACCAAAGGCTTTGGTTTTGTTAGTGAAGGCGAGGATAAGCCCGACATTTTTATTCACATGGAAACATTGCGCCAGTTCGGTCTGACGGAATTGCGCCCTGGCCAGAAGGTTCTTGTGCGTTACGGCAAAGGCGAAAAAGGATTGATGGCAGCTGAAGTTCGCCCTGCAGAGGGGCCAGGCCAGCCTATCTCCCACTAAGTGGGCCCAGCCTACCTCGCACCAAGTGGCCAAAAAGCTATCTGAATTTAACGATATGAAGCCGGTTCTTAAAAGGACCGGCTTTTTGATTCCCCGGGCGATAGGCATTCAATTTGAACCAGGTGCCAAGCAATTGAGCGCCCAACCAGTTGCAGATCAAATTTTCTTTTATTGTCGCGGTGCCCTGCACACGCTATTTCATGGTTTATGAAAACTCTTATTCCCCAAATTCTCAAATCACGGCAACTTGTGCTCTTTTTATGTGCTGCATGCCTCGCATTCATCTGGACAGCCGCGCTTAACGCCCAAGAACCCCAATCGTTGCCCCCACACCCGGTGTTTTTGAAGTTTATGGGGCAAGGCAATGGGCAGGGCAGCGTTTCTCGACCGGTGGTACGCTTCATGATCGAAGTTGCTGATGAGCCTGAGGAGCGCCAAATTGGACTGATGCATCGCACCGATTTGGCACCATCAACGGGCATGCTGTTTATATTCGATACAAATCGTGCCATTTCGATGTGGATGGAGAACACACCATTGCCGCTTGATATGGTTTTTTTGGACAGGGCTGGCACCATTGTGAACATCGTGCGGGGCACAACACCCTTTTCGCGCGCCATCATCTCTTCCGGGCAGCCAGTTAGCTATGTGTTGGAGTTGAATGCGGGCATCGCAGCGCGTACCGGGCTCGCTGTTGGCGATCTCGCATCCCATCCGGTTATCACCGCAAATATGGACTGATATAAGGGGGCAAAAAACCCATTGGACTTTTTACGGGACGCTTTCGCCGCTTTTTCCCACAAATCACATAAATTTTTCGATTTTTGTTCTTTTTCGCTTGCACTCAAAAACCCTTTAAACTATTGGAAACGCACGGTACGGGGTATAGCTCAGTCTGGTAGAGCACTGGTTTTGGGAACCAGGGGTCGTAAGTTCGAATCTTGCTTCCCCGACCATTTTTTACAAAGAAAACTTAACAGCGGCAGGCATGGTGCCAGGACATTATGTTCTGGAATGTCATCCGCTTTCTTGCGCCGAGTAAATTCTACTCTTGCAAGGCATCACTTACACGCTGTATCAAGACTCAATTGGTTTCACGCACCGCGAGGGTTCACCATGGTCGCACGCATCTTTCAGCCGACAAAAAATGCCATGCAGTCGGGCAGGGGTAAGGCCAAGTTTTGGTTGCTGGAGCATGAGCGAGAAACACGGCGCACCATTGAACCTCTTATGGGCTATACCTCTTCCAGTGATATGAAGCAGCAGATCAGGCTGACATTTGAATCGATGGAAGAAGCGGTTGCCTATGCAAAGCGCAATGACATTGCATACCGGGTAAGTGTTCCAAAGGAGCGCAAAGTTCGTCCCGTCTCCTATTCCGATAATTTCAAATATAACCGCCTACAGTCCTGGACTCATTAGCTTTATTGGGCTTGTCAAAAATACCACCCGTTTTGGGTTTTAAAGTCATTCATAGGCCCCGTAGCTCAGCTGGATAGAGCAGCGGACTTCTAATCCGCAGGTCGTAGGTTCGAGTCCTACCGGGGTCACCATGAACCAGCAAACATCATTTGAATGCAAATAGTACCGATCATATTGGCACGCCTTGTCGTGAGTATATGAGCCGTAATTCATTGCATTATCTGCAAATCATCACAGCAATTTCTAGGTGCGCTTTATGAACCAAGTGCATCAACAGGTGATGCAGGAATTTGTTTGTTGATACCCGCATCATATTGAACATTTGAACCTCTTATAATCTTGAAATTCATTGCAGATAACAATCGCACGAACAATCCGTGACTTAGAATATTCCGGCAGTCGTAGTATCGTCTTGGATCTACTGGAGGGGAGCGTTCATTTATACCTACACGGGATGAGAGGCATCAGTACTACTCGTTTAGCGATAAAATTGAAGTTTTCAAAGCGCTTTAATCTCTTGGTATAAATACCCATAACTGATTGTAAGTATTCATGTAATGACTTATCAAATGATCAATTCATCACCAAATATGATGGAATACATGAGGGAAATTGATCAGAGCCCTTGACCACAACAGTTTTATAACGTTCGATAAACCTGTCTTGTAGGTTGAACAGATGTTCTGCGCGAATGCCCTTGGGAGGGAAGTGCGGAGCGTTATTCGTTCAAGTTACGGCGAATTTAAATCAAACTGAGTGGCCTTTTGGGCCCTATTTGCTCAGGGCGAGATTTTTAAAAAACCTTTTTTCAGGTAACGATAAGGCTGTTAAAATGAAAAAGACACTTCTACCAATTGCTGTGGGCATGGCTCTTGGTGTATCCGCGATGGCAGCAAATGCTGGCACGCTTGACGATGTAAAAGCCAAAGGCTTTTTGCAATGCGGTGTGACCACTGGTCTTGCTGGATTTGCATTTACCGATGATTCAGGCAAATGGGACGGTTTTGACGTTGCTTATTGCCGTGCACTAGCTGCTGCCATTTTTGGTGATGCGACGGCTGTTAAATTTACACCGACGACTGGTAAAACCCGTTTCTCGGCGCTAGCTTCTGGTGAGGTTGATGTTCTGTCTCGTGTGACAACATGGACATTCAGCCGTGATACCGATCTTGGCAACACATTCATCGGCATTGACTACTATGATGGTCAGGGCTTCATGGTTCCCAAAGCGCTTGATGTTTCATCTTCTCTTGAGTTGAGCGGTTCCCGGATTTGCATCCAGACTGGTACAACAACAGAGTTGAACCTGGCTGATTATTTCCGTGCGAACAAAATGGATTACATTCCTGTTCCGATTGAAACTAATGCTGAAGGCCAGCAAAAATATCTTGCGGATGCTTGTGACGTTTACACAACAGATGCATCTGCTCTTGCTGCAACACGTGCAACCTTCCAAAATCCTGATGAGCATATGGTTCTGCCGGAAATCATTTCCAAAGAGCCACTTGGACCACTCGTTCGCCATGGCGATGATCAGTGGGCCGACATTGGTCGCTGGGTATTGAATGCTCTGGTTATCGCTGAAGAAAAAGGCATTACCTCAGGCAATGTTGCAAGCATTGGTGCATCAACCAATGATCCAGAAATCAAGCGTCTGCTTGGTGTTGAAGGCAACTTTGCAGCAATGATGGGCCTTGAGGCCGATTGGGCTGTTAATGCGATTTCTGCTGGTGGTAACTACAGCGAAATCTTCGAGAAGCATCTGGGTGTTGACACTCCGATTGGTCTTGCTCGTGGTTTGAATGCACAGTGGAAAGATGGCGGTCTGCTTTATTCGCCTCCATTCCGCTAGGATCTAGCACCCGGCGTGGACTTAAGGTTCACGCCGGACTTTTTCTGTCAGTCCTATAGTTGTAGTGGTTCAATGATTTCCTTGCTTTGGGAGCGTGGTGATGTTGAACGTTTTTACATAAGCTATCTGCTGGGCTGCAGTTATTCTCCTAGAGGCATATCGCGGATACCGCGCCTCCAATTGGTCGGAGAGAATTCATGACCATCGCCAATGATGTTAATATAGGCGAGCCGTTTCGTATCGGCATGCTTATAAATGATCAGCGTTATCGATCTTATACCATTCAAATCGTTGCGCTTTTATTGCTAATGCTGGCTTTTGCATTTCTCATAAGTAATGCCATTTCCAACCTTGCTGCGCTTGGCAAGGATTTCAGTTTTTCATTCCTGTTTGACCCAGCGTCATACGATATCAATCAACGCCTTATTGAATACAATTCGCAGTCGCCGCATTGGCACGCTGCCCTAGTGGGTATTCTAAATACTCTGCTGGTCGCGGTGTTGGGTTGCATTATGGCGACCTTTATCGGTGTGACGGCGGGCGTTCTTCGGTTGTCCGACAACTGGCTGATTTCCAAAATCATGTTGGTCTATATTGAAGCCATTCGTAATGTGCCGGTTTTGATCTGGATTTTGATCCTTGCTGCTGTGGTCAACGAGTTTCTGCCACCACCAAGCATGTTCCGTGAGACTGTCGATATTGCGGACCGGGCCACACCCTATTTGGGCGGCTTTTTGGTCATGACTAACCGTGGTTTTTATATCCCGTCTCCCATTTGGGAAGCCGGGTCTAATATCGTGGTCTGGACATTTGCTTTGTCTTTCGTTGCGGCGTGGCTGTTCGGTAAATGGGCTGCGATGCGTCAGGCATCAACTGGCATGACTTTGCCAACATTCTGGATCAAACTTGCCATTATCTTGCTGCCGGCCATCATTGTTTATTATGCGATGGGCTCGCCCATTTCTTTGGACTTTCCAGTCTTGAAAAGATTCAATTTTGAGGGCGGCTACACAATTTCAGATTCGCTGATTGCACTTTGGCTTGCCTTGTCAATCTACACCGGTGCCTTCATCGCGGAAAATGTGCGTGCGGGTATTCAGGCGATTTCCCATGGACAGAGCGAAGCTGCGCATGCACTTGGYCTTCCTGCCGGGCGCACCATGAAYTTGGTGATTTTGCCTCAGGCGCTGCGGATTATTATTCCGCCGCTGATTTCGCAATATCTGAACTTGACCAAAAACTCATCCTTGGCAATTGCAGTTGGGTACATGGACGCGACAGGCACGTTGGGCGGCATTTCGCTCAATCAGACCGGTCGTGAGATGGAATGTATTGTTCTTCTAATGGCATTCTATCTGATCGTATCTCTCCTGATTTCAGGTGCGATGAACGTGTACAACAACTCTGTTAAACTGGTGGAGCGCTGATATGAGTGATCAATCAATCGCATTCGTTTCAACGGGCGAACTGCCTGACCTTCCACCGCCAGAAAATAGCACTGGCATCATTGGCTGGGCACGAGAAAAGCTGTTTTCCAGCAAGCTGAATACAATTATCACTGTGTTGGCTATTGCCTTTGTTGCTATGATCCTGGCCGATATTTTGCCATGGTTCCTAAATTCAACATGGGACGCGGGTTCATTGACGGARTGTCGTGAACGCGGAACCGGGGCGTGTTTTGCCGTTATCAACAAACGGTTYACCCAATTCATCTACGGATTTTATCCTATGGTGGAGCGSTGGCGCCCTAATTTGACATTTGTCCTGCTTTTYGTTGCTTTGGCACCGGTATTGTTCGACAAAATYCCAAAGAAGGCGTTGTGGTTCTCAGCCTTGTATCCGGTTCTTGGRTACTGGCTTTTRTGGGGCGGTTCTGTCTGGGGTGTTGTCGCCTTTCTTGCAGGCCCRGTTTTGGCTTTCGTCCTCTTTATGTTGATGACTCGCAGCAATATTGCCGGAGCTGTGGCCTTGGGTATTTCAGCGTTAGGCCTGTTGCTCTATTGGTATTTCCTGATTGGACCGATCTCAAATGGYCTGTCTTCGGCTTTGGGAGCCTACGGTTTGGAACCCGTAACTTCTGATCAGTTTGGTGGATTTATCCTGACCTTGATTATCGGTATTTCTGGCATTGCAGCATCATTGCCCTTGGGTATTTTGCTGGCGYTGGGCCGTAAATCAGACTTGATGATTGTGAAAGCAATCTGCGTTGGGTTTATCGAGTTTATTCGTGGTGTACCGCTAATTACACTTTTGTTTGTGGCATCCACCTTGTTGAACTACTTCCTGCCGCCAGGAACGAACTTTGATATTATCCTGCGTGTTGTGATCATGGTGACGCTGTTTGCTTCTGCCTATATGGCCGAAGTAATCCGTGGTGGTCTGGCTGCATTGCCYCGAGGGCAATATGAAGCGGCTGATGCATTGGGGTTGAATTATTGGGAATCCATGCGGTTGATTGTACTGCCGCAAGCTCTCAAGATTTCCATTCCAGGCATCGTGAACACATTCATTGGACTGTTTAAGGATACCACCTTGGTGTCAATTATCGGCCTACTTGATCCACTGGGTATCATCAATCCTATCCGTGCTGACCAAAATTGGAACGGCATTGTTTGGGAATTGTATGGGTTTGTCGCAGTGTTCTTCTTTTTATTCTGTTTCAGCATGTCGCGTTACTCCATGTATCTGGAGAGCAAGCTTCAAACTGGCCACCGTTAGGAAATAAATTATGTCTAATGCAGCAGTAGCGGAAATTGACCGCTCGAAAATGACCGTTTCCGACACGGATGTGGCAATTGATATCACCAATATGAACAAGTGGTATGGAGACTTCCACGTTCTCAAGGATATCAATTTGAAGGTGATGCGCGGCGAGCGTATCGTCATTGCAGGCCCATCGGGCTCGGGTAAATCTACATTGATCCGGTGCATCAACCGTTTGGAAGAGCATCAACGCGGCCAGATTATCGTTGATGGTATTGAGCTGAACAATGATCTGAAGAAGATTGATGAAGTGCGCCGTGAAGTTGGCATGGTGTTCCAGCACTTCAATCTGTTCCCGCATTTGACCATTTTGGAAAATTGCACACTGGCTCCGATTTGGGTGCGTAAAATGCCTAAAAAGCAGGCCGAAGAGGTTGCGATGCAATATCTTGAGCGTGTGAAGATTCCAGAGCAGGCCCATAAGTTCCCTGGTCAATTGTCTGGCGGGCAGCAACAGCGGGTGGCGATTGCACGTTCCTTGTGCATGAATCCACGTATTATGCTGTTTGATGAGCCTACATCAGCGCTTGATCCGGAAATGATCAAGGAAGTGCTTGATACGATGGTGAGCCTTGCCGAAGAGGGCATGACCATGCTGGTTGTGACCCACGAGATGGGTTTTGCGCGTCAGGTAGCCAATCGGGTGATCTTTATGGATGCTGGTCAGATTGTGGAAGAGAACGTGCCTAGCGAGTTCTTTGATAATCCACAGCACGAGCGGACCAAAGAATTCCTCAGCCAGATTTTGCACTAGCTGAAATTGAATCTTGAATAGAAAAAGCCCGCCAAATCGGCGGGCTTTTTTGTGTCAGTAAAACCAGTTTGGTTTATTGATCTGCTGTGCGCATTTGTAGAATTGTGTCTGGATTTGACACAGAGCCATTACGGCTTCTGGAACCTTTTTTGATTTTGTCGACATGCTCCATACCATCGGTTACCCGGCCGAACACCGTGTACTGGCCATTCAGGCTGGAAGCTGTATCAAACATAATGAAAAACTGAGAGTTAGCACTGTTAGGGCTGCTGGAGCGCGCCATGCCCAAAACGCCGCGCACATAAGGCAGGTTGGAGAATTCAGCGCCCAAATCAGGCAAGTCTGATCCGCCAGTGCCATTGCCCAGTGGGTCGCCTGTTTGTGCCATGAAACCTTCAATCACGCGGTGAAACTTCAATCCGTCATAAAACCCGGAATTTGCCAGATTGCGGATACGTTCCACATGCGCAGGCGCGACATCTGGCAGCAATTCAATCACGACGGTGCCAGTTTTAGTCTCAAGCAATAGCGTGTTGGCTGCGCTGGCCGCGAAGCTGGCTGTCGCAAAAGCTGCGGTTATGGTTAGGGCCACGGCGGTAGCGGCCAGTGTTTTCATAAACTTCATAGAAATTCTTTCTTCGTTACGTGTAATTGGATAAATAAAATGATCAGGCTTAGCTACCTGTCTCGATCATGTCAGCGGTCTCGTCCAACCCGCCCCATTCAGACCATGACCCGTCATAAAGCTTGTTGTCTGTGTGTCCTAGCTGAGCAAGTCCCAGCGACAGCACAGCGGCTGTAACGCCAGATCCGCAGCTGGTTGTGACAGGACGGGACAAATCAATGCCAGCGGCTTCAAACGCTGTTTTCAGCTCAGCGGCATTTTTTAGCCTGCCATCTTCGATAAGTGTTGGAATGGGCAGATTGCCTGATCCGGGAATATGGCCGCTTTTAAGGCCGGTACGCGGTTCTGGCACAATCCCTGCAAAACGGTCTGCTGCGCGGGCATCCAGAATTTGCGAGCTGCCAGTCTTGGACATTTGTGCAACGGCTTGCCAGTCTGCAATGCGTTCTGCGTCAAACGATGCCTCATAGGGCGCAACAGACACAGGGCTTGGTGCGTCAGCCTCTGTTGCACCACCTGCTGTGACCCAGGCTGGCATGCCGCCATCCAGGATGGACACGGTCTTGTGGCCAAAGGTTTTGAACATCCACCAAATACGCGCAGCTGAAAACAATCCCATGCCGTCATAGACAATGACATGATCCTCATTAGAGATACCAAGTTGGCCAATGGTTTTGCCAAAATCCGCTGGGCTGGGCAATGTGTGGGGCAGGGAGCTTGATTGGTCTGAATAGGCATCTAAATCATAGAACACAGCACCCGGAATGTGCCCCTTGTTGTACTCGCCAATGGCATCCCTGTTTTGCTGGGGCAGATACCATGATCCATCAACCAGTTTAACGGTTGGACTGGTTATAGCGTCCAGCAACCACTGCGCACTTACAATGTTATTGGAGTTGCTCATGTTGCATTCTCCCCGGCCAAACGAACGCGAACGCGGCGGTTCTGTTTGCCCTTTTTCTCAATTTTATAAACTTCAAGCGAGCCGATTTCACCGGTGTTGCTCACATGAGTTCCACCGCATGGCTGAAGATCGACCTTGTCGTCCTCGCCAATGGAAACCAGCCGTACTTTACCGCTGCCCATAGGCGGTTTGACGGTCATGGTGCGCACAAGTGTCGGGTTTTCTTCAAGCTGCGCGTCGGTGATCCACCGCGTTGAAATGGGATGATTCCCCTCAACAAGCTTATTAAGCTCGGCGCTCAGCGCTTCCTTGTCCATGCTTTCGGGCATATCAAAATCAAGGCGGCTATCAAATTCGCCAATCTGCCCACCGGTCACAGGGTAGGGCACGGAAGCACACAACAAGTGCAGGGCGCTATGCATGCGCATCAGGCGGTGTCGGCGTTCCCAGTTCAGCTGCATTGTTACAACATCGCCCACCGCTGGCAGATTATCGCTGTTGGCGGGGACCAAAATCAATTCATCCTTGGTCTCTCCGCATACAGTCGTGGCAATCTCAATGGTGTCGCCATTTACCAACGTTAGCGTGCCACTATCGCCGGGTTGCCCACCGCTGGTCGCGTAGAAAATAGTCTTGTCGAGAATGATGCCGCCTCGATCATTGACCGCAACCACCGTGCCAGTGGCTGTTTGTTGGTTTGCGTCATCTAAAAATAGTTTCTCGACAGCTATGCTCACACAGTTACCTCATTAAACGGCCACCTCTTCAAAAGGTGGCACAATCATTGAAACCTGTTCCATCCACTGCGGAACCGGCAAATCTTTGGAACGCAAAAATTCCGGGTTGAACAATTTCGATTGATATCGATTACCGTAGTCACACAGCATCGTGACGATAGTGTGCCCCGGACCCAGCTCCCGCGCCAGACGCACAGCGCCTTCTATATTGATGCCAGATGAACCGCCAAGAACCAAGCCCTCATGTTCCACGAGATGGAATAGGTGTTCTAGCGCAACGCTGTCTTCAATCTGCGTGGCAAAATCAATTGGCGCGTCTTCCAGATTGGCCGTAATGCGGCCCTGGCCGATGCCTTCGGTGATGGATGAACCAGTAGAGACGAACTCACCGGTTTTATAATAGCTGTACAGCATTGCGCCCATGGGATCGGCAAGGCCGATCTGGATGTTTGGATTGCGCTCTTTCAGCGCCATACCAACGCCCGCAACCGTACCGCCAGAGCCTACAGCACAGATAAAACCATCGACTTTGCCATCGGTCTGCTGCCAGATTTCAGGGCCTGTTGTCTCAATATGCGCTTGTCTGTTGGCGACATTGTCAAACTGATTGGCCCAGATAGCGCCATTGGGGTTTGTCTTGGCAATTTCCTGTGCCAAACGACCAGAAAGCTTTACGTAATTGTTGGGGTTGCGATAGGGCACGGCGGGCACTTCCACCAGTTCAGCGCCCATCAACCGAATTGCGTCTTTCTTCTCCTCAGACTGCGTTTCGGGGATGACGATGACGGATTTAAAACCCATTATATTGGCCACCATCGACAAGCCGATGCCGGTGTTGCCAGCCGTACCTTCCACCACTGTACCGCCAGGTTTTAACAAGCCGCGCTTAACCGCATCATTGATGATGTACAGCGCCGCGCGATCTTTAACCGATTGACCGGGATTGAGAAATTCGGCCTTGCCCAAAATCTCACAGCCGGTTTCTTCAGAAACCTTGTTCAGGCGAATGAGGGGCGTGTTGCCGATTGCATCGAGTACAGAGTGGTGAATTGTCATGGCGTTTTTCTTTGGTGTTTCGATACATTCAATATCGTGCTTTTGTTCTGGCTAAACAATGGCCGCCAGTGGAAGGCTGTTTTCTTTTTTTGGCATTTATTGGAATAGCTAACCGCTGATTGAGCCGCTTGCCGAATAGGTTACGATTTGCCGGTTCTTGGAGAAACTATTCGGGCCGCGAATACACCAATTGCCGCACATCAATATTGCCGGAGCGAAAGCCCGCTTCACAATAAAACATGTAATATTCCCACAAATTTTTGAATTTGCGGTCAAACCCCAATGGCTTGATAGACGGCCATGCTTCCAAAAAACGGTTATGCCAAAGACGCAGCGTTGTGGCGTAGTCCTGACCAAAGATGCGCTCAGATACCAGTTTCATATCTACTCGGTCGCCCAAATCCTTTAGTATTTGCGGAGAAGGCAGCATACCGCCTGGGAAAATATAGCGCTGGATGAAATCCATCTCGCTGCGATAGGAGGCAAAAAAGCGATCTTGAATGGTGATGATTTGCAGGCCGGCTGTGCCGCCTGGCCTGAGGCAAATTTTCATACGATCGAAAAACTCGCTCCAATATTGCTCGCCCACGGCCTCAAACATTTCAATGGAGGCAATGCGGTCGTAAACGCCCTGTTCGTCACGGTAATCCTGGAATTTTATTTTTACTTTTTCCGTTAGGCCAGCGTCAAAAATGCGCTTTTGGGCAAACTCAAACTGTTCATTTGAAATGGTTAGTGCGGTTACATTGCAGCCAATTTCCTTGGCAGCAAATTCGGCAAACCCGCCCCAGCCACAACCAATCTCCAATACCTGATCATTTTCGTGAATGTCAGTTTCAACTGCTAGATGGCGGTATTTTTGAGTTTGAGCTTCTCCCAAACCTTCATTACCAGTTTCAAAAAGGGCCGATGAGTAGGTCATCGAAGGGTCGAGCCATTGGCTGTAAAACGCATTGCCCAGATCATAATGGGCAGAAATGTTCTTCTTGGAACCGCGTCTTGTATTGCGTGTCAGCCAACCGCGCATACGCATGATCCGATTGAACCAATTATGGTTTTCAAGGGCATCGCTGATCAGGCCTTGATTGACGCAGAACAGTTCGATGACAGTCGCGACATCGGGGCTGGACCATTGCTCATCAATGTAGCCTTCAGCAACCCCAATATCTCCCTTGCTGAAAATACGTGCCGGAAACGCCTCATCATGGATAATAAAACCGGCATTGGGGCCGGGCGATTTCCCGTGAATGACAAACATTTCGCCACTCGGAATTGTTATTTTTAGGGTGCCGTAATGCAACCGGGCAGCAAAGCGTATGGTTGCTTTCATCATGAGCGGTAACGAGCGGGTTAACGCGCGTACATTCGCCGCATCAATGTGTATTCCCGGTCCAGCAGTGTCAGAAAGTTCCATGGTCTTTGGCTCCTGTACTACAGGAGGGAAGCATATCACCCATTACCTATAAGGCAAGTCTTTGGAATTTTATCAATAATATTAAAGTGTTACGTACTTCAACAAGTTTGACTTAGCGCTTTGTCATAGGCCGCAACCAGTCCTTTAGCGATAGCGGATACATCCTCAATACTACGCCCTGACTTGTACAGACTTCCACCAATACCAAAGCCTGTAATGCCTTTTTGCAGATAGGAAGAGAACGAGGATTCACCGACACCGCCCACGGCTGCCAACACGGTGTTTTTGGGTAAAACGGCCTTAACTGCAGAGAGCCCGGAAGGGCCAAGAGAGTCTGCGGGGAAGAATTTCAGCACATCGGCACCAGCCTCTAGCGCATTGAAAGCGTCCGTGGCAGTGAACACGCCAGGCATGGACATCAAACCACGCGCCTTGGTGCGCTGGATGACAGCTGGATTGGTGTTGGGCGAAACGACGAGCTGCGCGCCGATATTGGCAAGCTTATCGACCTGATCCGTTGTCAAAACGGTACCAGCGCCAACAAGCGCACGGCCCTTACCCAATTTTACCAGTTTTTCGATGCTGTCGAACGGATTTGGAGAATTCAGCGGCACTTCAATCAGCGTAATGCCAGCAGCAATCAACGCTTCGGCAATGTCTTCAACTTCATTTGGTTGAACACCGCGCAATATTGCAATGATGCCGCGGTGCCGGGAAAATTGTTCCAACCAGTTCATAACCATTTCCTTTTAAACTATCTTGTAGAGCTGGATTGTTGCTGAGCTAGGTTCCACAGGCCCGCTGTGCTGATATCCAGTCCCGAGAGAGGCTTGGCGTTCAAACCTGCGTTCTCACAGGCTTTTGCGTAAAGAGGAGCGAGGCTGGAGCCGCCTATTATGCAGGCGTTTTGCACATTATTCAGCARGCCGCTGGCTTTTGCRGCGGCAAACTCAGCACCAATCATCATGCCAGAAAGCCGAGCGGCACTTTCTTCTTGTTGGACGTTGTTGAGCACGTCCTGCGCCCGTATTTGGAACAGGCCCGACATAAGCGGAACCTTGCCACTGAATGTGTCGTCCAATCCTTTGAGAAAGGCGGGGTTATTTGCATCAATTTTGCTGTCTGTTGCCAGYGAATGGCGCAAGATCGARTGGGTCGCGAGCAGCGCATAAAGCTCGCCSGTCAAAAAGGTCTGAAAGCGCAAAACCYGGCTTTGCCGCACTTCAACCCATTTGCAATGCGTGCCGGGCATAATCGCCAARCCRWCAAAATCAGGCTGRCTGGCYARTAAACCTGCAATCTGGGTTTCTTCCCCGCGCATGATATYTGCWTGGCCAWGACCATCCTCAAACAGCAATCCAGAAACGATTTGAACGGATCGCCCGGAAGAGGTTTTGATMGGCGTCGTTTGSGTSGCAAGCTCACCAAGYSCCGTTGGGCAGGYCAGATAAAGCGCTTCTTGCCAACCTTGACGCGATCCGGCCATGCCGCAAACCCACGCCGGTACATCTGGCCAACCATCAACAATACGATCAAACACGGCTTCGAACTCTGATGGGTTCAATCCACCGGCACCCTCTGGCGATTGCCGCGTTTCCAAGGCATCGCCCTTGGCGTCAAGTAGCGTTGCACGACAATTTGTGGTGCCCCAGTCGATGGCAATCATATGAGCGGTATCGGAAGTGTGTGTGGTCATGAGAGCTTTGTGATTGCGGTAAAGAGATAAATAAATTCCATTAGCTCTGGAATTGTCCTGTGACTACTATCAGGCGCATGGCTGTCTCRGCAAGGTCACAAAAGCCGCTTTTGAAATGCAGATGGAATATTGCGATGAATAAAACAGCCACAAGGCAACCAAAACTCGGCGTTTGTTACTATCCAGAGCATTGGCCTGAAAGCGAATGGGCTGATCATGCCAGGCAAATGGCGGATATTGGCCTTAGCTATGTGCGCATTGGTGAATTTGCTTGGTCACGGCTGGAGCCAAACCCCGGCCAGTATGAGTTTGATTGGCTTGAACGTTCCATGGATGTGCTGGGCAATGCAGGTTTACAAGTTGTCTTGGGCACACCTACAGCAACACCGCCCAAATGGCTGTGCGACCAGATGCCGGATATGTTTGCGATTGATGAAGAGGGCAGGCGGCTTGGCTTTGGCTCTCGCCGCCATTATGATTTTAGCCATGTCGGGTTTCGCGATGAATGCGCACGCATTGTCACCAAGCTGGCCGAGAGATTCGGGCACCATTCCGCATTGACTGTGTGGCAAACCGATAATGAATACGGTTGCCACAACACGACTTACTCCTATTCGCCCGTTGCACTGGCCGCTTTTCGCAACTGGCTTGCCAAGAAATACGACAGCATCGCCGATCTGAACCGGCTGTGGGGCAATGTTTTCTGGTCGATGGAATATCGCAGTTTTGATGACATCGAATTGCCAAACCTCACACCTGCCGAGGCCAACCCATCGCATCGCCTGGATTTTTTACGGTTTTCTTCAGATCAGGTTGTTCTGTTCAATCGCGTGCAGGTCGGCATTTTACGCAAGCTCAGCCCCGGCCACGATATCGTACATAATTTCATGGGTGCTTTCGTTGAATTTGATCATTTTGATGTCGGGCGTGATTTGGATATTTCCTCGTGGGATTCCTATCCCCTAGGTTCCATGGAACGCCGCGTCGATGTGAGTGACGATCACAAAAGCAAATATTTGAATCAAGGCGACCCGGATTTTCAGGCCTTTCATCATGATCTTTATCGCGGCACCAGCAATTCCCGCTGGTGGGTCATGGAGCAACAGCCTGGCCCGGTAAACTGGGCTGACTGGAACCCGGCGCCCTTGCCTGGCATGGTGCGACTTTGGAGCTGGGAAGCCATTGCCCACGGCGCAGAAGTTGTTTCGTATTTCCGTTGGCGGCAGGCTCCCTTTGCTCAAGAGCAAATGCATGCGGGGCTGACACGGCCCGACGGCTCTCCCGATATTGCATCGGTTGAAGCTGCTCAGGTGGCGCGGGAAATTGCTGCTCTGGATCTCAACGTCGAAACCGGTGTGGCTGATGTCGCGCTTGTGTTGGATTACAACAGTATTTGGATGAGCAATATTCAGCCGCAGGGAAAAGATTTTGATCCAATCGCGATTTGTCTGGCATTTTATAGCGCAGCGCGAAAATTAGGCCTGTCTCTGGATATCGTTTCTTCAGATGAGGATTTGTCGGCCTATCGACTGATTCTCGTTCCAAACTTGCTTCATGTGACGGATTCGGCGTTGGGCTCACTTGCGAAAACCGAATCGCTGACGGTGTTCGGCCCAAGAAGCGGCTCAAAAACCCACCATTTGACGATACCCGATGCTCTTGCCCCAGGGCCGCTATCCGCATTATTGCCAATTCGCGTTGAGCGGGTTGAAAGCCTGCGCCCCGGCATTGAGATTGCCGTAGAGGGTGGCAGTGTGAGCAAATGGCGCGAGCATCTCCAATTGCTTTCCAAGCCAGACCAGCAACGCTGTGCAGATGATGGCACACCAATCGCGGTGCGCTATGGCAGCCGAACATATATCGCCGGTTGGCCAGATGATGCCCTTTTAAGTGCTGTATTGACCAATCTGGCCCATGCGGCTGGGGTGCCGACGCATGCGCTGCCTGACGGGGTACGCTTGCGCAAAATGGGCGATAAGTGGGTTTTCGTGAATTATGGCCGCAGCGAACAGGATTTGTCTCACATCATTAAACAGCAGCAAATCCTTATGGGGGATGGGCCTGTCATACCCTGTGCTGGCGTGTTGATCACAACAGCTGCATAAAAAAACCCGCCGCGCTTAAA
>NVXB01000025.1 GCA_002746425.1 Hyphomicrobiales bacterium | reverse complement strand
GCGCGCCAGCCCGTATTTGGGTAAACAACCACACAGCTTTGCCAAGTCAGGTGCCAAGAAACGGGTGGTGCTACGCAGCGCGGTGTGATCAGCTCTACCTAACAAAACTGGTGAGCTGCTATGAATTACCCCATTCCCCCTATCGACCTGGCTCAGGCCCAACCGCTAAACCCATCTGATTTGAGCGCCTCGCGCGATTACGATGTGGTGCGCCGGATCATCGAATTCATCTCTGAGAATTACCGCGATCAGCCCAGCCTTGAGGTGTTGGCCGATCTGGTAAACCTGTCACCGTTCCATTTGCAGAAACTGTTCACCCGTTGGGCTGGCCTCTCGCCAAAAGGTTTTTTGCAGGCCGTGACGCTGGATCATGCCCGGCGCTTGTTGGATGGCCCCGATAGTCTGCTCGATGTTTCCTATGATTTGGGCCTCTCCGGGCCCGGACGCCTGCATGATTTATTCGTCAATGCCGAGGCGATGTCGCCCGGCATCTATAAATCACGCGGTGATGGCCTGACAATCTATTACGGATTTCACGATTCGCCCTTTGGTCTGGCGCTGGCCATGGCGACAGATCGAGGCCTTGCAGGCCTTGCCTTTGCCGATGAGGGCGGCGAGGAAGCCGCCTTTGCCGATATGGCAGGCCGCTGGCCGCGGGCAAAATATGTCGCCGCGCCAGAAAAAACAGCGGGCTTTGTAAAACAGGCCTTTGCCGAAACCACCACTCAGCAGCCCATGCGGGTGGTGCTGATCGGCACCGATTTCGAGGTCCGCGTGTGGGAAGCCCTGCTGACCATTCCGATGGGCCGCACCACGACCTATTCCGCATTGGCTGGCAGCATCGACAAGCCAAAAGCCGCCCGAGCAGTGGGGGCCGCCGTTGGCCGCAACCCGATTTCCTTTGTCGTGCCCTGCCACCGGGTGATCGGCAAAAGCGGAAGCCTGACCGGTTACCATTGGGGCCTAACCCGCAAACGCGCCATTTTGGGCTGGGAAGCCGGGCAAACTTTTGAGCGCTAGCGCAGGGTTTGCAATTCTACGGGTGCCGCCACAAAGCCCGTCAACCAAAGTTGAGCCAAACCAAGCATTTTTAAGCTATGAAACTGATGACCCTAGCAAGGTTAGCTATGCGGACTTTGTTGCCGTTCGCAGTACTGGTCCCAATGTCCGTTTATCGCATCCTTAGACGGAATGGCCTCAACCGACTTCCCCGCAGCACGCGAAAGCGCAAATAAGTTTTATAACTGCGCTCAACGTGTGTATTTTAGGCTTTCCATATCAGCCCTCTTCGTGAAAAATTTCTTCAATCGGTCTTTCAAACAAAGCGGCAAGCTTGAACGCCAACGGCAAAGACGGATCATATCGCCCCTTTTCAATGGCATTAATTGTCTGGCGCGACACGTCTAGCCTGTCGCCCAGTGCGGCCTGTGACCATTTACGCTCAGCGCGAAGGTCTTTTAAATTATTGTTCAAGTTCGTGCTCGCCATCTCGCTTGGCGAAAAATATGGTGGCTGGACCGTACACAAAGCAAAATACCGTCAAGATATGGAACAACGGGAACCTCGGTACCTCGATCGCCATTTCCAGCAGCCCCCAGCTTGCCGCCAATATTAGGACGACTGACAACCCAACCATAAGGCTGCGAACTTCAATCAGACGCAAAAACTCATCCAGCTCATTAATCAGCCGCCAGCGCGCCCCAATCATAATAAGCAGCGCCCCGACAGACACCGCAACCATCGCATATAATACCATTGGCGGAAAATCTGCTCGTTGACCGAAGTATACAGCGCAAAGCGCGCTCGGCATATAGACCGCGAATGCTGGGTTAAAAACTTTGCTGTAGCGGCGGCGGGTATTTTTTTCAGACATATCAAGAATCCCAAGTTTGTAATGGAAGCTTTCCATAATCTTGGGTGTTCAAAGTGTCAAGCACCCTTTCCATTTGATGCGCATGTCTTCGAAAAATTGGTGGTTTCAGCGCCATATTGTGATCCAATTTGCAACACCCTATTGAGTTGGAGCGCATCAATCGCTTTCGCTTATTGCCCACCATTCATCATTCAATGAGAAATGGCATAGCGGTACTAAGTTTCGAATAAGGGTCGATGCCGATAGGGGTGATATATCCAATCGCTGTTTGTCCTACATTGCAGCCAAGCCACGATCCAAATACAATGTCACGCATGAATGTTCGCTATAGGAAAGCTGCCGCAGCACGCGATTAGCTGGCGAATGCCCGCAAAGGGACGGCCTTTCATCACAAGATTTCGCGTCATTCTCCAAACCGGCCGTTCGTGCGCTTTGCGCCCTTGTTCATGATCACAACCTCAAATCAACAGAAATTGCGCCTTTTGCTTTGTCGGGAACACTTATTGCTGGCTTGTGCCTAACCCTGCCCAGAGCTGCCTTCCGAAGGGCTGCTATTGGGAGGCACAATCAGCAGAAGTTACAGCGCAGTTTTGCACGTCGTGCTTGCCAAGTTCAAACGTCCCGGTTTAAGTTTAGTGAATAAATAGGATGTCTTCAAAACATTCAGGGAAACATCCAGGAATATCAAAATTGGGGGGATAAATATGCTTGATAGTAATGCCGATGCCGAGGTGGAACGGGTTCTTGGGGCGCTCAATGATGCCATGATCGAGGGCGATGCATCAGCGGCGGCAAATTTATTCGCTGATGATTGCTACTGGCGTGATCTGGTCACGTTTACCTGGAACATTAAGACGATGGAAGGCAAGGCAGCAATCACCGATATGCTGTCCTCGCAAATGAACTCCGTCAAACCCACGGGGTGGCGCATCGCCGATGGGGAAGTTGCCGCTAAGGCTGACGGCATCACCACCGCCTGGGTCAGTTTTGAGACCGCCGTGTCTCGCGGTTACGGGTTAATCCGTCTGCGCGACGGGCTGATCTGGACGCTGCTAACATCGATGGTGGAACTCAAGGGKCATGAGGAGSCATTGGGYACGSMGCGTCCCATGGGGGCTAARCATGGTGCCGCAAAGCAAAGCTCYACCTGGAAGGAAGAGCGCGAAAAAGAGACGGCGGAACTTGGYTATAAAACTCAGCCCTACACCGTCATYATYGGCGGCGGACAGGGCGGYATYGCGCTTGGCGCACGGCTGCGCCAACTCGGCGTGCCCACRATTATTATCGAGAAAAACGACCGCCCTGGMGACAGTTGGCGCAAGCGTTACAAATCGCTCTGCCTGCATGAYCCSGTCTGGTACGACCATCTGCCCTACATGCCATTCCCAACCAATTGGCCCGTTTTTGCCCCMAARGACAAGTTGGGCGATTGGCTGGAGATGTATACGAAAATCATGGAGCTGAACTACTGGACTCGCTCCACCTGCCAGGGCGCCAGCTATGATAAGGCCAGCAAAGAATGGACCGTCACGATTGACCGCGATGGCGAAAAAGTTGTTCTCAARCCCAAACAACTGATCTTCGCCACGGGCATGTCCGCCAAAGCAAACGTGCCAAATTTCCCCGGCATGGACAGTTTTAAAGGCGAGCAGCACCATTCATCCAAACACCCCGGGCCAGACGCCTATAAGGGCAAAAAGGCGGTCGTCATCGGCTCCAACAACTCCGCCCATGATATCTGCGCGGCCCTTTGGGCAAATGACGTGGATGTCACCATGGTCCAGCGTTCAAGCACCCATATCGTGCGCTCTGARCCGTTGATGGAGTAYGGCCTGGGCGATCTTTATTCCGAGCGYGCMKTGGCCTCTGGCATGACCACCAACAAGGCCGAYTTRACCTTTGCGTCSCTGCCCTATGCAATCCTGCCCGAATTCCAGAYACCYGTGTACGACAAAATCAAAGAGGTMGACGCKGATTTTTATGCGGGTCTTGAAAAGGCYGGCTTCCAGCTTGATTGGGGCTCAGATGGATCAGGGTTGTTCATGAAATACCTGCGCCGCGGCTCCGGCTATTACATCGATGTGGGGGCCAGTCAGCTGATCGTYGATGGTAAGRTAAAACTCGCGCAGGGCCAGGTCGAGCAGATCGTGGAGRACGGCGTRACCCTTAGCGATGGYACYACYCTTGAGGCWGATGTTATTATYTATGCCACYGGCTAYGGCTCGATGAATGGCTGGGTTGCRGATCTCGTGGATCAGGAAACGGCTGATAAGGTTGGCAAGTGCTGGGGCCTTGGYTCCGACACGCCCAAAGACCCCGGCCCDTGGGAGGGGGAGCTRCGCAATATGTGGAAGCCTACCCAGCAAGAGGCGCTTTGGTTCCATGGCGGCAATCTCCATCAATCCCGCCACTATTCGCAATTYCTGTCATTGCAAATCAAAGCYMGGATGGAAGGCATTGCCACTCCCGTCTAYGGCTTGCARGARACCCATCACAAGGGATAATCGCACCAGGGTCTGAACGCAATTGTTCRGGCCCTATGCCGCTGCTTGCAAGCACTTTGCCGCAGMGGAGCRGCATTAAGTTTTGAACCAACTCAGTGATATAAAAATCAAAGAAAATTGCCTTTAATACCTACATTCGCTAGCGTTCAAATCTATTGAAACAAAGAAAATTGCTGGGTGGAATAAAGTCATGAAATTACGCTTCTTTGTCTTGTCGGGAACACTTGTTGCGAGCTTGTGTCTAGCTCAGTCCAGCTTTGCGCAAGAACGTGTCGCGCAGTGGGATTWCRCCYATGCRGAAAACTCYGCTTTTGCCTTTGATTGTCGCAATTGTGAAGAGGATATTGGCGTTTCAATCACCTGCTTTAAAGGCAGTGATAGCTATAGTGCGGAGTTTCTCTTTTTGGAGCAGCGCGATGACGCGGTTGCAGGCAAGCCTGCGGTGGTCGAAGCTAAAATTGGCTCGCAAGATTTCAGTTTTGAAGGGAAATTTTCACAGCCAGGCTTGGTTGGCCCCTACCCCGTTGTCGAGATCAAGAGCGACGACGCCTTTTTTAAAGCTTTGTCCAAGGGTGATGTTCTGGAAGTCTCGACAAAAAGCGCATCTGGCATGATCCGCAATGAAGTTTCGCTCAAAGGCTCATTTCGCGCCATAAAACAGCTCAAGGCGTTTTGCAGCGCGAAATAAWTTTGTCGTTGGTTAGCCCYTTATTCGCCGAGCAGCATCTCGCTGCTTTCAACGGTAGTRTCRGCGTTGAGACGGAAAATCATCGGYTGGCCKGTGGCGATTTCGCGYTTCAGGATTTGMACCGTGTCGAGTTTTTCCAAAATCATCACCAGTGAGCGCAGGGAATTGCCRTGTGCCGCGACCAGAACCTTTTCGCCGCGCATCACGCGGGGCAAAATATCGGTCATATAATAGGGCAGCACRCGCGCGCCGGTGTCTTTYAGGCTTTCGCCGCCCGGAGGTGGCACATCATARGAGCGGCGCCAGATATGCACCTGCTCATCGCCCCATTTYTTRCGCGCATCATCCTTGTTGAGRCCGGATAGATCGCCATAATCRCGCTCATTCAGCGCCTGATCGCGAATGGTGGTCARCTCGGGYTGGTCCAGCTCATGCAGCAGTAAATCCAAAGTGTGCTGCGCGCGTACCAGATCAGACGTGTAAGCCACATCGAAGGAAATACCTTTGGCTTTCAGCGCYTTGCCGCCAGCCTTGGCTTCTTCAATGCCTTTTTCTGTCAAATCCGGATCTTTCCAGCCAGTAAACAGGTTTTTCAAATTCCATTCGCTCTGGCCGTGACGCACCAGTACCAATAAACGTTCCATGGGGWTCTYTCTTAAGTTCTCAAAAAGCCTATTTTTCGKTCAGGCCCAGCACATCKCGCATATTATAYAGGCCCGGWGCCTGCGGAAACGCCCAAAGCGCGGCTTTGACCGCTCCTTGCGCAAAAATGTCTCTGTCTTCTGCAATGTGGGACARTTCTATGCGCTCGCCATCACCGGCAAATATCACCGTATGCGAGCCGACAACAGAGCCWCCGCGCAGAGCCGCAAAACCAATGCTGCCGCTTTCACGCGCGCCGGTTATGCCATCGCGTGAGCGCACAGAGTTTTCWGCCAGATCAATGCCGCGCCCTTTGGCTGCCGCATCGCCCAGCAACAAWGCTGTGCCCGATGGCGCATCCACCTTRYKGCGGTGGTGCATTTCCAGCACTTCAATATCAAACTCAACGCCCAGCGCCTTTGCGCCYTGCTCCACMAGAACGGAGAGGAGATTAACCCCAAGGCTCATATTACCGGATTTTACGATACGGGCATGGCGCGATGCAGGGATGAGTTTTGCTTCATCCTCGCGGCTCATGCCGGTTGTGCCGATAACATGCACGATACGGGCCTGTGCAGCGTATTCTGAATAGATCAGCGTTGCGGCAGGCGCGGTAAAATCGAGCACGGCATCAGCCGCTGCAAAGGCCACCAGAGCATCATCTGTAACCGGGATGCTGGCATGGCCAATGCCTGCCAACTCGCCAATATCTGCGCCGATAAATTCGCTGTCAGAGCGATCAATCGCAGCGACAACGCGCGCGCCATCAATATCATTTACAGTACGCACCAGCGCCCGGCCCATACGTCCACCAGCACCAACAATTACAATTCTGATTTCAGACATCATGGTCTCCTGATTAGGTTCAAAGCGTAGCACAGCCCAAAGGCCAGGCCAATGCGAAGCGGCGTAGAGGTCATGCAAGAATCGCCAGCGAAATGAGGGTCAAAATRCTGGTCCAGATGATGATTTGSGCAATGGCATCGGTACGAATGTTATGYAGCATCGCCAGAGAAAACGACATGGCGCCAGCGGGGCCCGCCGAGCCAAGCAAAAACAGGTTTCGGCCCGGATCGTTGGTGGCAAATAYTTCCAAACCCAGCCAGATGATCGCCGGGAATACCAGCAGYTTAATCATCGTGAAGGTGATGACAACTTTGGTGGGGCGGAGTTGGGTCTGCGACATCACCACACCCAGYGCAAACAGCGCAACAGGTGCCGCAGCAGAGCCGGTGAAATTGATGAAGGTCTGGATYGGCGCCGGAATATTGATRCCCAGAAAGCCAATAATGGCCCCGACAAAGATCGCCTGCAACAATGGTGATTTGACCAAGCTGAATGCAACAGTTGGCAGCGTAACCTTRCCAAGRTTGATGATTTGCAAGGCGATAATGGCACCACTAAAGGCAAAAATGGCATCCAGYGTGATRATGCTRGTGATCGGAAGRACMGARTCYTCGCCATARAGCAGCACMGAAATYGGCARGATATAAAGCGCGTTGTTGACGAARACACCGCCAAAGCCCARCAGCAGCGCYTCGCCCGCCTCGCGCTTGAACARGCGATAGGCCAGCATAAAGCCAATGGTGAACACCACGATCTGCGATAGGGCGTAAATRAGTATCGGGGTGACGCTAAACGTTTTGATSGGCGCATTTGCGATCARCCCAAATATCAGCACSGGCAGGAAGACCGMCATGGCCGTGCGGTTRAGCAGGCGCGCATCTTCSACRCTTGTCTTGCCCATACGCCCCATCGCAAAGCCAAACGCCATAATGGCGAACACCGGCAAAATAGGGTCCATCAGGACTTGTAAAACTTCCACAAATTTTTCCTGTACTTATGGGCGACAACAAAAAGGCCGGGCTTTTAATGACCCGGCCTTCCTAAAAATCAAATCATATAAAGACCTAGTCTTCGATGATTTCTTTGCCAGTTTCCTGATCAACAACTTTCATGGAAAGGCGAACCTTACCGCGATCGTCAAAGCCCATCAGTTTAACCCAGACCTTGTCGCCTTCTTTGATCACATCAGTGGTCTTGGCAACGCGCTCATTGGCCAGTTGAGAGATGTGTACCAGGCCGTCTTTGGCACCGAAGAAGTTGACGAAAGCGCCAAAATCGACAGTTTTCACAACTGTACCTTCATAGATGACACCAACTTCAGGATCATCCGTGATGGAGCGAATCCATTTCATGGCAGCTTCGATGGATTTGGCATCGGAAGAAGCAACTTTAACAGTGCCATCATCTTCGATGTTGACCTTGGCACCAGTTTTCTCAACGATTTCGCGGATAACTTTACCGCCAGTACCAATCACTTCGCGGATTTTATCCGTTGGGATTTTGAACTGTTCGATGCGTGGTGCAAACTCGCCCAATTCAGGACGGGCATCTGTCAGAGCTTTAGACATTTCACCAAGGATGTGCTCGCGCCCATCTTTGGCCTGTTCCAGGGCGATCTTCATGATTTCTTCGGTGATGCCATCAATTTTGATGTCCATCTGCAGGGCAGTGATGCCCTCGGAAGAACCAGCAACCTTGAAATCCATATCGCCAAGATGATCTTCATCACCAAGGATATCGGAAAGAACAGCGAAATTATCGCCTTCCTTGATCAGGCCCATTGCAATGCCCGCAACCGGACGCACCATTGGAACACCAGCATCCATCAACGCCAGCGATGTGCCGCAAACAGTTGCCATGGAAGATGAACCATTGGATTCAGTGATTTCTGACACGATACGCAGTGTGTATGGGAAATCATGGTGTTTTGGACGAACCGGATTAACCGCACGCCATGCCAGCTTGCCATGGCCAATTTCGCGGCGCCCTGGGGAGCCCATACGGCCAGCTTCACCAACAGAATATGGCGGGAAGTTGTAATGCAGCATGAACTGCTCTTTGAAGGTGCCAGTCAACGCGTCGATGAACTGCTCATCATCGCCCGTACCAAGAGTGACCACAACCAACGCCTGAGTTTCGCCGCGTGTGAACAGGGCAGAACCATGGGTACGTGGCAAAATGCCAACTTCGGAAACAATTGGGCGAACCGTTTTAGTATCACGGCCATCGATGCGCGAGCCGTCTTTAAGGATACGGCCACGAACAATGTTGCTTTCCAGCTTCTTGATCTGATCACCAAGAATGTTCTTGTCGTCAGCAGAAGCGCCTTCAGCCAGCAATGCTTCCATGACCTTTGCTTTAGCAGCAGAGATCGCATCACGGCGTGGCTCTTTGTCTTGGAAGTCATAAGCTGTATTAAGATCAGCTTCGACCAGATCCTTAACCTTGGCATACAGCTCGGAGTGATCTGCAGCAATGTGCTCACGTGGTGCTTTGGCAGATTTCTCAGCCAAAGAAATAATCGCCTCAATAACAGGCTGCATTTCTTTGAAGCCGAACATCACAGCACCGAGCATCACTTCTTCAGAGAGCTCCTGTGCTTCAGATTCAACCATCAGAACCGCTTCAGTCGTCGCTGCAACGACCAGGTCCAACTTAGAGTCTTCCATCTGGTCAAGCGGTGGGTTGAGCACATATTCGCCATCAATATAGCCAACACGTGCGCCGCCGATTGGGCCCATGAAAGGCACACCAGAGATGGTGAGAGCAGCAGATGCACCGATCAGCGCAACCATGTCTGGATCATTTTCCATGTCATGGGTGATAACGGTCAACACGATCTGAGTTTCGTGTTTGTAGCCATCAGCGAACAAAGGGCGCAATGGGCGATCGATCAACCGCGATGTGAGTGTTTCTTTCTCACTTGGGCGACCTTCGCGCTTGAAAAAGCCACCCGGTATTTTACCGGCAGCATATGTCTTTTCCTGGTAGTTTACAGTCAGCGGAAAGAAATCCTGACCGGGTTTGGCTGAACGGGCTGAAACAGCTGTCGCAAGCACGCATGTCTCGCCGTAGGTAACCATAACAGCACCATCGGCCTGACGGGCAATCTTGCCGGTTTCAAGCACGAGAGGGCGTCCGCCCCACTCAATTTCTACACGTTGTGTATCAAACATTTTTGTCACTTAACCTTCTTGTCAATGGACAGGACAGGAACGGCCTTCCGCACCTGTCATYTAGTTCGGCGCGCGAATTCGCGCCTTTGGTTTACTCAATAATTACTGAGCCACTGCAAGACAACGAGAGGCTTTTGAAATGGGTTCAAAAGCATCCGGCAATCCTGCAATGGCCCCTCTTAAATCTGCTTTTNATATGGCCATAACGAAAGGGCGCCACCAAAGCGACGCCCGTTCAATCAATGAACTAGCCRGCAGGACACTAGCGACGCAGACTAAGCCGCTTGAGGATATCAGCATAACGTGTGCCTTTTTGGGCTATAAGATAGTCCAGCAGGCGACGACGTTGCGATACCATTTTCAACAAACCACGACGGGAGTGATTGTCTTTTTTATGTTCTTTGAAGTGACCTGTCAGATTATTAATCCGCTCGGTCAGGATCGCGATTTGAACTTCCGGTGAACCGGTGTCATTTTCTTCGCGAGCATATTCTTTAATAAGCTCTTGCTTACGTTCTGCACTAATCGACATCGGGCATCCTTTCTAACTCGAGTGGCGGTGGATTTGCACCGCCATTGTGAAATACGCGTTTGGGAATAAACCGCCCGGCCTCAACAAAACCAATCGCCACCAAAACACCTTGGTTGGTRGCAAATGCCTCATCAAGAACACCGGATGTATCTTGTCCGCGTAATAATATTGCCTGACCATTATAAAGTCGGGCAGCTTCCAGATCCGTGACGGCCAGCGCCGGGATGTCGTCCAGCGCGGTCTCAATGGGTACTAGAACTGAGGACATATGTGCCTCAGCGGGGTCTCTATGGCGCATTTCTTCAAGGATATCCAGCGAAATCATCTGCTCTTCAGCAAATGGCCCGACATCCAGACGCCGCAGTGCCGTAACGTGGCCTTCTGTACCTAAAATTTTGGCCATATCGCGTGAAATGGCGCGGATATAGGTACCTTTTCCGCAGATGCACTCAAATGTCGCATGATCGCTATCAGGCATCTCGATCAACTGAAGCTGATCGATTTCCACCTGACGCGCTGCGAGCTCTACTTTTTCACCGGCACGGGCCAGATTATAAGCGCGCTCACCATCGATTTTCAGCGCACTGTAAATCGGCGGCATTTGCGAAATTTTGCCTATGAATTGAGGTAAAACGGCAAGAATATCTTTTTCAGATGGGCGGTGATCCGAGCGTGCGATGACCATTCCTTCGGCGTCATCGGTCTCGGTAGCGGCGCCCCAACGAATGGTAAATCTGTATTTTTTTCGCCCATCTTGCACATAGGGCACGGTTTTAGTGGCGTCCCCCAGCGCAATCGGCAGCATGCCCGAGGCTAAAGGGTCCAATGTTCCGGCATGGCCGGCTTTTTTAGCGGTAAACAGCCAACGAACCTTGGCAACGGCCTGCGTTGAACCCATTCCATATGGCTTGTCGAAAAGCACCCAACCATGAATGTCACGGCCTTTCCTGCGACGCGCCATTTAGTATCCTATTCGTCGTCGGGAGTATCGGGAGCCTGCAAATCAGCCAGAACTTTTGGCTGGCGCAACAGGCGGTCAATCTTGGTGGCCTCGTCATAGCTGTTATCAGCAAAGAATTTGAGGTTTGGCATGAATTTCATCGACAAATCCTTGGTGATACTACCACGAACTGCCTTGCGATGCGTGTTCAACAGCGAGGCAAGCGCATCACCATCGCCGCCGCCAAGCGGAGCCACATAAATACTGGCATTGCGCAAATCCGGGGACATGCGAACTTCGGGAACGGTAATCATCATCCGCTCAAGTTCAGGCACGCGAATTTCGCCCCGGCGCAGAGTTCCATCTATCGCACGGCGCACAATTTCGCCCACACGCAATTGGCGCTGAGTGGGCTCTTTTGATATTTTATTATTTCCGGGACGGGCCATTGTCTTAAGTCCAATGCAAACTGCATGTCCACGCAGGACATGCAGTTTGATTTATCTATTTTAAAGACTGCGTTGAATTACTTCAACACGGTAACACTCGATGATGTCGCCTTTGCGAATATCCTGATAGTTCTCGAAAGCCATGCCACATTCCTGGCCGGCAATCACTTCTTTCACTTCGTCTTTGAAGCGTTTCAGTGTTGAGAGCTTACCTTCGTGAATAACAACATCATCACGGATCAAGCGCACATGCTGACCACGTTCCACATTGCCCTCTGTCACCAGACAACCAGCAACCCGGCCAACCTTGGAAACATTGAATGTTTCCAGGATTTTTGCGTTACCAAGCATATGCTCGCGCAATTCTGGAGAAAGCATGCCGGACATGGCGGCCTTCACATCGTCAATCARATCGTAAATGACATTGTAATAACGAATTTCAATGCCGTTGACTTCAGCTGCATCACGCGCCTGTTTGTTGGCACGAACGTTAAAGCCAATCACCGGAGCATTTGATGAGGCAGCAAGAGTGATATCGGTTTCGGTGATACCACCAGCGCCGGAATGGATAATCCGGGTTGCCACTTCGTCGGTGTTGAGTTTTTCAAGAGCGCCGACAATGGCTTCAAGAGAGCCCTGCACATCAGCTTTGATCAACAAAGGAGATTCTTGTACATTGTCCGTTTGAAGCTGATTCATCATCTGCTCCAGAGAACCACGWGCGCCGCGCGAATGTACGGCATCCTGCTTCTTGCGTTTGCGGTATTCAGTAATCTCACGGGCYTGGGATTCAGTATCCACAACCGCGAACTGGTCACCAGCTTCTGGTGTACCCTGCAAGCCAAGAACTTCAACAGGCTTGGAAGGCAGTGCCAATTTGACCTGCTTGCCGTGATCATCGATCAAAGCACGAACCTTGCCCCATTCTGCGCCAAGGACAACAATGTCGCCCACTTTAAGCGTACCGTTCTTGACCAGAACAGTTGCAACAGGGCCGCGACCCTTATCCAATTGCGCTTCAACCACAACGCCGCTCGCGCTGCGATTTGGGTTGGCTTTCAATTCGAGCAATTCTGTTTGCAGCAAAATAGCTTCCAGAATTTTATCCAGATTGGTGCCCTTCAATGCGGAAATTTCCACATCCAAAACATCACCGCCCATGGATTCAACCTGAACTTCATGGCTGAGCAATTCGGTGCGAACCCGGTTTGGATCAGCGCCTTCCAGATCGATCTTGTTAATCGCGACAATCATGGGAACGCCAGCAGCTTTGGCATGGGCAATCGCCTCTGCCGTTTGCGGCATAACGCCATCATCAGCCGCCACAACCAAGATCACAATATCGGTTGATTTGGCACCACGAGCACGCATGGCGGTAAACGCCGCATGGCCCGGAGTATCAATAAAGGTGATGACCTGGCCATTCTGCTCAACCTGATAGGCACCAATATGCTGGGTAATACCGCCAGCTTCACCGGACACGACATTGGTATTGCGGAACGCATCCAGCAAGGATGTTTTACCGTGATCAACATGGCCCATGATTGTGACAACGGGTGGACGCGCCACGCCTTCACCATCATCGGTATCAACCACATCATCAAACAGGCCTTCCTCAACGTCTGACTCGGAGACGCGGCGGACATTGTGGCCCATTTCTTCAGTGATCAATTCAGCAGTATCAGCATCGATCACATCATTGATGGTCAGCATTTGACCCTGCTGCATCAGCAGTTTGATAACATCAATGGCGCGCTCGGCCATACGGTTGGCGAGTTCCTGAATGGTAATAGTTTCAGGGATCACAACGTCACGGGCAATTTTTTCCCGTGGTGCCATCTGCGCAGCACGTTGCTTTTCACGCTCACGACGACGGCGAATAGAAGCTAGAGAACGTTCGCGCTCGCCGCTATCGCTGTCTAGTGCGTTAGAAAGGGTTAGCTTACCCTTGCGGCGATCACCACCACGGCGGTTTGCCTTATTTGTGTCCTGCTCCTGGCCACGACCAGGGCGCTTAACAGCGCGCAATTGCTTGTTGCCAGGTTTATTGTCTTCTTCACCACCATCGCGGCGCCCATCGCGCACCTTAACAGTAGGTCGCGTTTCGGAATCTTCGGCAGCAGCGGCGGCATTAACAGACGCCTCTTCAAGACGCAGGCGTTCTGCTTCTTCTGCAACAGCGCGCGCAGCGCTTTCTTCTGCCTGAACCCGAGCTTCTTCAGCTAAGCGAACACGGTTTGTTTCTTCGCGCTTGGCACGATCTTCAGCATCGCGGGCCTCACGGATGCGGTCTTCCTTGTCACGAACCAATGCACCTTTAAGGGCTAAAGCCCGTGCATCACGTTCTTCGCTGGTCAAGGTGCGCAAGACGGTGCCTGCAGCCCTGTTGCCTGTATTGCGATTGGATGAGGGACGCGGACGCGACGAACGATGGTCCTGCCGATTGCCACGCGATGCAGGTCCAGTTGTTGGCCGTGGAGCTGCAGCACGTGCCACAACCTTGGGTGCAACTGGCGCCGCAGGTTTTGCTGGCACTGCCGGAGTTACTGGCGCTGCTGGCGTTGCAGCAGCCGCAGGTGTTGCAACTGCTGGCGTAGGCGCAGCCGCCACTGGTGCAGGTGTTGGTGCAGCCGCAGGTGTTGGTGTCGCAGCAGCAGGTGCCGGTGTTGCAGGTGTTGCAACCGCTGGCGTTGGTGCAGCCGCCACAGGTGCAGGTGTTGCAGCTGCTGGCGTTGGCGTTGYTGCNRKCRYAGMTTMTGNYCGKTANNGKMGWYMTSCCNANKKWATGTTGATTTTRCGTTTGCGCTTCTCAACCACGACGGCCTTGGACCGRCCATGTGAAAAGCTCTGACGCACAGTGCCCTGCTCTACGCTCCGCGAAAGCGTAAGAGTGGGTCGGCCCTGTTTGTTGTCGTTGTTGTCAGTATCGCTCATTCTATTCCTAATCCTGCTGCTGCGGTTAAACTGCCGCGCAGCGCATATGTCAAATTATTGTCGCACTCTGGCGCGTAAAGCTGCCATTTTCATTGTTTTGTCATTTGCCTGGCCAYCCCTCTAAATCTCTTCATGGCTGCCGGTTTCATCCACCCGCGCTCCAATATATTGCTGGAGCCGCTCGGCATTTGCCAAAAACCCGCCATCTCCCGACTTCCCGGATCTCATCAACGCCGCATGTATTACATTTGTGCGTCCAAATGCCAAATCCAATTCTGCACTTTCGAAGATTCGAAACACCGCAAAGGAATCGCTTTCTCCGTATGTACGTTTTACAACCTGCATCAGCTTGCGAAGGCTATCCTGCGCGCCATCACTGGCCGCGATGAGCAAGGCGACCGACCCATCGGCAATCGCGGCTTCCACCTTGGAAAAACCCATCACAATAACGCCAGCCTTATTGGCAAGGGCCGCWGCCCCCAAAGTGCGTTCGCGCAACAAAAGTTCAACCCGCTCCGCAAGCCCCGGCTCCACCGTAACTTGCTGCTTTAAAAGCCGGCCAAAAACCTTGCGTTTTTCAGCGCTCTCGACATGCTCTTTTTGCGCCGTTACCCAAACACCGCGTCCGGGTAACCTGGCCTTGAGGTCGGGCACAATATGGCCCATCGGGTCAGCCACAAAACGGATGAGTTGCTGYTTTGGCAAAACCTCACGCGTCACCGCGCATTTGCGATGCGGCTCGCGGCGCTCACGCGCCTCGCCGTCATCAACAGATAGATCTTGCTCTACAACATCCGCCATCAGGGCCACCAACAAAGCGCATTACTGCGCTGTTTCTCCCTCAACGAGCTCTTCTTCCTCAGYCGGCTCAGCCGGTGCCAAATCTTCTTCAGTGATCAGACCWGATTTGAGGCGTGCYGTCATGATAAGMGCCTCMGCTTCAGCGCGGGACATCTCTGCGGGGTTGAACACACCATCAAAACGGGTAACTTCACCGTCTTTACGYTCGCTCCAGCCCACCAGATCATCAACGGCACAATAACCAAGGTCTTCAACAGACTTCACATCATTATTGCCAAAGGCGACCATCATTGCAGTGGTAATGCCTTCAATGTCGCGCAGCTCATCGGCCACACCCAGTTTCTTGCGTTCAACTTCCTGCTCAGCTTCCAGCTTGTCCAGATATTCTCTGGCACGGGTCTGAATTTCCTGCGCAGTGCCATCGTCAAAGCCTTCGATGATGGCAATTTCGTCCAGATCCACATAGGCGACTTCTTCAATCGATGTGAAGCTTTCCGTTGCCAGCAACTGACCGACCATCTGATCAACATCAAGCGCGGTGGTAAACAACTCGGTGCGCTCCTGGAATTCTTTCTGGCGGCGCTGGGATTCTTCTTCTTCGGTCAGAATATCAATATCCCAACCGGTCAGCTGTGAGGCAAGGCGCACATTCTGGCCCCGGCGGCCAATGGCCAAAGACAATTGCTCATCCGGCACCACAACTTCGATTTTCTCTTGCTCTTCATCCAGCACCACCTTGGTAACTTCTGCAGGCTGCAGCGCGTTAACAATGAAGGTAGCAGCGTCAGGTGACCAGGGGATGATATCGATTTTTTCGCCCTGCAGCTCGCCAACAACGGCCTGAACACGGCTGCCGCGCATACCAACGCAGGCACCAACAGGATCAATGGAGCTGTCATTGGAAGTAACGGCAATCTTGGCACGGGAGCCAGGATCACGCGCAACAGATTTCAGCTCAATAATGCCATCATAGATTTCCGGCACTTCCATCTCAAACAATTTAGACATGAAAGCGGGGTGGCTACGAGAGAGGAAAATCTGCGGTCCGCGCTGCTCGCGGCGCACATCATGAATGTAGGCACGCACACGATCGCCATAGCGGAATGTTTCGCGCGGGATCAGCTCATCACGGCGGATAATCGCTTCGCCGCGACCCATATCAACAATGACATTGCCATATTCAACACGCTTAACGGTGCCGTTGATGATCGAGCCAATGCGATCCTTATATTCTTCAAACAGATGATCACGCTCAGCTTCACGTACTTTTTGTACAATAACTTGCTTGGCAGATTGCGCCGCGATGCGGCCAAATTCCATGGGCGGAAGAGGCTCTGACAAAGCATCGCCAATCTGGGCATCCGGATTACGCGCACGCGCATCTTCCAATGTGATTTCGGACAGAATGTTGTCGACTTCTTCCACAACATGCAGCAAACGGTGCAAACGAATTTCACCCGTTTTCTGGTTGATATTCGCCCGAACATCCGTTTCGGAACCATAGCGCGCTTTGGCGGCTTTCTGGATCGCATCTTCCATCGCGGAAATGACGATTTCGCGGTCGATATTCTTCTCGCGCGCAACAGCATCAGCGATCTGCAACAATTCAATTCGATTGGCACTTACAGCCATGGCTTTTCTCCCTCAAGCGAACCGGAAATGGCTCGGTTGGTCAGTCATTTTCTATGTCAATTTCTATGGTCTGGCCTTCGGCCAAATCGGCTTTTTGATCCTTATTAGAATCAAGTTCCATATCTGGATTTTCTGCAAGCGCCATTTTTCGGGCCGCATCAACCAGTTCATCCGTCATGATCAGATTGGCATCGGCCAACGAAGACAATGGCAACCAGATGTCTTTCAATGGGGCCGCCAATGATTTCTTGCTGCGCTTTTCAGTTGGGCGCAGACCAAATTCGGTCTCACCATTTTCTGTCCGCACACCAAGCAACAGTCCACGAAAGCGGCGCTGCCCATCAATGGTGATGGTCATTTCAACCTTGGTCTGATGCCCGATCCAACGCTCAAAATCGCTAAGCCGCACCAAAGGACGGTCCACACCAGCGGTGGAAACCTCCAAATGATAGGCTGCGGTGATTGGGTCGCGCACATCAAGTTCCGGCGAGACAGCTTTTGAGATCAGTTCACAATCGTGAACCGTCATCAAACCCTGTGCCCGCTCGGCCATAATTTGCACAGTCATACCGTTCTGGCCGGATACGCGCACACGAACCAGCTTGTAACCGAGATCTTCGATGACAGGCTCTACGATGGCAGCAATCCGAGCGTCCAGCCCGGTTTCGGTGATAATGCGTGGCTCATGTGCCATGCGGTTCCACTTTCATTTTGGCAATAAAAAAGAGCGGGTCCGGTAGGGCCCACTCTCAAACAATGTTTAAGATTTGCAGCCCATATACGCCCGTTCATGCCAAAACGCAAGGGTGCTTCAGCGATATTCGAAGGTAAGATAGGTAGGCTTGCGACCTTCCGCAAAGGCTTTTGCCTCATAGCGGGTGCTTGGCCAGTTGGCAAAGGCACCTTGGCGCGAATCATTCCAGTCACTTGCACCCGTTGCCAGCCATTGAAAGGATGCGTGATGATGGCATTGATCCAACGTCCAGCCGACGTAATGCTCAATATCGCTGGCAAACAGAAACTGGGCACCGGGCTTCATCAGCCGGGCCATTCTGTCCAGATTGCGCTGGGAGACAAAACGGCGTTTCCAGTGGCGGTATTTTGGCCAAGGATCAGGGTAAAGCAGGCAAATCTGACTGAGGCTGTTTTGTGGCAGCAAATCCATCAAGGCACCAGCGTCTTCATCATGCAGAAGAATGTTGCCGACACCGGTATCATCAATACTGCTCAGAGCCAGCCCCATGCCATTGATGAAAGGCTCAACGCCAATGAAGCCAATGCGCGGGTTTTCCTGCGCCCGGTGCACCAGATGCTCGCCGCCGCCAAAGCCGATTTCCAGCCGCACGTCATCAACATCGTTGAAAAGCGCACAAAGATCTTGCGGAAAATCCTGCTCAATATCCAGACGCAACTTTGGCATCAAGGTCTTGAACAGGCCAGCCTGTCGCGGCTTCAGTGTTTTGGCCTGACGCCTTCCAATGAAGTCGCTGCGTCTCGAACGTCTGATCATATCGGATTAAAAGGCTGAGCGCAGTGCATCGACCAAATCTATCTTTTCCCAAGAGAACCCACCATCGTCAGTTGGTGTGCGCCCAAAATGGCCATAAGCCGCGGAACGCGCATAAACCGGGCGGTTTAGCTTGAGATGTTCGCGAATGCCGCGCGGCGACAAATCCATCAGTTCCATCAACACCGAAGAGAGTTTTATCTCATCGACCTCACCGGTATCGTGCAAATTCACATAGAGCGAGAGTGGCTGTGATACGCCAATGGCATAGGCCACTTGCAAGGTGCACCGCGTGGCAAGGCCAGCTGCAACAATGTTCTTGGCAAGATAACGCGCCGCATAAGCTGCAGAGCGATCAACCTTGGTTGGGTCTTTACCCGAAAACGCGCCACCGCCATGGGGTGCTGCGCCGCCATAAGTATCGACAATAATTTTACGGCCCGTCAGGCCGCAATCGCCATCCGGCCCGCCAATAACAAATTTTCCGGTTGGATTAACATGCCATTGGGTTTCATCGGTGATCCAGCCATCAGGCAGGGTTTTGACGATGTAGGGCTCAACAATGGCGCGCACATCGGCGGATGTCAGGCTTTCATCGATATGCTGTGTGGACAGCACGATGGAGCTTGCGCGCACAGGCTTGTTATCTTCATAGGCCAAGGTGACCTGACTTTTAGAATCAGGTCCCAGCATGGCGGCTTCACCGCTTTTGCGGGCCTGCGCCAAATTATAGAGAATGCGGTGCGCATAATGGATCGGCGCAGGCATCAGCTCATCTGTTTCAGAGCAGGCATAGCCAAACATGATGCCCTGATCGCCGGCACCCTCATCCTTATTGCCACTGGCATCAACGCCTTGGGCAATATGGTCGGATTGCTTGTGCACCAGCACATCAATTTTGCAAGTATCCCAATGGAACCCGTCTTGCTCATAGCCAATATCCTTGATGGCCTTGCGGGCAAGCTCTTCCATCAATTCTTTGCTGATGCTTTCAGGCCCGCGRGTTTCCCCGGCGATGATRACRCGGTTGGTTGTCGCCAGCGTCTCAACCGCRACGCGCGATTGRTCATAGGCACTAAGATAGGCATCAACAATTTCATCAGAAATGCGGTCACACACCTTGTCAGGATGACCTTCTGAAACGGATTCACTGGTGAACAGGTAATTTTTTAGGGGCAAGGACCGCTACCTTCATTCGATTGACTGTGGCAATTGGACACAAAACTTCGGCCCCGCACTAAATGCACGAGACCATATAAGGAATTTGTTATGTGACTGTTTTTGCCCGAATCGTCAAGGGAGACTTGAGTTAGGTCCGGTACTTTTGAAAGATAGTCTTGGCAATGGTTATCAAACTAAAAAAATAACCGTCCTGATACGCTAATTTGAGAGTGTTATTAAACATTGCGAGGTGGAAGGAGCCAAAACGCCCGTCCTTGCCACCATGCAATGCATTAATAGTCAGCAGACCCTAGCTGTCGTCATCAGCCATGGAGCGAACCAGATCAATAACGCTTTTGCGCATTTTGGGATCTTTGATCTTTACAAAGGAACGGTTCAGTTGAAGCCCTTCATTTGTCGAAAGAAAATCCATGACATAGCTGGTGGCACCGCTATCGGAAAAGCCACCTTCTGCCTGAGGTCCAACCGCAGGCGCATCTTCAAAGAAGAAAGCAACCGGTACATGAAGAATGTTTGCAATTGCCTGAAGACGACTTGCACCTACTCTGTTTGTACCCTTTTCGTATTTTTGAACTTGCTGAAAAGTGATGCCTAATTGCTCGCCAAGCTTTTCTTGACTCATATTCAACATCATACGGCGCAACCGAACACGACTGCCAACATGGGCGTCGATCGGATTTGGTTTCTTCTTATTGATGGGTTTTGGTTTAGTATCCATCGAAATCGCACTTTGCATATCTACAACTCATCTACTCGCATTTGCTTGCCCATAAAGGCAACCCTGATAAAAATACATAAGAATATATCTCAGGCTGTATTTTCATCTCTAACACTCATGTAACGTGCGATTTTCGCACAATCAATAGAAAAATTGCGTTTAAGACGACTTACAACCATATATTTTTGTACATATGGGCAGTTCAAACCGCATTAAAGGGCCAAAAATATAGGCCTTCCAGCTCAATTAAGTATTCGTGAATTTATTTTTTGTCTACCGCTTTTCGTCGAATCAAATTGCCCAGAAACATAAAAACAATCAAAAGTGTTATTCCTGTGGCGAAAGGAAATTCCCCAAAACGCGCAAAAAACGTCTTGGCCCCTTTAAGCGCAGGTATTGTTGTCAGATTTATATCAAGTATTCCAGCCTCACCCAGATTAAGCTGCTGCAAAACGCGCCCGTGAGAATCAACATGCGCACTGATACCGGTATTGGCGACACGAACCATTGGAATACCTTGCTCGACAGCGCGCAAACGGGCTTGATGAAAGTGTTGATGGGGCCCAGAAAGCATACCAAACCAGGCATCATTTGTGATGTTGAGCAGCCATTGAGCCTGTATATTTTGTCCATCGATCTGGAGGCTTGGATGAGTCACATCGAACCCGCCAGAAAAGACAATTTCATAGCAAATCAGGATGCTCAGTGGCGGTATTTTTGTGGRTTTTGATGTRWTGTGCGGAAGYGCYAGAACATTGCTATTATTGCTAGGGTCAAACCCGCCAGGAAGCTTCACAAAACCTGTAATGCCCAGCCAATCCAGCAGCTTCTTCATTGGCATATATTCACCAAAGGGCACTAAATTGCGTTTGTCATAAGTTTGAATAATTTTTGCCGCATCATCAAAAATCAGTAGTGAATTCCTAAATGACTGGSTTRGTTTTTCTATCTCCTGTTGATTTTTCTGCCAAACGGCCCGAACACCACCGGTCAATAAAATGATATTTGAGGGCAATAATTCATTAATTTGGGCCAAAGCGGCCTCATCTTCCAGTATTAAAAACGGAAAARCTGATTCGGGCCAGATCACCGCATCCACTTTATCCAGCCCCGGCAAGGCACTTAGTTTCAAATAACTTTCRAARACRGCWTTTTCATTRCCCCGGCGCCATTTGTCGCGCTGGCTGATATTGGGCTGTACCAAACGGATGATTGTACCCTTTGCCTGTTGTGGCTGCGCGGCCTCAAAGGACTGCAATCGAGCCATGCCATAACCCAGATGGGCAAAGAGCAAAGCGGCACTGACGAGCACGCCAAAACCTGATTGCAGCCGAGTAACACCTCCCTCAGGGTCGCTCGCACGCATCAACCAAAGCGCAGGCAGCAGCACAGCCAGCAGGGTCAGCAGGGTCATGCCCCACAGCCCAAACAGGCTGGCGCTCTGCATCATCAGCGCATTGGGCATCACACTGTAGCCAATCGCATTCCATGGAAAACCGGAAAACAAATTACCGCGCAGATATTCCGCCAGCGTTAGCGCAACAACAAGGCTGATGATTTTTTGCAGGGGGCTGCGCCAAAACATTTGTGCAATTCCGCATGCGCCCCCCCAGTAAAGCGCCATGACAGCAGGCAAACCGGCAACGCCAATTGGCAATGCCCAGGCATAATTTTCGGCTTCAATGAGAAACGCCGCGCCAATCCACCAAAGACCGGCAATGAGGTAGCCAAATCCAAAAACCCAGCCCAAGAATGCAGCTGCTTTAAACCGGCGGCGGCCCAATTGCCCTTCCAGGGCGGCATCGAGCACCAGCATAAACAGAGGAAACGAGACAAAAACAGCCGGGACAAAATGAATCGGTGCCATTGAAAGGGCGGCAAAAGCCCCCAGTAAAAACACGACAAAAGCACGCCGCTTGCCCCGCAGCGTCGTGAGCCAGATCAAAAATTGTTTTATCAATTTACTGGCGCTCAGTCGGTGCACTGCTCGCTTGTTCCGCTTCGGTTTCCCGATTGCGTTTATGCGCYAGCCTGCTGCCAACTTTCTTRCGTCTGCTATAAATCCGAAGYCGTTTGATGCGCCTTGGATCGGCYTCAAGMACTTCAATTTCAAAAGGACCRGGTGCCGGAATAAGCTCKCCKCGGATKGGAATACGGCCAACCAGCGAAAAYACCAGACCGCCAATCGTRTCGACATCGTCCATATCATCGCCAAGAATGAATTCTGGCCCRATCAACGCAACAACRTCTTCCAGCTCRGCCTTGGCATCGGCCACAAAGCTGGAATCGCCTTCTGCTATGATCGTTGGCAGCTCATCCTCRTCRTGCTCGTCYTCAATATCGCCGACGATAATCTCCACCAGRTCTTCCATCGAAACGAGMCCGTCAGTGCCRCCATATTCATCAATAACCAGCGCCATCTGAATGCGCTCTACCTGCATTTTGGCAAGCAGAGTCGATGCTTTCATCGAAGGCGGCACGAAAATGACAGGGCGAATAAGTTTTGTATCTTCCAGAGCACAGGCCAGATCGACCTGCCGTAAATCCAGATTTCCAGGTAATTTCTTGCGCCTTTTAACGCTGGGATCAGGTTTGTACTCAGCCGTGGTGGCGATATGCAGCATCAAATCCTTGATGTGAATCATACCACGCGGGTCATCCAGCGTATCACCATAGACCGGCATACGAGAATGGGCTGCGGTGCGAAAGGAAACCAGCAAATCAGCCAAGTTGATGCTTATCGGCTCGGCAATAATCTCGGCGCGCTGCACCATAACATCTTCAACACGAACATCGCGCAGGGCCAGAACATTACGTAAAAAGATGCGCTCATCGGCGCTAAATTGCTTGCTGTCGAGGTTGTCATCGGAAAGAGCGATCTGCAATTCCTGGCGGATCGAGCCATTGCGAAAGCCAAATAAATGCCGCAGACGCGCCAGAAAGCCCGGCAGTCGCGGCTTGTTAACAACACCGCTGATAACGGGGCCTATAACCGCCTCAGAACCGGGCTCGATATTGGTCAAATTTGTAGCGCTGTCCGGCAGGCTAACGATGGATGATCCGGAGGTGTCCGGACTTCGGCTTTCCTCAGATGGCTCTTCAGCAGTTAATTCAAGGTCAGCCACAGCCGCGTCTCCGGCATCCGACACAATCTTGCCGGGCAGAGGTTTTTGCTGTTTTTTAGTGCTACCGGCAGAGCCAGAAGCGGATTTGGAGGCGGGCATTTCTGCGGTTCTCAATTCAATTTATAGTCTAGCGTTACGTCATTTTGGTGTGTTTGGCACGCTTTTTTTGATGATGGCTTTTCAACCCCATCTCGCATCAACTTTCTGCATATGGGTTTGATATACCAAGCGTTTCAAGAATAGCGGTCTCCAAAGTTTCCATTTCTTCCGCTTCATCGTCATTCAGATGGTCAAATCCGCAAAGGTGAAGCGTGCCGTGCACCACCATATGGCTCAGATGATCCAACAAGGTTTTGCCCGCTTCATCCGCCTCGCGCTGAACAGTTTCAAAGCTAATGGCGATATCGCCCAAGTAAAGCCTGCCGGTCTCTGGATCGGCTTCCGTTTCTCCGCTTTCAAAGGAAAGCACATTGGTAGGCTTGTCCTGATTGCGGTAGTCTCGGTTGAGGGTTTGAACCCGGCTGTCATTGGCCAAAAGAACCGATGCCTGCACGGGCTGCGAAAGCGCCGGATAGCCAGCAACAATAGAACCAGCAATTTTTGACAGGAAGGCGCCGAAAGACCCATCACCTTCTGCAAAACCCCAGCGCGAATCCTCAATAACACCCTCAAATTCAAGTTGCACCATCAGGTTTTGTTGGTCCTGCGCCCTGATCTCACGCTCTTTTCCGCGCCAGCTTTATCGTAAGCACGCACGATGCTGGCAACCAGATGGTGGCGCACAACATCTTTGTCGGTAAAGCGGGTCATGGAAATGCCCTCAACATTGCCAAGCAGATTTGTGGCTTCCACCAGGCCGGATACCTGGCCGGGCGGTAAATCCACCTGAGTAGTATCGCCGGTGATGAACATTTTGGAGTTTTCACCAAGGCGGGTGAGGAACATTTTCATCTGCATGCTGGTGGTGTTTTGAGCTTCATCCAAAATCACAATCGCATCAGACAAAGTCCGACCACGCATAAAGGCCAACGGAGCGACCTCAATCATGCCGGATTGCAACCCGCGCTCAACACGCTCGGGCGGCATCATATCGTAAAGCGCGTCATAAAGCGGGCGCAGATAGGGATCAACCTTTTCGCGCATGTCGCCGGGCAAGAAGCCAAGGCGCTCACCAGCTTCCACCGCCGGGCGTGACAAGATCAGACGCGAGGCATCGCCGCGCTCCAACAGCGCTGCTGCGTAGGCAACCGCCAGATAGGTTTTGCCGGTACCGGCAGGACCAAGACCAAACACCAGCTCGTTGCGCTCCATTGCGCGTATATAGCTGTCTTGCATGGGCGTGCGGGCAATCACGGTTTTACGCCGTGTGGAAATGCGCGCCATGGCCACACGGGTGCCGCTATTAGGCTTGTCTGTGCCTAGCGAGGGCAGCGAAGGCTGCGCTGCATCTGCGCGCACCATACGGATCACACCATCGACATCACCGGGGCTCAGATCATCACCAGCGGCAATGCGTTGATACAGGGTTTCAAGCACATCACGCGCTTCTGCGCAGGCATCATGCCCACCGCGCAAGGTAACCTGATTGCCGCGCGCAACAGCCTCAACACCAATCTGCTTTTCGATCAAAGCAAGGTTCTGGTCAAACTGGCCAAACAAATGGCCAACCAGCTGATTGTCGTCGAATACCAATACAATTTGGTCTGTTTCTGAGTTTTTAAGGGTCATATCACGAATGGCATCACCGCGAGGATCAGCGGGAGCGAAATTAGGTTTTGAAAACAAAGCAAGCCTTCTCAATGTGAGGGTCTGATAACAGTTAACTGATTACAGCGGTATTTCACCCTGTAATCAACTGCCCAGATAAACTGTTTTTTGTGACACCCGTAATACGCACGGGTTGAATGGTGCCAATCAAGGTTTCTGGCGCATCGATATGCACCGCCTGCAGCCACGCAGAACGCCCGGTTAATTGGCCCGTTTCGCGGCCCTTGCGCTCCAGCAACACATCCATTGTTGAATCCATTTTAGAGGCATTAAACGCGATTTGCTGTTCTGTCAGAAGCGTTTGCAGCTCCAGCAAACGCTCGGAACTGAGCTCATTCGATATCTGATCTTCATGGCTAGCTGCGGGTGTGCCGGGGCGCGGGCTGTATTTGAACGAATAGGCCTGCGCATATTCCACATCGCGGATGAGCGACATGGTATCGGCAAAATCGGCATCACTCTCGCCCGGAAAACCAACGATAAAATCGCCCGACAGCGCTAAATCCGGCCGTCCGGCGCGAATCTTGTCAACCAACTCAAAATATTCGGCGCGGGTATGACGGCGGTTCATGGCAGCCAAAATACGGTCAGAGCCACTTTGCACCGGCAAATGCAGATAGGGCATGACTTGCGGAATATCACGGTGCGCCGCAATCAACGCATCATCCATATCGCGCGGATGGCTGGTGGTGTAGCGCAGGCGCGCCAAACCATCGATTTTTGCCAACTCTTCCAGCAATTGACCAAGGCCCCAAATGCCGCCCTTATCGGAACTGCCGTGATAGGCGTTTACATTCTGGCCGAGCAGCGTGATTTCGCACACACCGGCGGCAACCAGCGCTCGTGCCTCATCAACAATGGCGCTTACCGGGCGCGACACTTCCGCGCCGCGCGTATAAGGCACCACGCAAAAAGTGCAGAATTTGTCACAACCTTCCTGCACCGTTAAAAATGCCGTAAAGCCACGCGCCCGTGTGACGGAAGCTTTGGCGGCAGGCAAATGTTTAAACTTGTCTTCCTCGGGAAACTCGGTTTCCACCACGGATTTGCCAGCTTCAACATCTTTCAGCAGGCTTGGCAGGCGATGATAGCTTTGCGGGCCGAACACCAGATCCACAATCGGTGCTCGCTTGATAATTTCCTCGCCCTCGGCCTGCGCCACACAGCCGGCAACGCCAATGGTCATCTGCTTGGCACCCGCGCCGCGCGCGTCGCGCATTTTGCGAATACGGCCAATTTCCGAATAGACCTTTTCCGCCGCTTTTTCGCGAATATGACAGGTGTTGAGAATCACCAGATCAGCGTCGGTAATATCTTGAGTCTCGGTATAGCCCTGCGGGGCAAGCGCATCGCTCATACGGGTCGAATCATAAACATTCATCTGACAACCATAAGTCTTGATGAATATTTTCTTGCCCGTTTCGGCATTTGCCGCTGGCTTTGTTGTTTCGCTCTGTGCGCTGGTCTCAGGCATGTTCAAATCCTGTTGGCCACCTGATTGGTCGCCATTGATGTTCTGTAAAGTGGAGGCCTTTTAGCCTGTTTTGAGATTGGAGCAAAGGGGCATCGTGCTTTGGCGTTCAACGCCGCGTTTCTTCCATCAATTGGCGAACCTGCTGCTCCATATCTAGCGCCAAAATTTTGCGGTTTGTATCGGGGTTAATCTCGACCGGTTCACCAAAATGAATCTGGGCTTCCAACCCGCCCGTTTTCAAAATGCGCCATAGATGTGGGATCAGGTCTATATCGCCAATCCACGCCGCATAATCGGCTTCCATGCGGCCCAAGGCAATGCCGTGCAGCTTGGTATAAGCCACCGCAACGGGCTGCACATAAAGGTCGACATCATGCGCTTCCATGCGCGTTGCGGTTTCCACAACAGCGCCAATCAAGGCGCTTTTAAACGGTAACAAGTTCCAGCCATCGCTGCTGGTCCCCTCTGGAAATAGCACTAGGGCATCATGGTCTTCCAGCCGCTGCACCATTTGGCCCAAGGCAACGCCCGTGCGCGAGCGCCGGTCTCGCTCGACAAAAATCGTGCGCTGCCATTTGGCAAGAGAGGCGAATACGGGCCAGGACGACACTTCGCTCTTGGCGACAAACGACAGCGGCGCAGTGTTGGACAGCGCGACGATATCCAGCCACGAGGTGTGATTGGACAAATACAGCACCGGGCCCGCTTTGGGCGTGCCGCTAATGTGTATTTTGATACCAATGGTCCAGGCCGCCATTTTTTGCCAGCGGTGCGCCAATTGGTTGGCGGCTTTTGGAAACCAGCGCATGCAAATGAGATGCGGCAGTAAAATCACGAATGTGAACACCACCAGCGCCAAAACACGGAGCAACGCACAAATTGCCGCCACCGATCAGCTCTCTTCCGAATTGTCAGATTTGAGCGGCACGGCATAAAGCTCCAGCCGGTGGTCGATCAGCCGRTAGCCCAGCTCTTGGGCGATCAATTCCTGCAATTGCTCAATRCGCTCATTGCGAAACTCRATSACATTRCCRGTTTTCAGATCAATCARATGRTCATGRTGCTCATCGGGCACGGTYTCGTAGCGCGAGCGGCCATCGCGAAAATCATGRCGCTCRATAATGCCAGCCTCTTCAAACAGGCGCATGGTGCGGTAAACCGTGGAGATGGAGATGTTRTCATCRATGCTGGCGGCGCGCGCGTGCARCTCTTCCACATCKGGATGGTCGCGRGATTGCTCCAGCACRCGGGCAATGATTTTKCGCTGCTCTGTCAGGCGCATACCCATTTTGCCGCAATGCAGCTCAAGCTGGGATATCAGATCAGCATCAACAATGAAGRSCGTCATRCAAAYGTCCGCGCWGTTTCGGTAAATTTAGGGATTATCGAACATTGCAGGACATGACAAGCGCTGTGCTGCCACTTGTGCCCTGTTGACGCTCRGCATTGGAGTAGTAACCCTTGCGCTCGCCAATCTGGGTAAAGCCCARTTTGCGGTAAAGATGCAGGGCAGATGCGTTGCTCTCATCAACCTCCAATATCAGCCGGTCAATGCGTTCTGAATACAGSGTGCGCAAGGTTTGCGTCATCAATTGACGCCCAACRCCRCGCCCTCGTGCACGCGGGCTRACSGCAATGGTCAAAATTTMRGACTCGTCCACYAAWCGGCGCACCAACACAAAACCAAGCTGTCGCGTTTTTAAAAAGGCACCGGTTTCAATGGCCATAAAGCCGAACACGGTATCTTGCGCCAGCAGGCCCAGCATATCTGACGTGCCCCATGGCGGGTCAAAGCTAAGGGCATGCATATCTGACAAGACGCTGGCATCAGCTTCGCTCAAGGCAACAATGGCGGTGTCTCTGGCGATCAATCTGGCCGGGTTCAAAAAAGACATCACAGCTGAGCGGCCTTTGCGGCGAGTGGCAAATGCTTGCCGCTTTGCGGTTTGGCATCCGGTGCACGTAGATAAAGCGGGGTAACAGGCTCGCTCATGGCTGTTTGTTGATGGCCAAGCTGCGCAATGGTTTCAATAGCGGGAAGCTTCACATCTATCGTTTTGTAAGCATCAGAATCATGGCCATCGACCAGTTCAACACCCGTGCCAATCAGTACAATGAGGCCAGCAAGTTTTTGCAGCGCCGCATTCATGTCTTCGACAAGCAGCAAACAGGTATCGATTAAAATTGCGCCCTGCGCATCAATGCATTTGACATAAGCGCCGCCGCGCCGTGCGTCCAATATGGCGCAATAGGCCTTTTGCTGTGGGGCCGCGCTTTGTGCTTCGCGCAGCAACGCATCGAGCACATTGATGCCCAGTACATCGATCTTTAGCGCCATGCCCATAGAGCGCGCCAAAGCCAGACCAACGCGCTGGCCGGTAAAGGAACCGGGGCCAATGGTAACAGCAATGCGGGATAATTCTGTGGGTTTGCGATTCGCGCTTTTTAGCAACCGATCCACCTGCGAGGCCAACAGCTCAGCATGGCCGCGTCCGATATCTTCGCAATCACGATCAAATACGCGGCACTTATCGCCTGACATTTCTGACAGGGACGCCGCGCAAAGCTGATTGCAAGTGTCGATGCTTAATTGGACCATGGAGAGATCGATAAAAGGCTTTTGGCATGATGCCAAGCCCTTTGCAGGTTCCGTGAACAAAAAAGAAAACGGGAAATTTTTGCCACAAACGACTCAGCGGCCAAAATCAGCCGCTGAATAGCCAAAAACCTGAATTTTAAGTAACGGGGCGCACTTCCTGCACATCAGGTACAAAATGACGCAGGAGGTTTTCAATGCCGTGCTTCAACGTTGCAGTGGAAGATGGGCAACCGGCACACGCGCCGCGCATCTGCAAAAACACCACGCCGTCTTTAAAGCCCTGAAAAGTAATATCGCCGCCATCATTGGCAACAGCTGGGCGCACGCGGGTTTCCAGCAAATCCTTGATTATTTCAACGGTGGCCGCATCAGCTTCATCAAAAAACTCACCTTCATTGGCAGTCGCAGCACCATCAGTATTTTCCATCACCGGCAGACCGGACATGRAATGCTCCATGATCGCGCCCAGAATRGCWGGCTTGATATGGGCCCACTCCACRTCTGCRCGGGTCACRGAAATGAAATCCTGRCCAAAGAACACGCCATCAACGCCATCAACTGAAAACAGTTTTTGYGCAAGCGGCGAATCGCCTGCATCGTCAACGCTGCGATAATCGCGCGTGTCGGTGGCAAGAATGGTMCGGCCMGGAAGAAACTTTAGAGTAGCCGGATTTGGTGTGGCTTCAGTTTGAATGAACATGGYGACGGGCTCCCCGTATGGCCCCGGCAAAGGGGCAATTGCTAATCTAAAATAGGCGATTTGTTATCTGYATATAGGCCTGTTGCAGGTTTGGTAAAAGGCCTAGCTTAGAACTATTCTAGACTAGTTCTACCATCAACGCAATCAATGCCATGGCCACAAACCAGGATTGAGCRRTGTTTTACACAATCGCATCCATGTCTTCATCGGCCAGATCRCTGGGCACAATCGTCACCGGAATAGGAAAMACACCGCTTTTGCTGGCCAGTGATGTGACCAAAGGTCCCGGYCCTTCAGTGCCGGCAGCCGATGCCARCACCATGATGGCGATATMTTCGTCTTCTTCGATCAAATTGAGGATTTCCTGCGCAATTTGCCCCTCGCGGATGGCCCGTTCCGGGCGCACCAGGCTGCACGAATTCACCTCGTCCTCATATTTGGACATGACGGCCTCAGCCTCTTCCATGGCCTCGGCGCGCATGATGTCTTCAACGCCCATCCAGTGCTGGAACTCGCCAGTGCTGATCACATAAAGCAGCACCARACCACCGCCGGTGCTTTCCGCCCGYTTGGCRGCRTAAATCAGCGCCCGGTGGGATTCCGGCGTWTTATCTATGACCACCAAAAACTTGCGGCGATGGCCCTCTTCACGGCTTTTTCTTWGCTTCATCATGGCKTGATGCTGCCATTGGAGGCCCAGAGCYGCAAGYGTTTTGTCACGCGATAARGCCGAAGATGTTYTTCACATCTTTTAGCACCGGTGCCGCAATRGCGCGGGCACGCTCGGAGCCATCRCGCAARACGCCATCAACATGAGCKGGATCATCCATCAACCGGCGCATTTCTGCGGTTATYGGCGACAGGGTTTCCACAGCAACTTCTGCCAAGGCTGGTTTGAACTTGGAAAATTCAGCACCGGCAAACTGCGTCAAAACATCCTGCGGTGTCTGGTCAGACAGGGACGCATAAATGTTGATCAAGTTCTTGGCTTCGGGGCGCTCGCTCARTTCATCCAGYGTTTCGGGCAATGGATTGGGATCAGTTTTAGCTTTGCGAACTTTCTTGGCCAGATCATCAGGGTCATCGGTCAAATTCAACCGGGATAAATCTGATGGRTCAGAWGATGACATCTTTTTRGAGCCATCRCGCAAAGACATWACCCGYGTRCCWGCRCCRGTAATCATCGGYTCYGGCARAGGGAAATAYTGGTTGTCRTCGCCAACRCCCAAGCCTTTTTCSGTGATGCTGCYSGCAAAATCCATRTTGAATTTTTGSGCRATATCACGCGTCAGTTCAAGATGCTGTTTTTGATCCTCGCCCACCGGAACATGCGTTGCCCGATAGGCCAAAATATCGGCGGCCATCAAATTGGGATAGGAAAACAGGCCAACAGACGCGTTTTCACGGTTCTTGCCAGCCTTGTCCTTAAACTGGGTCATCCGGCTGAGCCAACCCATACGCGCCACGCAATTGAACAACCATGCAAGCTCGGCATGTTCCTTCACCTGAGACTGATTGAAAACAATGTGTTTTGCCGGATCAATGCCAGCCGCTAGAAAAGCAGCTGTGACTTCGCGGGTTTTCAAGCGAAGCTCTTCGGGGTCTTGCCAGACAGTAACCGCATGCAAATCCACAACACAATAAACGCAATTGTGTGTTTCCTGCATGGCGACAAAACGCTTGATGGCACCAAGATAGTTGCCAAGATGCACATTACCACTGGGCTGAATGCCTGAAAATACCCGTGGTTCAAAACCGGAAGACGCGGTGCTCATGAAATACTCGTTTGTTGCTTAAATTCAGGCGCACTTATGACGAGTGGAAGCTTCGCTGGCAAGAATTTCTTAACTCACCTCTATTCCTCGCTCCGCTCGGGCCTGCGTTGGCGCGGCGCATTAGCGCCGGGCATCCAAATGGGTTAACTGCGCTGGCGCGCGCGAATACGGCGCAGGATCGTAAAGAGGTTTGAGACGCCGCTGATGTGGCACATGATGCCAAATACTGCGACGCCAGAGCCGGTAAGAACCGCAACGCCAAAGCCGCGCATGATCAATGTGTCTGCCTGCAAATATTGGCCCAGCCAATCGGCACAAAAATAGACCCAGATGCCCATGACAGCTGTGCTGAACACCAATCTAGGCACGCGCCGTATCAAACTGGCATCCAAGGTAAAATGCCCACGCCGCCACAGAAAATAACCAAGGCACATCGCGTTGACCCAGCCTGCAAGAGAGGTGGCAATGGCAATACCGACATGACGATAAATCGGGAACAAAGCCAGAGAAACCGCAACATTGATGACCATGCCAATTCCAGCAAAATACATTGGGGTTTTGGTGTCTTCGCGGGCAAAATAGCCCGGTGAGAAAACTTTTATCAGCACGAAGGCCGGAAGCCCCCAGGCAAAGGCGGCCAATGCACCAGCAGTAGCGGCCGTATCAGTAGCGGTAAAATTACCGCGCTCAAACATCAGGCGGATAATATCATGAGGCACCAGCACAAGCGCCATAGCGGCGGGTAATGTCAGGGCGAGCGTTAGTTCCAGCGCCCGGTTCTGGGTATCGCTGGCGGTCTTGCTTTCGCCGCGGCGGATATGGCGCGACAGCACCGGCAGTAAAACAACGCCCATGGCAATRCCGACAATGCCCAGCGGAAATTGATACAGCCGATCAGCATAATAAAGGAAYGACACCGCGCCATCTTGCARGGAKGCGATGATGGTGCCGATCAAAATRTTCACCTGSGTGATRCCRCCAGCAATAACGCCCGGCACACCCAGCACYARYARCCGTTTRACCGAYGGYGTCATGCGCGGRCGCTGTARTCGCARTTTGAATTTGGTGCGCCGAAACGCCCAGTACAAAACACCSARCTGCACAAACCCGGCRATAAACACACCMAAAGCCAGCARATAACCGCTGGTTTCGCTGTTGCCAAAACCCTTCACRCCRATRATRGCGAGRATAGAWATCATCACRACATTGAGYAGAATWGGCCCRTAKGCCGCRGCYTTAAAATGCCCAAAWGTGTTGAGCATGCCGCTCAACATGGCGATGAGGGACATGCATAAAAGATAGGGGAAGGTGATGCGGGTGAGCCATATYGCCAGCTCGTATTTTTGTACGTTTTCCAAAAAGCCCGGGGCCAGCACCCAGATAAAAACCGGTGTGGCAATTTCGGCAAARGCKGTCAGYGCAAGCAAAGCAAACARGAAAACMGACAGAACTTCGCTGGCAAATTGACTGCYCTTATCTGGGTTACCCTCTTCTTCGCCCTCTTCAAGTGAGCGGGCAAAGAGYGGCACAAAGGCTGAGTTAAACGCGCCTTCTGCAAACAACCGGCGAAAAAGATTGGGCAGGCGAAAGGCGACCAAAAAGGCTTCKGCCACCGGMCCRGTGCCAATAAAGGCGGCCATCAGYAAATCGCGCACAAAGCCAAGTATCCGGCTTAGCAGCGTTGCAAATCCAACCGTGAAGACATTGGARAACAGCTTCAAACCGTCTGACTTTCTTTCTTGGCCGGAGCCGTGTTGCGCCGGGATTTGCTCGGCACATGCCCAGCCGTGCCCGGCGTTGTTTCAAACACYTTCATCAATCGCGCCTTGATCATCTCRTGCTTGGTCTCACTCAAAACCTTTTGGCCGGTCARATCGGTCACATAAAACCCATCCTGCACCTGCTCGCCAAAGGTGGCGATATGGGCCGATAAAATGTTGAGATTAAGRTCCGACAAGGCCGTCGTCATGTCATAAAGCAGCCCCGCCCGATCCAACCCCGTTACTTCCACAACGGTAAAGCGGTTGGACAACCCATTGTCGATGGAGATATGCGGCGCAATGGAAAAGGCCTTTTGGCGGCGGGTTTTCTTGTTTTTGGTGGCAAGCACCGCTGGCAAATGCAGCTCGCCGCTGAGCGTCTCTTCAATAAGGTCGGTGATGCGATCAGCCCGGCGCATTTCATCGGCATCCTCATCAAACTCGCGATTGATAAAGATTGAATCCAGCGCCTTGCCATTGGTGGTGGTGAACACTTGCGCATCCACAATATTGGCACCGGCAACGGCGCAGGCACCGGCCACATAGGACAGCAAGCGCGGGTGATCCTGCGCATAAACCGTAATTTCAGTGATTTCCTCAAAAGCCTTGGTGCGCACTGTTGTTGCAAAGGCCAGATTCAGCTCATCGGCCTCGGTGATGAAGCGGGCATGGCGCATGCGAGTTTCTGGTTCCGAGCGCAGCCAATAGGCCGGATAATGCAGCTTGAAATAGGCTTTGAGCTTGCGCTGGCTCCAGGCTTTTTCACCCTCTGGAATATTGTTTTCCAATTGGTGTGCCAGCGCGTTTTTCGCGCCTTTAACACGCTCTTCGCGGCCAATTTGGCTAAAACCACCTGTTAGCAACGGCTCTGCTTCGTAATAAAGCGTGCGCAGCAACTGGCCTTTCCAGCCATTCCAAACGCCAGGGCCCACCGCCTTGATGTCGCAAACGGTCAGGATTAGCAGCGGCTTCATCCGGTCCAGTTTCTTCRKSWTWSMSGCMAAWTCSTGAATGGTTTGCCGGTCTGCCAAATCGCGCGATTGRGCGATGGTCGACATGGTCAAATGCTCTTCAATCAGCCATGCTACCAACTCGGTCTGTGCCTTATCAAGGCCAAAACGAGGGCATAGTTTGCGGGCAATTTTGGCACCGCCAATTGAGTGATCTTCCTTGCGCCCCTTGGCGATATCRTGAAGGAACAGCGCGACATAAAGCGCCGTGCGGTCCTTGATGCTTGGGAACAGTTCATTGGCCAGCGGATGTTCGGCTTCCATATCGCCGTGTTCGATTTCCGACAGGAAACCGATGGAGCGCAGCAGATGCTCATCCACGGTAAAATGGTGATACATGTTAAACTGCATCATCGCGACAATACGGCCAAATTCAGGAACAAAYCGCCCCAAAACTCCGGTTTCATTCATCCGCCGCAACACGATTTCCGGYTGATTTTTGCTGGTCARAATTTCRATGAACAGCCGATTGGCTTCRGGRTCGTTRCGCACATCCTTGGTGATGARTTTGAGCGAGCGTTGCACCAGTTGAAACGTGTCTGGATGAAAAGCGCTGTTGTATTTATCGCCGAGCCAAAACAAACGAATGAGATTGATRGGRTCTTTTTYAAARACATCRTYGCTGACAACAGCCAGGCGCTTGTTCTCCARYACGAAATCATTGGTTTCTTTGATTTTCTTGCGCCGCCTGCCCGTAAACTTCATCAAGACACGGTTGAGGCTTGGCGCATCCTTGGCGTTGGCCTCTTCCAACTGTGCGCAGATGATACGGGTCAAATCGCCGACATCTTTGGCGATCAAAAAATAGTGCTTCATAAAGCGCTCAACGCCCGCCAACCCGCCATGGCCGGAATAACCAAGCCTGCTAGCCAGCTCGGGCTGCACATCAAATGACAGCCGCTCATCGGCGCGATTGGTGAGGAAATGCAAATGGCAGCGCACCGCCCACAAAAAATCCTCGCATTTTTTGAAAAGATTGTATTCGCGGCGGGTGAAAACGCCCTTTTTCACCAACTCATCGGTGCCATGCACGGCATAGAAATATTGCGCAATCCAGAACAGCGTATGTAGATCGCGCAGGCCGCCTTTGCCTTCTTTAATATTAGGCTCGACCCGGTAGCGGGACTCACCCGAGCGCTTGTGACGGTCATCGCGCTCCTGCAATTTGGCCGCGATAAACTCTCTCGCCGTTCCCTTGACGACTTCCTTATCAAAACGGGTCATCATTTCTTCAAACAAAGCCCTGTCACCGCAAATCARCCGGGCCTCAAGAATGGTTGTTCGGATGGTCATATCCGCTTTGGACAGGCGAATGCTCTCATCGATATTGCGCGTGGCATGGCCAACTTTAAAACCAAGATCCCACAGCATATAGAGCAGATATTCCACCACGCTCTCGCCCCACGGGGTYTGCTTRTAGGGCAGYAGRAACAGCARATCGATATCGGATTGCGGYGCAAGCGTGCCGCGCCCATAGCCGCCAACRGCGGCAATCGACAGCTTTTCRGCGGTYGAGGGRTTTTGCGTTGGAAAYACGTGGGTRAGCGCGAAATCCAGCAAGGTGCGCATGATGGTRTCTTGCAGATTGGACAGACGCACRGAGCAYGCCGTGCCRCTRCCATCTTCGCCAAGCAATTCTTCGGCGCGTTTGCGGCCAGCCTTGTTGGCGTCTTTGAGCGCGTTCATCACCGCTGTGCGCACATTTTGCGCATCGCCCYTGCCGCCATTGTCRCTGACAATCTGGTTCAGGGTTTCGTGGAGTTCTGCTGCATCAATGAGCGGGGTATTGGTATCTGGAATAGCCATGATGGGCTTTTCAGGCCAAAGCGGCGGTCTGTCAAGGAAAGCGGTTGTTTAAASARRCCSTGTCAGYTGCTCCCGCGCAGCTTTTTGAGCCGRTAMAGCGCRTCCATCGCTTCACGCGGCGTCATATCATCGGGATCGACATTGTCCAACTCGGTAAGGGCGGCATCGACGGCCACTACTGCCGCTTTGGAAACCGGTTTGTTGATGGGAATGGAAAACAGCGGCAAATCATCGATCAATGTGCTTGAGCCACGATCACGGTCCTGCTCTTCCAATTGTTGCAACACCTCGCGGGCGCGCTCCAAGGCTATATCCGGCAATCCGGCCAATCGCGCGACCTGAATACCGTAAGAGCTGGTAGCGGCACCGGGCACGATTTCGTGCAAAAACACCACATTGCCTTCCCATTCGCGCACTTTAACGGTGGCATTGGACAGCCGCTCTAGCGTTTGCGATAGCGCGGTCAACTCGTGATAATGAGTTGCGAACAGCGCTCTGGTGCGGTTAATCTCGTGCAGATGCTCCACCGCAGACCATGCAATAGCGAGGCCATCATAGGTGGCGGTGCCGCGTCCGATTTCATCGAGAATAACCAGCGCCTTTGGCCCGGCCTGATTAAGAATGGCAGCGGTTTCCACCATTTCCACCATAAAAGTCGAGCGCCCACGGGCAAGATCATCCGACGCGCCAACGCGGCAAAACAAAGCATCGACAATGCCGATATGAGCGGAACGCGCAGGCACAAAACTGCCGATTTGCGCCAGAATGGCGATTAAAGCGTTTTGCCGCAAAAACGTAGATTTACCCGCCATATTTGGCCCGGTCAGCAGCCAAATCTGGCCAGATTGATCGCCCGTCAGATCACAGCCATTGGCGACAAAAGCATCGCCGGTATCGCGCAGCGCTTGCTCCACCACCGGGTGACGCCCGCCCTCAATGGCAAAGCTGAGGCTGTCATCGACCACGGGGCAGGAATAATCCTCCTCATCCGCAAGCCATGCCAGCGCACAGACCATGTCCAGCTCGGCCAATTGTTGCGACAGGCGCTGGATTTGCTCGGCCTCTTCGCCAATATTGTTGAGAAAGCGATCAAACTGCTCCAGCTCAAGCGCCAATGTGGCCTGTGCAGCTCCGGCAATACGGCTTTCCAACTCGCTCAGCTCAGCGGTGGTAAAGCGCATGGCGTTGGCCATGGTCTGGCGATGAATAAAGCGCAATTCCGCATCGTTTTGCAGCGGGGGCGCATTTTGGGCGGTGACCTCAATAAAATAACCCAGCATATTATTGTGCTTGATCTTGAGGTTTTTGATGCCGCTTTCCGCAGAATACTGGTTTTGCAGTCCGGCAATGATTTTGCGGCTTTCATCACGCAAACCGCGATGCTCATCCAGCTCGCTCACACAGCCATTGCGGATAAAACCGCCATCGCGTTTTAGCAACGGCAATTCATCGGACAAAGCCTGAGTTAAGCTATCGGCCAGCGCGGTCAGCGGCCCGCCTTGAGTTTCTTGCAGGTAACCACATATGCGGCCGATCATACCTTCAGCCTCAGCTAATGCCGGTGCCAGGGCTTGCGCGCCGAGCAATCCATCGCGAATGGCGGCCAGATCACGCGGGCCACCACGGCCCAGCATCAAACGCGACAACGCCCTTGCCATATCTGGCAGGCGTTTAAGGGTTTGGCGCAAATCCGACAGGGATGCAGGATCGCGCAAAGCCCATGCCACCGCCTCCTGGCGCAAGCGGATTTCGCCCGCATCGGTCAGCGGTGCTGCCAATTGCATGGCCAGAGTTCGCGCGCCTGCTCCGGTGACTGTTCGGTCTATGGCATCAAACAAGCTGCCCTTGCGCTTGCCTGACAAGGTTTGCATCAGCTCCAGATTGGCGCGGGTGGCCGCATCAATGGCCATGCCACTTTGCGCCGCCTCGCGCTCTGGCACCATGAGAGGTGGGCGCGCGCCGATCTGGGTTTTTTCGACATAGGACAGGATGGCGGCAGCGGCGGACAGTTCCACCCGTTCAAAGGTGCCGTGGCCATCCAGTGTTTTGAGGTTGAAGAAGCGGCACAGCCGATCTTCCGCGCTGGCACCGTCAAAAAATGTTTTTGGCACCGGGCTGATGGTGGTGCTGACATCTTCCAGCAGCACCCGCACACTGTCCTCGTCCAACAAATTATCGGCAAGAATCAATTCGCGCGGGGCAATTCTGGCAAGGGCCGAGGACACTTGGCTCGCCTGCAATGGGCGCACTGAGAAAGTACCGGTCGAAAGGTCGATCCAGGCAATAGCAAACGGATAGACGCCAGACTTACTGCGCGACAAAGCGGCCAAATAGCTGTTTTGACCCGCATCCAACAAACGCTCTTCGGTGATGGTGCCGGGTGTTACAAGGCGCACCACATCTCGCTTGACCACAGATTTTGGGCCGCGCTTTTTCGCTTCCGCCGGGTTTTCCAACTGCTCGCAGACCGCCACTTTGTGGCCAAGAGAGATCAACTTATGCAGATAATCATCAGCGGCATGAAACGGCACACCGCACATCGGAATATCATTGCCCAGATGTTTGCCGCGCTTGGTCAGCGTTATGCCAAGCGCCTGACTGGCAATTTCGGCATCATGAAAGAACAGCTCGTAGAAATCGCCCATGCGGTAAAACAGCAGGCAACCGGGGTTGGCGGCTTTAATTTCCACATATTGCGCCATCATCGGCGTCATTTTATCCGCCCCCTCAACCGGCCTTAACGGCTGYTCAGATGGGGTGGCTGCGGCAATATAGCCCGCTTGCGGAGCGTTATTAGAGAGATTCTCGTTGTTCATGCCCATTGTCTAGCAAATAACTTCCCCTATTTCACCGAACAATCGACCTTCACAGGTGGCAGGCCTTGTGGATAACACATGTCCCCACTAGGTTGACCCACYAACAAAATACCAACGGCAGGAAACGCAATGGCAACAACGGACAAACCGTCAAAAGGCCCAATACCTTTGACCGATCAGGAAGCTCTTCTGTTCCACAGTGAAGGCCGCCCGGGTAAACTGGAAATCATCCCCACCAAACCCATGGCGACGCAAAGAGATCTATCCCTTGCTTATTCGCCAGGTGTTGCGGTTCCTGTGCAGGCCATCGCCGATGATCCATCCAAAGCCTATGAYTACACAACRCGCGGCAACCTTGTTGCKGTYATCACCAATGGTACCGCCATTCTTGGCATGGGCAACCTTGGTGCGCTGGCTTCCAAACCAGTGATGGAAGGCAAGGCRGTGYTGTTCAAACGCTTCGCCGATGTGGATTCCATYGATCTTGAAATTGATACSCAAGACGTTGATGAGTTYATCAATGCGGTGCGTTATCTGGGCCCATCCTTTGGCGGCATCAATCTGGAAGATATCAAAGCGCCGGACTGCTTTATCATTGAGCAGAGACTGCGCGAGTTGATGGATATTCCGGTCTTCCATGATGATCAGCATGGCACAGCGATTATTTCTGCTGCCGGGCTTATCAATGCGCTGCATCTGACAGGCCGCGATATCAAGACCACAAAACTTATTTGTAACGGTGCCGGTTCTGCGGGCATTGCCTGTATCGAGCTGATCAAATCCATGGGCATGCCCCATGAGAACGTTATTCTGTGCGATACTAAAGGCCCGATCTATCAGGGCCGCGTCGAGGGCATGAACCAGTGGAAATCGGCCCATGCCGTGCCAACCGAGGCCCGCACCCTTGCCGAAGCTATGGTGGGCGCTGATGTGTTCTTTGGCGTGTCGGCCAAAGGTGCGTTGACCAAGGAGATGGTGAAATCCATGGCCGATCAGCCGATCATCTTTGCCATGGCCAACCCAGACCCGGAAATCGCGCCAGAACTGGTTGCAGAAACTCGTGATGATGCCATCATGGCAACCGGGCGTTCTGATTATCCCAATCAGGTCAATAATGTGCTTGGGTTCCCTTATATCTTCCGCGGCGCACTGGATGTGCGTGCCAGCACCATCAATGATGAAATGAAGATTGCGGCGGCCTATGCCATTGCAGAACTGGCCCGCGCTGATGTGCCCGATGAAGTGGCTGCGGCCTATCAGGGCAACCGCCCCCGCTTTGGCCCCAGTTACATTATTCCAGCGCCATTTGATCCCCGGTTGTTATCTGCGGTTCCAAGTGCTGTTGCCCAGGCGGCCATGGATTCTGGGGTCGCCCAGCGCCCGATTGAGGACATGGAAGCCTATCAGGAAGAATTGTCTGCGCGCCGTGACCCAACTGCAAGTGCGATGCAACGCATTATTGCCAAGGTTAAGCGCAATCCCAAACGGGTTGTTTTTGCCGAAGGTGAAGAAGAGCGGGTTATCCGCGCGGCGGCCAGTTTTGCAGCTCAAAAGCTCGGTACAGCCATTTTACTTGGTCGCGAGGATGACATTCGCGATACAGCAAAAGCGGCCGGTATTGAACTTGGCAAAGACATTGAAGTGGTCAGCGCCAAAACATCGACCCGCAACAAGGATTATGCCGATTACCTTTATGGCCGGATGCAGCGCAAGGGTTATCTCTACCGCGATTGCGTGCGGTTGATGAACACCGATCGTAACCATTTTGGCAGTGCCATGGTGGCGCTGGGTGATGCGGATGCCATGGTTTCCGGCGTGACGCGCAATTATTCCACTGTGCTGGAAGATGTGCGCCATCTGATCGATTCCAAACCGGGGCACCGGGTTATTGGTGTCTCGATTGCCATTTGCAAGGGCCGTACAGTGCTGATTGCCGATACCACGGTGCATGATATGCCAAGCTCCATTGAGCTGGCAGATATTGCCGAGGAAGCTGCCGGTGTTGCGCGCCGTCTTGGCTATGAGCCGCGCGTTGCCATGCTGGCCTATTCCACCTTTGGCCATCCAGAGGGCGAGCGCTCCGAGCGGGTTCGCGAAGCGGTGTCTATTCTTGACCGCCGCCGGGTGGATTTTGAATATGATGGCGAAATGGCAGCGGATGTCGCGCTCAACACAGATTTGATGAGCACCTATCCGTTCTGCCGCCTGTCTGGCACCGCCAATGTTCTGATCATGCCTGCCTTCCACTCCGCATCCATCTCGACGCAGATGCTGCAGGAACTGGGCGGCTCAACCGTCATCGGGCCGCTGCTGGTTGGTTTGGACAAGCCAATACAAATCCTGTCGATGGGTGCGCGGGATTCCGATATCGTCAACATGGCGGCTATCGCAGCCTATGGTATTTCGGGCTAAAAATAATCATCCCTCGCCTGCTGCATGCGGGCGAGGGGTTTGATTGGTTCGTTAAGATGGTTTTGCGAATTCCTTGGGGTCAAACGTATATTGACGCCCACAAAAATCACATTTTACATCAATATCACCCTTATCGGTGATGCTCTCAGCCAGCGCTTCAGGAGATAATTGCTCCAGAACATTGCTGACCTTTTCCGGTGCGCAGCTACAACCCTCTTCCACGCTTTCAGGGTCGAACACCCGCACGCCGCTCTCATGAAACAGGCGGTACAGCAAACGCTGAGATGACAGCTCCGGATCAACCAATTCATGATCCGCAACCGTATCTATCAAGGCCCGCACTTCATTCCAGGCATCATCCTCATCCGGCAAGCCGGCAAGATATGTCTCATCAACAACACCGTCGCCGGGCAAATCACGCTGCGCCAAGCGCTCTGAGGATTGCGGCAAAAACTGCACCATCATGCCGCTTGCCTGCCAGGCGTGGCTTGCCGCCTCACCATCGGTGCGGGTGAGCACTTCACTCACCGCCAGACGAATGCGCGTCGGTATTTGCTCTGAGCGCAAGAAATACTCATGCGCTGCCTCTTCCAGCGAGCCGCCATCCAGCGCCACAAACCCCTGATAGCGGTTGGTGTAAACGCCCTGTTCAATCGTCATCGCCAAGGTGCCTTTGCCCAGCAGCGCGCCGACTTCGGTTTCGCCGCTGGCGTCAAATTCAGCCACGCGGCTTTCATCAAACTTCGCGGTGGCGCGATAACCGCCCTCTGCGCGGATATCAACCACCAGCAGAGACACAGCGCCATCGCTCTGGGCCTGCAACGTTARCCGRCCTTCSAGYTTAACMGAWGCTGCCARCATAATTGTCAGCGCCGCTGCCTGTGCCAGCAATTTTGACACGGATTTTGGATATTGATGACGCGCCAATATATCATTGAGGCTGTCATTAAGCGTGACCACTCGCCCGCGCACATCCAGCGCTTCAACGGCAAACGGCAATACTTCATCGCGGCCAGGAGCACGCGACAATGCGTCTATATTTTGGTTATCAGTCATGGCAATACCTTCATCGCGAGTGTTTTCGCGTTTTCAATCCCGGTATTTAGGTGCTCGCGGCCCAAATTAACAGACCCCGAGTATGCCTAGATGGTTTTCAGAGACCAGGCCAAAATACCTTTATGGGCGTGAAGCCGGTTTTCTGCCTGATCAAACACCACTGATTGCGGGCCATCAATAACCGAWGCGGTTACTTCTTCCTCGCGGTGGGCGGGCAGACAATGCATGAARATCGCATCATCCTTGGCACCSGCCATCAACCGRTCATTGACCTGATAAGGCATCAGCAAATTATGACGCCGACCGCCCTCTKCATCRCCCATYGAGACAAARGCATCGGTCATRACCACATCYGCGCCAGCAACGGCYTCTTCWGGGTCTGTRGTGATGACAAGATCAGCGCCCTTGGCGCGTGCATCTTCAATCAAGGCGGGGTCTAGAGACAATTGTTCTGGGCAGGCGGCACGCAAAGTGAATTTGAATTTCACTGCGGCTTCTATCCAACTGGCCAGCATGTTGTTGCCGTCACCCGTGTAAGCAACGATTTTGCCTTCCAGCGGACCGCGATGCTCTTCAATGGTCATGATGTCGGCCATGATTTGCGTAGGGTGCGCATCATGGGTCAAGCCGTTGATAATTGGCACGCTGGCATATTCTGACAGCTCCACAACCGCTTCATGGCTGAGCATGCGGATCATAATAGCATCAACATAGCGAGAGAGGACCCGCGCCGTGTCAGCAATGCTTTCGCCGCGACCTATCTGCATTTCGCTGCCGCTGAGCAAAATGGTTTCGCCGCCAAGCTCGCGCATACCAACATCAAAGGATACGCGGGTACGGGTTGAGGGTTGCTCAAACACCATTGCCAAAAACTTGCCTGCAAGTGGCTTTTCGGGGGCGGAGCGGCGGATCGATTTCAGCCGATAGCTCTCGTCAAGAATTGTGCGCAGTTCTGCGCTGGAAAGGTTTTCTATCTTTAGAAAATGCTGAAGATTTTCTTGAATCGCATTTGCCTGGGCCATGTTGGACCTCGTCATCTCATGTTTTGGATCGTTAAAGTTTAGCTTGCATGTCTTTCAATGCAGCTTCGAATTGCTCAACCGCCTGATCAACATCATCTTGATTGACAATCAAAGGCGGCAACATGCGCACCACATTGTCACCAGCAGCGACGATGAGCAGGTGGTTGTTTCGCGCCGCTTCCACAAGTGGGGCCGGGCCGTTTGGATAGGCTTCTGCGCGCAATTTCATACCCAGCATCAAACCTTCACCGCGAATGGTTTCGATCTGATCTGAATAGATATCCACCAATGCAGCCAGCTTTTGTTTCAGGCGCAGGCCGGTTTGCTGGACATGCTCCATAAAGCCCGGCTCCAGCATGATATCCAGCACCGCATTACCAACAGCCATGGCCAACGGATTGCCGCCATAGGTGCTGCCATGCGTGCCAGCAACCATGCCATCAGAGGCTTTTTGCGTGGCAAGACAGGCACCGAGCGGAAATCCGGCACCAATACCTTTGGCGGCCGCCATAATATCAGGCACGACGCCCGACCATTCATAGGCAAATAATTTGCCGGTCCGGCCCATGCCCGTTTGCACTTCATCAAACACCAGCATCAAGCCGTGCTCGTCGCACAGATCGCGCAAGGCACGAAGGAATTGATAGGATACCGGGCGCACACCGCCCTCGCCCTGAACCGGCTCTATTAAAATAGCTGCCGTCTCATCGCTGATCGCCGCTTTGACAGCTTTTAAATCCTCGAAAGGAACCTGGTCAAACCCGCCCGCAACGGGGCCAAAGCCTTCCAGATATTTTTCCTGACCACCAGCAGCAAGCGTTGCCAGAGTACGGCCATGAAAAGCGCCCTCAAAAGTTATAATGCGCACACGCTCCGGGGCGCCACTGGCAAACTGATAACGCCGCGCTGTCTTTATAGCGCACTCAAGTGCTTCAGCGCCGGAGTTGGTAAAGAACACCCGGTCTGCAAATGTGGCGCCGCACAGCCGCTCTGCGAGCCGGCTTTGCTGCGGTATCTGGTGCAGATTRGAGACATGCCACAGCTTGTCCGCCTGCRCCTTCAACGCSTCAACAACWTGAGGGTTGCTATGACCCACAGAATTCACGGCRACACCGCCAGCGAAATCCAGATAGGCATCACCATCTTCGGTAAACAATCGCGCACCTTCTCCTCGGTCAAATCGCARATCTGACCGGGCGTARGTGTTGWAAAGCGCTGAGGTTTGCGCYTGCGAYGTCATAGCAWTTACTCCWRTTGGCAGTTGTACCAAGGGCACAACAATAAAAATGCCGCCCTCCAGATAAGCCTGTTGGCGGCAATAAATTCTTCGAAGCCGAATTCATACATCCTAAAGCGCTGAATTCAAAGGCCCTTTATAAGTATATTGATTGAATCGGTCACATTCACAACTACAAAATGAATAGTATTGCGGGGAAAACGYGGGAAAACTGCGAATTGTTTCAATCCGACTCTTGTCACAGAGTCACTGCATATTGTAGCTTAATAATTAGTTAAGCACGACATCTCGTGTTGGGTATCTCACAGTTTAGTTTCATCGCGTGGCGTTCAAAATGCAAAATATGTATTTTGAGCCGGGTATCGGATTCTGTRGATTCCAATTGAGGTGCAYTATYTGRCCGGTCTGCGCCGGTTAGATTTGRTACTATTTGGAGAGCATTTCATGGCATGGACTGAAGAACGCGTTGCAGAATTGAGCAAGCTCTGGGCWGAAGGTTTAAGCGCGAGCCAGATTGCAGGAGTGCTTGGCGGCGTAACGCGTAATGCGGTGATCGGCAAGGTTCACCGTCTTGGTCTGTCCGGCCGTGCRAAATCTCCCTCTACCTCCTCCCGAGCGCGTAAACCGCGYGCAGCCTCAGCCTCTAAGCCRAMCACCAGACCGGGGTCTGCTTCTGCGCCGAAGCGTCCTCAAACCATWGGTGCCACTGCGCTTGCGTTCCAGGCTGAGGTTGAGGCGGCGGTCGCGTTTCGGCCGCGCCCCGAAAGCGATGTGGTTATTCCCCTTTCCAAACGTGCCACCATTCTCACCATCTCCGAGAAGACCTGCAAATGGCCTAGTGGTGATCCGGGCGGCAAGGATTTTCAYTTCTGCGGAAATGATGTCAAGGAAAGCACACCTTATTGCAGCTACCACTGCAGCCTTGCTTACCAGCCTGCTAGCGAACGCCGCCGCGTGCGCAAAGCCAGCTAAGGTTTTTCGCCCACTCTCATAAAACTGATACTAACTGGATGCGGTTTGCAGCAAAGCCTGTTTGGCATCGCTCAGCATAGCCGCATTCAGATAATCTAAACGAGCCTCTCGCGTCCACAAGATAGCAGCTTCAACGCTTTGATCTGGATAGGCAATCTCAATCAAGGCTTTGTAGGCCGCGAGCTGATTGACGTAGGCTTGCGGAATTTCTTGCACTGAAGCTGGCACCGTGCGGTTGGTTTTGAAATCCACAATCAGCAATCCAGTTTCTGTCCGGCACAACCGATCGATTTTGCCAGAGATCGCAAGCTCTTCTTGAACGCCTTGCAAAGTGCCCGATACCGATAATTCCGCCCGTGCCGTTTCGCTGAAAACAAAACCCAGCTCAGGGTTGTTCAGCGTTTTTGATATTTCATCCAAAATCTCATCGCGAATACCTGGCGCAAAATCTTGCCTCAAATAGGCTTTTGCAGCCTCATTTCGCTGGCCTTCCGGCAAGCGCGGCAAATATTGCAGCAGCGTATGAACGGCGGTGCCGCGCAGCAGTGCAAGGCTGCTTTGGCCGTTCGCCATGGCCTCAAAATCCTGCGCCCACTCCTGCGGCTCAGCCGTTGGGAGCTGGCTATCCGATGCGTGTAATGCTGATGGCGATATATGTTTTGGACCCGTTTTTGCAACAATAGGCGGTCGTGATACCCAATCCGGCAAAGCAATATTTGGCTCAGCTTTGCTATCTTGCAAAACAGTCTCTTGCTCTATGCGTTCGCTGGTTTGCCACAAATAATGGCTAATCTCGCCATCCGGCCCCGTCACTTCCTGCAAGCCATCTTTCAGCGCGTGTTCCACCAGCGGATGCCAATTATCATCAGCACCGGCCTTGCCGCAAATAACCAAACGATCTTCGGCTCGCGTCATCGCCACATAAAGCAGGCGATGATATTCAGCGCGGTCTTCTTGCTGTTTTGCTTCCAGCAATTGCTGCTGCAACTCGCTTTGCCCAGCCTTGGCGCCCGCGCCCCAGAACAGCACATCGCCATGCTCACTGGCATAGCCATAAATTTTGGGCTGTAAGCGTGAATGAAACAGCTTGCTACCATCATCGACCAGATAAACAATTGGCGCTTCCAGGCCTTTGGCACCGTGTACTGTCATGACGCGGACTTCGTCGCGGGCAGCGTCCATTTCACGTTTGATTTGGCTGTCGCGCGCGCCCAGCCAATGCAAAAAGCCTTGTAGGCCAAAGGCGTTTCCAAGGGTTTCGTAATGCAGGGCCTGATTGAGAAACTCTTCAATCAAATCATCGGCTTCGCTGCCAAGACGAGCCAGTAATTTGCGGCGTCCACCATCGGCAGCAAGAATGCGGGCGAAAAAGCGATAGGGTGTTTCAAAATCCACTCTGTTGAGCCAGCTTACAAGTTGTTCATATACCAGCCTGTCTCGAGACTCTCCGCTAGCGTGTAGCGCCTGCCAGAGCGAACCGGCCCGACCGGGTGCAAGGCGCAAAAGGTCATCATCATCAAAACCAAAGAACGGGCTTTTGAGCACGTTGGCCAATGAAAGATCATCGTCGGGCATCAACATGAACTCACCCAGACAGCGCAGATCGCGCACGGCGATATGATCA
>NVXB01000024.1 GCA_002746425.1 Hyphomicrobiales bacterium | reverse complement strand
TACATCTGTCAATGAGCATTTGAAGAATTCTACCCGCCATAAACCACTTTCGGTAGCCATGTTGCGAGCCAAGGGAAAGACCACAGCACAAACAGGGCAAATAATTGGATCAGCACAAACGGCAAAACACCCCAGTAAATGTCTGAGGTTTTGACGCTGGCAGGCGCCACACCGCGCAGATAAAACAGCGCAAAGCCAAAGGGTGGTGTCAGAAATGAGGTTTGCAAATTAACCGCCATCATAATGCCCAGCCAAACCGGGCTGACCAARTCRCCATTGGGCATTTCCATTTGYARCAAAACCGGCGCCACAAGCGGCACCACCACAAACACAATTTCCAGAAAATCCAGAAAGAATCCGAGCACAAACATCAGCACCATCACGGCAAGAATGGCACCRGTGGCACCRCCGGGAATCTCTTTAAGCACCTGATGCACAAGTTCTTCGCCGCCCAGTCCACGAAAAATCAGTGAGAAAATAGACGCACCAATGAGAATGACAAACACCATTGTGGTGACATGCGTTGTGCCTTCAACCACCTGCGTGAGCACGCCTGTCTTAAAAATTCTCCACAGCGACACCATCAASCCATAGGCRATGANKGMANGAGCAGATRAAGGCAACATAAATCGCTATCTGGTCGGTTTGCGGTATGATGTCTCGCGCGACGCGTAAATCCATATTTGATGTTARAAACAAAATAGCGATTAAAGCCGCMGCRGCAGCATAAATTGGCCAAGGGTTTTTACCGGYAACGCGMGCRCCKCCCAGTAATACAGCRCCCACTGCRCCAACCGCAGCWGCCTCTGTTGGCGTGGCAATRCCGCCCAATATGGARCCCAAAACYGATAYAATCAGMACRATKGGYGGCACCAAWGCGCGGAAGAACCTGCCYAAAGTAACCTCATCACCCGCCACCTTCGGCATAGCGGGAGAGGTTTCAGGTTTCACAATAGCAATGATAATTTGGTACAGCATATACATGCCCACCAACAGCAGGCCGGGTAGCAACGCCCCGGCAAACAAATCACCAACAGAAATGGTATCTGGGGCAAAATTGCCCATATCCGTTTGCGCTCTTTGATAGGCATTGGATAGTTGATCACCCAGGATCACCAGCACAATTGAAGGCGGAATGATTTGCCCCAACGTACCAGCTGCCGCAATTGAGCCGCAGGCCAAACGCTTAGAATAGCCGCGCTGAAGCATGGTTGGCAGAGACAGCAAGCCCATGGTGACCACGGTTGCCCCGACAATGCCGGTGGATGCCGCCAATAGCGCGCCAACGATGGTTACCGACAGCCCCAGGCCGCCAGGCACCCGGCCAAACAACCGGCCCATGGTTTCCAGCAGATCCTCAGCCACTTTCGAGCGCTCAAGCATGACCCCCATGAACACAAACAAGGGCACCGCAATCAGCACTTGGTTCGACATTGTACCGAAGATACGCGAGGGAATGGCCAGCAAAAAAGTGGCATCAAACACGCCAGCCGTATAACCAATCAGTGCAAAAGCCAGCCCAGTGCCTGCCAGCGTGAAGGCGACAGGAAACCCCATCATCAGCACAACGCAAACCACACCAAACATGATTAAATCGAGATATTGCGCCAGAGAAATATCCATGCCTACGCCTTGTTTTCCCCAACACTTGCTTGTTTGGCATCGTTTTGTTCAGGAATGCTCTCAACCTGCAAATTTTTCAGCTCTGCCTCATCGCCGCCAAGCGCCTGCAAGGAGCGGATGATCATAGCCACACCCTGAAGCCCCATCATCACTGCAAAAACCGGGATTGCTGTCTTTTGAAGATAGCGCAGCTGAATGCCGCTGGTTTCTGGCGACCCCTCTGACGTGGCCCAAGAGGCCATCACATAGGGCAGCGATGTCCACAACAAAACAATGCATACGGGCAACAGCAACAACACAGCGCCTATTAAATTCACAACTGCTTTCTTGCGCGGCGCGGCATCCCTATAAAATATATCCACCCGCACATGGTCATCGCGCGAAAGAGTGTAGGCAGCCGCCAGCATGAACAAAAAACCGTGCAGATAGACGATGCTTTCCTGCATGAAGATAGAGCCAACGCCGAACACATAGCGCATCAGCACAATTGTGAACTGAATAAGAACGATCAAAAGCGCAAACCACATGACAAACCGGCCAATGGTTTTGTTGATCCGATCTATCTGATCCGCCAGTGCTTTCACACCTAACTCCTGCAAGAACCTGTCGCGAAAACCCGCGAGAGGGTATCATCAAATCTCATTTACACGTTCGCAATAATTAGCCTAGCGCTTTTGTACGCACGTTCAAATAAGCCTGTTCGACGAGCGAACCTCATGCGCCAATACCGCCACACGCTTTTTTGGAAACTTTCCAGGTTTTGCAAACCCTGACGAAACTCCTTATGCCCCCCCCTTTTAAGGCGGAAACYGGATAAGTTTTCTGTRAATACTCCAMRGGTATTACGATCGGTCACACCATCGCAAAAATTGATCTGGATCAATAARCAACYAGAGAAATTGTAATGTACTRRYYYCATGTATCTATGTAGAGTTTTGGGAATTTTCCAGATCCAYCAACATTCTGGATTTAGTCTTCATCAAAGATTGCTGCGGRAATTACCACTGCKGGCAAGCGCTTTGTATTTGACCCGTTTTATTCTGCATATGAAGGCATTCWTCAGYCCACATCTTCTTGCAACAAATGGTATGCGAGGCACATCATGTGCAACATAGGTCACMSCAAACAGCCYTCAGGCCATCCGGTCATTTCAATTCTAGTTGCTGACAGCAGTAARGCGGCGCGYGATAACATACGGGCTATGCTGCAAGGCATTCCTGATCTGGAAATTGTCGCCGAGGCCCATAATATTGGCGAAGCCATTCAACTCACGACGCAATATAACCCTGACGTGCTGATCCTTGAATTGTCGATGCCAAATTTCAATGGTCTTGAAGCGACGAGGACATTACGYCGRCATGGYTCCACAACYAAAATCATGCTGGTTTCACGGTACGAAACCACTGACTTTGTGCAAGGTGCCATCAAAGCTGGTGTTAATGGATATTTCATGAAAGACATCGGTGCCCGCGAATTAATTYGTGCCCTCCGCACTGTTGAAGCAGGCAGCTTGTGCTTTTCATCAGGTATTGCAGCRTCACTTTTAAAGCATGAGGACCGACCTTCCACCCGCCCTACATCGGACAAAAGTAAGCCCTGCCCTTATGGTTTATCCACACGAGAACGTGAGGTCTTGGCAAAAATCGCCCAGGGAATGCCGAACAAGGCGATTGCAAAAGATTTGGCGATTAGCGTGCGCACGGTAGAAAGCCACCGCATGAACATCCGGGAAAAAACGGGTGGCGGCAACACCGCACAACTTACGAGAATCGCAGGAAATTTGAATTTAATCCAGCCAACAGGGATGGTCGTAAACTAATCGAAAAAAATGTGTCATAAAATTGAAATTGCCCCTTTCATTCTGCAATGATGGGTGCTAAATGCTGCTCATCGCTGGCAAGTTCAGCTATTTGACGCGGGGTGGAGCAGCCCGGTAGCTCGTCAGGCTCATAACCTGAAGGTCGTAGGTTCAAATCCTACCCCCGCAACCAAATATTTTCCATAAAATCAATATGATAGAACTGCATTGCATGGGCGATGCTTTGCGCGCTTTGATTTCCGGAAGCAAATAGGAAACATCAGTAAAACTCATTTGATCCTAGTTTGGGATATAAGCTCAAAAGTGGTAACGTCCCTCGCCAAAAGGAAAACTGTGGCTCATTTGTGTTTGTCCTTGGAGTGGCCAGCGCCAAGCATGTGATCTGCTGAATGTTGTTTGATCCAGCATGCGTCACAAAATGTTAGACCAGATAATGCCTACTGAGCATCCTTTAGCTTACCCAACATCGCACTAGCTAATTTTGCATAGATGCTATCGGGGAATTGCTCGATGAAAACTTCAAGGACGGCAGCGGAACTTGTGTTCTGTATGACTTTCCACACTTCGCCAGCACTTCCCCCATTAGCTTCTGCGATTGGTTGCTTTTTCACAACCAAAGGAGTCTTTACGACCGGCAACGTCTCAAGTGGATTCAAACTAGCGGTATTTCTGATTGCTTTCTGGTCATTTCATCAAATAGGCCATTAATCGGCCCATCATAGGTGTCATTCTTTTTCATTAATCGCTGCACTCCCATACGAAATTCAGCGCTGAATTCTTCAGCGCGACTGTCCAACATGCGATTAATAAACAAATCACCTGTTCCGCTTAGGTCCGCAACTAATCCACCATAGAAAGAACCTGCGACCCCTTGCGGGTCTTTCATCGCACTGCGACGTCCAGCATCAATATCAAAAAGCCTTGAATGCATATTATTGGCAAAGCCCTTCGTTTTTGATTTCTGCTGCCAGAAATCGGCCAGTTTCTCAGATTTTTCAACACCAGAGCCCTTCCGGCAAGCTCCAGCAAGGTAGCCCATGGCAAAATTCTCTCCAAGCGTTGCTGCCTTGAGGTGCCAATCAATCGAGATTTCCAGGGATACCGGAACGCCTTTGCCAAAGGCGTATGCCCATCCCAGTTGGACCATCGAACAGGCATCGCCAACTGCAGCGCCTTTGCGGTACCACTCAAGAGCATCAACAATTGAGCTCTCTTTGCTACCGCTTCCACCTAGATAGATTGACCCCAATTTGCACATTGCGGGGCCAGGCCCTAATTCAGCGGACTTTTGGAACCATTCACGRRCGTTCTTCGYCKRTTTTTCAACATTCCCRGTGCCATATTGGTACATGCGGGCCAAATTATACATTGCTTTGATATGGYCATTTTNNGCGGCTTTTCTATACCARCTAGCGGCTTCTTTTTCGGTGTTCCGGCCTYTRAYRTGYAATGAGYGCGCRAGCTGAAATTCGAATCTRGCAATAYCTGGATARRCTTCCACTGCATCTCTACAYGCTGGAATGGCCTTTAATGGCCGAAGRTTTTTAAATTGGTCTTCACCGAAGAATAGATAGTTTTCTTCACTGCCTGCGAGCAGGTCGCAATCATGCGGGTCAATTTCTCGAGCTCTTAATTTTATGATTGCCGCCTCTTTCGAAGCCACTGCCTTTCGTGAAAGCTTTGCTTGCAAGCGCTCAACATCTGCCTTGCCATCGCTGTAGCTTAGTTTTACAGCCTTCGTATAAAGCCCAAATGCCTTTACTATATCTTGCGGAACGCCCTTCCCTTGTTCATACATCTGCGCCAAAAAGAAYACGCTCYAAATTCTATTTCAGCTGGCACTGTCCTTCGTGTAGTCAACAAGTTTCTTGGTGTATTCTTTTGAAGTTCTCCCCGGGTCTTTCAATATATCCCACAAGGAAATATGAAAATGAGTTGCTATATTTCGACTCCATGCGAAGTAAATTTATCGCCTTATTGATTTCTCTTTTCCCCGACTGCCCATCCAAATAGAATACCGCAAGATTGCTAATAGCTTCCAGATTTCCTTGCTCGGCAGCAGCCTTAAACAAGCGCTCAACTTTTTTAGAGTCCGGAGCTACCACCAAAGCTGATTGACAAATTTTGGCAAGATCAACCATAGCCGCGAGATATTTCTTCTCAGCTAATGGTCCCAGCACTGGCAACGCAGCCGTATGGGCCGCGGTTTTTCATTCTCCGGCGGCCCAAATTCTGTTACCCCTAATGCTTGTGCCAATTGATATTGGCTTTGAAGGTCAGCGGGATTTTCCGCAACAGCTGTACCGCATGCGCGGATTGCCTCATCTCTTTGAGCTATCAAATCAAAATCAAAGGCTTCAATTCCCGTTTGGTTTTGCCCATCATATGGAGAAGCCCCGAGCTTGCCGCACTTAGCCGCGCTGGTAGAGCGCTTACTGGTAACGCTCTTGTACAACAGAACCAATTCCTGTGATCCGCCGTCGGGCCTCATCAGCATACGCCTCATTGGGGTATGTTTGTAAATAGCGCTGAATGAAGCCCCTGTCATTGGTACCTTTTATAGTGTCCTAGAATTTTATTTCCTTTTCCGAAGGGTCCGGTTTAGCGGGGGCAAGAACAGCAATATTTTTCTCGATCGCCCCTCCTTGCTCGGCAGTTACGGTAGATTTTTGTTGCGTCGTAGCCACGCTCTTTGCCAGGCCTATTTGTGCTTTGGAAGATGCCGTTTCAGGTGCAGGTGCCTCTTCCACATATGGCGGCATGTTGCTGCGGTCACGTGGATCATACCCAGTTTCGATAGTGAACGGACTCCAGAACTCCCATTTCCAGCCTTCGGAATGAGGGTTCGGCCAAATATTGAAACCAAGGCGGGCTTTTTCCGCAACAAAGCGCTTGAAATGAATGTCACGAAACCCTGGTGGCCCCTGGCGGATCAAGTAGCTGGAAGCATCCGATTTGCTTTCATTGGAACCTGGATCAAACACCAATATGGGATAATCAATATATGGCGATGCGTTGTATTGATTTTCCGGCCCGTGATGAGTGATCAACCCACCTTGATAACCGGCTCTCGCAACCGCCATATTGATCCGGTCCAGCAGGCCATTTTGCCAGGGGCTAACAACACGAACCACAGCATCGGTATTGGGATCCTGATGGAAGACCAAATCGCGCAAAATAGATAAGAAAACCAGGGGAACCTTCTTAGAAGCTTCATTGATATAGTCCGATACTATTGTCTGTTTTGCACCTGAGCGCGCCAATCTATCATTGCTGAGCAATTCCAGATCAAGATAGTCCTTTTCTTGATAGCTACCCATGCGAACATCCAACATTCCAAATGGGGAGATGATAGTATTCTCTATCGATTGCCCTAAACTGCGCTGGTATTCGGCATCTTGCATTGATGCCCAGTAAAAGACGTTGTCGTTGATGTTGCGATTAATGAGCCTTTTGTATTTTTCTCGATTATCGGGAACCGTTAAGTCGAGAGCATTGGTTTTCTTTCCCACCCTGTTCTCGTCTGTAGAATGGAATCTCTCGGTAACGTTTTTTCGATATTTGCTCGGCGTTTGTTCCCATATTTTGTACCGGTCTTCGACAAAATCATCCAACAACAGCTGGTTATTAAAAAATATCTGCCCGGCAACCGTATAAAGGGAATTGTAATGCTTCAGCGGGTCCTTTTCGGCCGTGCCGATTTCGCCCGATGTTGCACTTGTGACAATCGCATAAGAGGGAACATCGGTTTTGCCGATCTCTTTAAGCGCTTTGCTGCCCGGCTGTAAATCGCGCACAGCTCCTCGCTCAGGATCAAAATACCACCACAAAACCGTCTTGACTAAAAAGCCCTCAGCCCAATCATGCCAGTTTTTCTCGCCAATATTTCCCTTGCTTATGGCATCTTTCATTTCCATCAATTCGCTGCCAAAATGCGGCGTATTGAGCGTTAATAACCGGTCGATATCACCCTGATTAAAATTCTCAGGGCGTCGGTATTCCTTGTTGTAATAGTCAGAGGCCCAAACACGCGCCAAAAGCCCACCCATGGAATGGCCAACAACAATTGCCTGTGTTGCAGCCAGATCTAGCGTGCTACGGTAGAATTCAACGTCCTGCTTGATGCCGCCAATGTGCTTACCATCGGGCTTTTGTAGATCGGACAATATTGGCGCATTTATTGCCTCCGGTTCCAACCAGCCCTGTTGTTTTTGAAAATAACCATAGTCCTGCATCGTGCTATTGAGCGCTGCATCGAACTCTTTCAAGGGACTGTCCCAAACAACATTAAAATTGCTTTTGAAGGTACTGGTACCGCTGCGCAGCCAAGATGCCTCATCCGTTTTCCCTGGCGCCATGGTTTCGGCGCCATTGGTGCGCTGATAATTGGCCATGAACGGAATGAAACCAGCCCGCTCCAAAAGTGCTGCCATGGAGGAGCCTTGATCCAGGTTTGAACCGGGTCAGAAAACAATCCGTGAACGAATACCACCGGCGGGCGGGCCAAAATCAGAGATTTTGATACCATGTTTCCATCCTTTGATTGAATGAGAATTTTGACATCACGAATTTGCAAGTGATGGCCATCAAGGCGTTTTTCGGGCGGTGTCAAAGGACTTTTGGGGGCTACTTCACCTTGCTGCAAAACATCGAATGTTTCCGCAGGTGTATAAAGTGCGTAGGCATAGTGTTTTTCATCCGACAGAAAACCGGCTTCATGCAATACAGTCTTGTCTTCCATGAGCGGTTCAATCACACCATCTTGGCTATCGGCAAGCTTGAATGTAACTAACACATCCTCATTGACCTCAGCACGCAAAATCAATTGGCTAACACCATCTGCAGCGGTGCCTTTACGAGTGGTTTGATTTTTGACTAGTTGGTCCAAGGTCAGGTTTTGGGGAGACGTTTTTTTATCGGACGAGAATAACGGATTGGCATCCAGAAGATCGAAAGCAGCAATTTTTTCACTCTGAGTTCCATAGCCAAATGGAAAGTCAAAAAAACCATGTTCGTCTAGAACAGCATTAATTTTTGTAGCTATCTCGGTTATGTAACTTCTTGCACCTGCGGCGCTTGGTCAAGAAATTACATATTTATAATAGGAGAACCCCACCTCCATCTTCCTTATCTATAGCATTCGACAGAACTCTCAAAGAGGGTAGTGAAATATTCAGAAAAACCTATATCATTAACAGTAATAACACCTTGTGTTTCATGGTTACTTTAACCTAAAACCTAAATTTATATTCCCTAGATAGATTTAATCATTAAAATTTTGACATGTTCTGCCTGAAATTCATACGCAAAACCTTACTTTACAGTTATTCACCGGAGGTTTGAAGTTTGGCACTTCACAATATTCTCAGTATCCATCACCTCCTGAGCAATAGTTTCAGGTGTGCATTCAGCTCAACCAAATCTCGATGGCCAAGAGCGGTGTCGTCTATAGAATATGCTATGGAATGTAAGACGAAAAAAACGACACTTAGCGGCATTAAATAAAACTCAAAGACTCCACATTAGTTGGAAGAAATCTGGAGCTGGAAGAAACTTGGCGCTTAGATCGGACGCTGCGAATTTAGCTTGCTCAGACGCTTCCGTCGCACTTTAAAATTTTGACCAACCGTTCTGTATCTATGGCCTTGCAGACAGCCCCGCTCGGGCGCGCTGTAGGCACATCAGTGGCGGCGAACATTGCATTTAGAATTGCTTCGTCTATGGCTTCCACCACAGCAAGATAGACAGGGTCTAGAAACTGATCATTTAGGCATTTGATGTCCCGCCATGGCCCAGACAACTGAGGAAGGTCCATTTCATTTGCCGTGCTGAAGGCGAGAAAAATATCGCCAGAATTATTGCCGCCGGGCGATCCCGACTTACTAATACCAATTGTGGCCCGCCTTGAGAGTTTCTCAAGTTGACCAGATGAAAGTGGTAAATCGGTTGCGATGATGGATACAATTGATCCGCGCTCGGTTTTGAAATCAGGAATTCGATCTTCCAACATTTCTTGTCCAACCGTTACGCCCTGCACAGTTAACCAGGGCCGTATTCCATGGTTGGCTTGCACTAAAACACCGAGCGTGAAGCTTTCGCCGTCTATTTCCAGCTTTCTAGATGAAGATCCCGTCCCACCTTTAAATTCGTAGCAGATCATGCCGGTGCCGCCGCCAACATTGCCTTCTGCAATGGGCCCGGAGATTGCTGATCTAATGGCGGAAAGGGCGTGRTCCTTTGTGACATGAAAACCATTGATGTCATTGAGGACGCCGTCATAGGTCTCCGAGACAACTGGCATGGCCCAAAGGTGATTATTCTGCCAACTSTCTGCGTAGTRCTCAAYCAYCCAGCGCGTGGCACCGTCATAAACRGGTCCAACAGAATGCGAATTGGTAATCATTATAGGCCCAACGARATASCCACCATCTTTTATCCAGTGCGTTCCGGTCATTTCCCCATTGCCGTTCAGCGAATGCTGACCTGCCCATACTGGGCGAGGGATTTTATCAAACCCTCTGGGCAGAATTGCAGTTACCCCTGTCTGAAYGGGTAGGTCACCGGTTTGCAGAGCGGGATTTAAATGCGAAGAAAGCGTTTCATATCCAACCAMAACACCTGGAACATCCGTTATTGAATTGCTCGTTCCAGTTTCTCCTTTGAACGGGAGACCAAGATCGCGGGCACGTGSCTTTTTTAAAATAGAAKCTGTCATATTATGATTTTCTTGATCTCATATTGAGACCCACCGAAGCAATAATGATTGAAAAAAGAAGCATGACTGTCGCGATTGCGTTGATTTCAGGCTTGATGCCTCGACGCAACATTCCATAGATGAAAACAGGCAAGGTCTGGCTATCAACACCTGCGATAAAATAAGTGATCACCAGATCATCCATGGAGATAATGAAGGCAAGTAAAGCGCCGCCGATAACACCCGGCGAGATCATGGGTAGTGTGACACGCTTGAACGTAACCCAGCCATTTGCGCCAAGATCAGCTGATGCTTCCTCAAGTGTTTCGTCCATGTCTGCGATACGCGCTGAAACGACGATGAAGACGTAACTGATAAGAAACGTGCAATGGCCGATTATAATCGTGACGACAGACAAATGAATTCCGACGCTGACAAAGAAGATTAGAAGCGCAATACCAAGAATGATATCTGGCATAATCATGGGCAAGAACATCAGAGCCCGGTAAAAGCCCTTAAGTCTGAATTGAAAACGTGCAACGGCAAGTGCAATCGCAGTCCCAAAAATTGTCGCGACAAATGTTGTTGTGAGCGCAATTGTCAGGCTGTTTTGAACAGCCGCGTAGAGGCGATCGGTTGAATCTAGATAAAGAGCAGATTCAGTTGCGGCCGACGTAAAACCGAAAATCGTCTTGTACCAATCAAAGGTGAATTCCTCCCAGATCATCATATTGACCGGGTTGGAGTTGAACGAGAAGATCACGATTAGGAAGATTGGTGCATAGACGAATGCAAAGAAAAAATATCCATATACGGATAGTGTGCTCGACTTAAGGAGTTTAAAATATTTCATGTCACGGTCCCTCCTTAACGGTTGGAGCGCTCGTCATTTGGTCTTCACGCGCCATGATCTTTACGTAATAGATCAGCAAACAAAGTACCGAAGCCATCACGATCATGCCAAGCGCTGATCCGAATGGCCAGTTTCTGGCGGAAAGGAATTGCTGTTCAATCAGATTTCCAATCATCAATACTTTGGCACCGCCCAGAACAGAAGGGACAATGAAGTTCCCCAGCGCTGGAATAAAGACGATGATGGAACCACCGATAATGCCGGGCAGTGTAAGCGGGAAGATGACACGCCTAAACGTTTGAAACTGCGTTGCACCCAAATCAGCTGAGGCTTCCAAGAGAGAGCGATCTAATTTCTCAATTGAGGCGTAGAGCGGCAGGAACATGAACGGGATAAAGATGTAAGTCATCCCGATGATCACAGCCACATCTGTAAAGATGATTTGGAGTGGCTCAGAGATGATGCCCAAGCCCAATAATGCCTGATTGAGAAACCCGGTTGGCCTGAGAATGAGTACCCAGGCAAACAATCGCAAGATCAGGCTGACAAAGAATGGCAGTGTGATCAGGAACAGAAAGAAGTTCTTTTTTCCTGCACTCATTCTACTGATCCAGAATGCTGCAGGGTAGCATGTGATCATAGAGATAAAGACTGTGATCAGCGCCAGCCGAACAGACTTTAAGAAAATGCCCAGATAGACCAAATCAAACTTTTCGTATTTGGAATCTGCCCATCCAAGAATGCGTCCATAATTGAGATCGTAGAAATTCCAGATAACGCCACCATAAAGCCCTGGCTCAAGCCAGCTATAGATGACCATGATTGTCAAAGGTGCCARGAAGAATATGGCAAGAAAGATGGTTGGAGGGGCAAGCAGCCCCAGCAACATCACATGTTTGCGCCCTTCATTGGTTTCCAAAGAAGCCATTAGAATACTTTTTCCTTGGTGATCACATGAAGTGCTTCTTTTGGCACATACAAGCAGATACCCGATCCGGCGCCCGCAATTTCATCGCGGTGTTCAACATCTGGCCTAAAAGTGGCTTTGACCGRCGTTCCATCTTTTGCCGTTGCAAGAATCTGATATTCCGCRCCRACAAAACTTACATGRTCTACMGTGRCATTAAACGTAAGRTCATTTGTACYCAAACCTTTTCCAATCAGAACATCCTCCGGACGGACGAGCARTTTAACCTTGTCRCCCTTGTTTAATCCAGATTGTGAAACAGTGGTTTGCTGCCCTGTGGTGAGCGTGACGCTCGCACCTTTGGCCGTTGATTGGGTAATTTCTCCATCAAAGAGATTTCCCTCACCAATAAAACGAGCGACAAACTCGTTTTCGGGGCGTCTGTAGATACCTTCTGGCGTGCCTAGCTGTTGAATTTTACCGTCACATAATACGACGATCCGATCGGACATGGTCAGAGCTTCTTCCTGATCATGTGTCACGAAAACAAAGGCGATACCGATTTCTTCCTGCAGCGTCTTGAGCTCCTGCTGCATCTTGTGGCGCAGGTTTCTATCCAATGCAGATAAAGGCTCATCTAGCAGCAGGATTTTGGGTTGCGCAATTAATGAGCGCGCCAGCGCGACACGTTGCTGCTGGCCACCTGAAAGCTGATTGACCTTTCGGCCTTCAAATCCCCCCAACCCGACGAGTTCGAGCATTTTGCCAACTCGGGTGGTGATTTCTGGTTTGCTCACCCCCGACACTTCCAGACTGTAGGCGACATTGCCAGAAATGGTCATGTGAGGAAATAGAGCATATTTTTGGAATACTGTGTTCACTGGCCGTTTATGGGCAGGCAGATGGGTTACGGTAGCACCATCAATTTGTATCGAACCACTTTCTAGATCTTCAAATCCACTGATGGCTCTAAGCAAAGTAGTTTTGCCGCATCCAGAGGGCCCCAGCAGAGTAACGAATTCATTTTGTTCAACCACCAGCGAAATATTATTAAGAGCGGTGATGACGTTTCCATCAGGTGTATTATAGCGTTTTGTTGCATCACTGATGCTTAAAATTGGAGTCATAACTACCCACAGTATCTACGTTCAGTGAGGTGCAGCAACATCGCTGCTGCACCTAAGATCAAGTTTGAGTTCTCAGAATTATTGAGATGTCTTGATTGCTGTCCATTCTCGGTTGTACAGCTTCTGGTCCTGACCAAGGTCCACAAATATCTGAAGCTTTGCAAGGATATCTGCGGGAGGATAAATCGTCGCATTACTGGAGATTGCTTCCGGGATGAGCTTTTGAGCTGGAATGTTCGGCGTTCCATTCATCTGTTGCTCGACATTCAACGCTGCGATTTCTGGTTTAAGATAGAATTCCAAAAACTTTTTAGCGTTGGATTTATTCGGGGCGTTTTTCAGGACGCACATATCTTCTTGATACATTGTCGCGCCTTCTTTGGGGATGATATAGCCCAGCACATCAGGGTGCTGTTGAACGAAAATATTCGCTCCGACATACCAGTGCGCAGCTGCAATATCCCCGGATGTTACTAACGGAATAGAGTCATATGAAAATGCGGAGACATTTTTCAAATTGTCTTTGATGACCTGTGCGGCGGCAACAACTTCTGCTTCATCGGTAGAGTTCACCGATGTGCCATTAAGAATATGTCCAATGCCAATGGTTTCACGCGGATCGTCGAGAAGAATGATTTTTTCGCCACTGGCTGCCAGTTTGAACAGATCTGCCCAACCGGTAATGTCTTTGACTATATTCTTATTGTAAACGATGCCAACATTCCCCCAAGCATACGGTAGGCAATATTCAGCTTTTGGATCCGTACTCGCGCGGATGAATTGTGGATCAATATTTTTGAAATCTGGGCTTGAACCAATGTCTGTTTTTTCAAGCAGATTTAGCTGGCTCATGATGTCATGCATATGCACGGATGGGAAAATAATATCATATCCGCTCGCACCGGCTTGAATTTTGGCAAGCATTTCTTCGTTGGTACCATAGGTATCCAGCGAAACTTTAATGCCGGTCTCTTCGGTGAATTTAGTCAGGACTTTGGGGTTGATATAATCTCCCCAATTATAAAGGCTGAGCTTTTCTTCTGCTGCCGCTAGAGTTGGAATTGCTAGTCCTATGACGGCTGCGAGAGCAGCTTTTGTTAGGTTGAGTTTCTTCATAGTTTCCTCCCTGGAAGTATCTCTTTCACGATAAGTTTGTCGTGGGTGAATTGGCGTTTATGACGTTAAAATTGACATTTTAGTAACAAAATAGTCAAATGTTATTATTCTGTCTTATTTGGAGTTGTTCATGTCATCGGGTTTCGCATCGTTTCCACAAGGCCCGCTGGGAGACTTGGTCGGCAAGCTCGAACAAGCGCTTCCAACCTTGCCGAAGCAGGAAGCAAAGATCGCTCAATTTATGCTGCTTAATGTCCACACAATTGGCCCGGAAACGGGGAAATCATTGGCCCTAAGGGTTGATGTTAGTGAAATCACTGTTGGRCGRTTRATGCGCCGTTTRGGGTATAATGGCACCAARGATYTGAAGGAGMTTTTRCGGCAACATTATGCCGTWGGGGGAAGCTCCCAKSYCCCCTCRAATGACATTGGAAAAGCRCTTAACCAGGTGATGGAGTCTGARCTTTCTGTCATCCGTACCGTCTTTGAACAAACAGGCAATGACCATTGGTTGCGAGCAAATGAACTCATTTCGCAGTCCAAAAAGATCTTTGTTACGGGATTTCAATCTGTGCGCGGCTTGTCGGAAGATTTTGCCCGCCGCCTATCTATTGCGCGCCCAAATGTCCAATATCTRTCRCCCCATGAYGGCATGCTTGGTGAATGGTTGGATACCAAGAAGGAGGATGCACAGGATGAATGTATCATCCTGATTGATGTTGTTCCGTATGCCCGAGAGGGGCAAGAGCTTGCAAAGATCGCAAAAARGCAGGGACGCTCCTGCATTGTGGTTTCTGACGAGTTTTGCCACTGGAGTTCTGAAGTTGCGGATGCAGCGCTTTACGCTCCGTCCAACACMGGTTTGTTTTTGGAATCCACAATTGGCCTCAATGYCACYTTAGCYCTACTSGTGGATAGGGTRGCTGAARCCAATCCTGAAGTRTCAAAAAAGCGCCTCGCCAGTTGGAAGAAGAACGCTCGAAGGTTAGGGCTTTTCTGATGCCACGCTCAGAAACTTGGCGGGGTGCAAGCACTCACGACAACGCACCTGTCCGGCCCGGTTGATTTGAATCTGTGAGGCTGGGTGCTTTCAAACAAATAGGCGTCGCCCGGTCCAAGTAGTTTGCGTTGATCGCCAACGGTGACCTCCAATCGGCCTTCCAATACGATACCAGCTTCCTCCCCTTCATGGCTCAGCATGACGCGACCTGTGTCACCGCCCGGTTCATACACTTCGTGAAGCATTTGAAGGCTGTTGCCAAAAAGATTGCTGCCAACTTGCTTGTAGGAAATGCGACCTTTCCCGATTTCAGTCAGCTCTTGTGCAGAAAAGAACACCTTCTCAGATCGCTCTAGCTCGTAGGAGAAAAATTCGGACATACCCATTGGAATACCCTCAAGAACTCGTTTCAGAGCGCTGACAGAAGTATTCATTTTCCCTGATTCAATCAAGGAGATCGTCCCATTGGTCACACCAACTTTCTTCGCCAGTTCTCGTTGGGAAAGTTTGTGAGCTAATCGAATAGCGCGCAGTCGTTGTCCAACCTCCTTTGTGAAATCACTGCTGTTTACCATGTTAAATATCCTAAACGAATTATATTTAATGCCTATAATACAGCATGTTACCAAATAGAATAAACAGACTTTTCTGATAATTAAAACAATGATCCAATTGGTGAAAATTGGAGACGTATGATGAATACCCCACAGCCACAGAGTTTTTCGGATACAAACCAACCGCTTGATGCCTATTGGATGCCGTTTACAGCCAACCGACAGTTTAAGAAAAGCCCCAAAATGCTTACGTCCGCAAAGGGCATGTTTTATCAAAGTGCTGATAATAGACAAATACTTGATGGCACAGCAGGGCTTTGGTGCTGCAACGCTGGTCATGGCTATGCCGAAATTGCGGACGCCGTTCACAATCAGCTCTCCACTCTCGACTACGCGCCCTCGTTCCAGCTTGGGCACCCAATTGCATTTGAATTCGCGGAGCGCCTAAAACAGATTGCGCCTGAAGGTTTCGATCATGTGTTTTTCACCGGTTCTGGCTCAGAATCTGTTGATACGGCACTCAAGATAGCGCTGGCCTATCACCGCGCACTCGGTGAAGGCACAAGAACCCGATTGATCGGCCGTGAACGCGGGTATCACGGTGTCGGCTTTGGCGGCATTTCAGTCGGCGGTATTGTTGGTAATAGACGTCAGTTCGGCTCGCTTCTTACGGGCGTTGACCATCTTCCTCACACGCATTCTTTGGAGCATAACGCTTTTACCAAAGGACAGCCGGAATGGGGCTCACATTTAGCGGATAATTTGGAGAATATTGTTGCGCTTCACGGCGCAGAGACCATTGCAGCGGTTATTGTGGAGCCGGTGGCGGGGTCCACGGGTGTTCTTATTCCACCGAAAGGTTATCTCGAACGTCTGCGCAAAATCTGCGACACACATGGCATCCTGCTTATTTTTGACGAAGTTATCACTGGCTTTGGACGGTTAGGGTCACCTTTCGCCACTGAATATTTTGGCGTGAAGCCCGACATGTTCACGGCTGCCAAGGGCTTAACCAATGGTGCCCTACCAATGGGCGCCGTATTTGCACAAAACCACATTCATGACGCATTTATGAGTGGTCCAGAAAATATGATCGAGCTGTTTCATGGCTTTACCTATTCTGGCCATCCGGTTTCATGTGCAGCAGGTCTTGCTACGCTCGACATTTATCAGCGTGATGGTTTGCTGACACGCGGTGCAGAAATTGAAGACTATTGGCAGACTGCAATGCATAGTCTTCGAGATGCCAAACATGTCATTGATATCCGAAACCTTGGCATTATTGCCGGCATCGAAATTGCCAGCAGGGATGGTTCACCCGGCAGCCGAGGTTATGACGTCTTCACAGCCTGTTTTGAAGCCGGGGTTTTGATCCGTGTGACCGCTGACATCATCGCTCTGTCTCCACCCTTGATCGTGGAGCATAAACACATTGATCAAATGGTCGAAACGCTACGCACAATCCTGTCGAGCACAACATAATACCCAACCCAAAAGGATGCTCCCCGAGAGCTAGACTGGCCATTAAATTAACATGCCTATGTCGGCGGCATACCAGAGAAGCCCTGTTGGCCAATGCCAAGGTAAAGCGTTATCGCATAGGGCCTACATTGCGTTTAACTTCTCTACGACATCGTAGTCATAAATGGTTTTCCGAAAAGTCGCGTGGGCTTTAATTTCTGCATCCCGAACCTCAAGATCATTGCATAAGGAATCGTAGCGCAAACCATTTTTCCTAGCATTTGTTTGGACACTTGCGACACGCTCCAATCGGAAGTTTTGATAGGCATCCAGCGCCTGAGCAAAATCACCTGAGCTGGTTTTTGATAATATTGTCGCGAATGCCATACCATCTTCAATGGACTGGTTTGCGCCTTGGCCAAGATGCGGCAGCATTGCGTGGGCCGCATCCCCGAGCAACGCAAGGCGGCCATTGATCCAATGATCAAGAGGGTCGCGGTCAAACAGCCCCCATCGAAAAGTCTTTTCCACATGGGTCAGCAATTCAACCAGCTTATCGTCCCAACCGGCAAACTCGGCGCGCAACATATCCGAGCTACCCGGCTCAGACCAGGATTCGCGTTCCGCCACATCTGCCGAAACAAACCCAACAAAATTAATGATTTTTCCTGCCCTAAGAGGAAACACCAGAAAATGTTTGTTCTCGCCGAGCCACATTTGCCAAACATCCATGGGCCAGCCAGGCATTAATTCATGGGGAATGGTCCCGCGATACGCCAATGAACCTGAATATACCGGATCAGCGGGCGGCACGACATAATGCTGCAGGGTCGAGTGAATACCATCGGCAGCGATGACAATATCCGCTTCAACTTTAGCGCCATTTTCAAAGCTTATAGTGGCTTTGTCCGGGCTTTGCTCAAAACCAATGCAGCGATGCCCCTCATGTACAATGCCTTCAGGCAGGCCATCGGCAAGCAGAGAAATCATGTCTGCCCGGTGCATCCCATACACGGCATTCCAACCGGCTGAATCTGTCACTTGAACCCCGGAAATTGGGGAACCATCATAGCGATAATATTTTGACTTTGAACCAATCAAACTGCCCCATTTTTCAACCGCATCGCCCAGTCCAACTCTTTGCAAATGCCGCATGCTATTTGGGGTTATCATCACACCTGCCCCAACTTCACCTAGTTCAGGTGCCTGCTCATAGACAGAAACATTAATGCCGTGTTTAAGTAATGCATTCGCGGTAAATAACCCGCCGATTCCACCGCCAACAATAGCAACATTCAGCTCATTCTTCATTTCGGTAGAATTCCACAAATAGTTCGATATTCGAACACAGTACGTTATACGTACAATATGCAAAATACGCTATGGATAGTCAAGGGGTTGAAAGAAACCAATGATGCGTGCGCACCAAGTCACGAGCCGAGCCAAAATGTTTGACAAACACCTTCAAAATGATTGTTGCCATGTCTTCAGTTATTGGCCGGCATGCTCGCTCAATAAAATGGGAAAAATGCGTGCCACAGGCATTTTGAGGTCATCAAAACACATGCCGCCAACAAGCAATTTGCATCCCTTGCAAACCTCAGCAATAACTCCGTTTGAAGAAACGGTGTTAAATCTTGCTCGAAAAGACGAAACGCCAATTGTTGGATATGCCTGAGATGGTCGATGAGAAAAGCAAGAAGCAAGCAAAAGCGGTCCGCACGCCGGAAGGCATGGCTGGATTAGCCAAGGGACTGGCAATTATTGAGTCTTTCGGCAAAACCCATGAATATTTGACGGTATCCGACGCGGCACAAAATACAGATATTTCACGGGCAAGTGCTCGTCGTTGTTTGCTGACGCTCGCTGAACTGGGATATTTGAATAAAAACRGTTCGCAATTTCGCCCAACCCCGCGGATGTTGCGGCTGGGCGCTGCCTATTACGAAGCCACATCTTTGCCGCAACTTGCGCAAACTCATCTGGAAAATGCACGAGACGAGCTTAATGAATCCATCGCATTGGCGGTGCTTGAAGATGGATATTCAGTGTTCATAGCGCGCGCCGAAGCAGAGCGTATCGTCACCAGTATTGCAAAAATCGGTCATAGATTGCCCGCTTATGCATCTGCRACSGGSCGYATTYTATTGGCCGCATTCAGCGCTGATGAACTGACAACATATTTGAAGAATACGGACCTGATTGCCTTGACCAAATCGACAATGACAGACAAGGACAAACTGGTCACGCGGATACACCTGGCAGGTATCCAACAAATGGAGATCAGCTCAGAGGAACTGGAAGAAGGCTTGATATCAATAGCCGTTCCAGTGCGTAGCCCCGACGGAAAAATCATCGCCACATTGAGCATGAGTGCGTTGAATGCCAGAATTTCTAACAAGCAATTGAAGCATGATTGTTTTCCCATACTCAAGAAACATGCCGATGCCTTGTCGCGTACACTTTGAGGCGTTCTTCAGTAGAGAAAACGCATTAGGGCAAGCGTAATTGAGGGAAACATCACAAGAATTGTCGTTCGGATTAAGTCCGAGGCGATGAACGGTAAAACACCACGATAAGTGGCCGCAATCGGCGTTTCCTTTGCCATAGCGTTGATGACAAAGAGATTCATGCCGACCGGCGGGGTTATGAGCCCGACCTCCACAACAATCAAAACCAGAATACCAAACCAAATGGCGAGCTCATCTGGCGATAATCCAAAATCAAGTCCCGCAACAATCGGGAAAAATATTGGGATGGTCAGCAAGATCATGGAGAGTGAATCCATCACACATCCCAACAGTAGATAGATCAGCAGGATCAAGGTTAGGACGGTCCAGGGCCCCAGATCTTGAAGGACAACCCACGCCGCAACCTCTTGGGGAACCTGCGCCAATGCCAGAAACCCATTATAAATGCTGGCGCCAAACACAATGAAGAAAATCATGCCCGTGGCTGATGCGGTAGCCAGAATAGAAGTCACCAAGGACTTTCTTGTAAGGCCGCCATTAAAATAGGCAAGAATGCCGGTTCCAATAGCGCCAACTGCCGCCCCTTCAGTTGGCGTGAACCAACCCATATAAATACCGCCCACAACGGCCAAAAAGATCACCAATACTGGCCACACGTCTATCAACGCGCGGAAACGCTCACTGTATGGCGCGCGCTCCCTCGTTCCTGCCGAATTTGGAAAGATACGAACATAAATCGCAATGGCGATGATATAACCGACTGCAGCAAGAATTCCTGGAATAAGAGCCGCAATGAAAAGTTTGGCGATATTTTGCTCGGTCAAAATGGCATAAATGACCAAGACGAATGAGGGAGGGATCAATATTCCCAACGTACCACCGGCGGCCAATGTGCCTGTGGCAAGCGTGCCGGAATAACCGTAACGACGCAGTTCGGGCAGAGCAACCTGGCTCATCGTAGCAGCGGTTGCCAGCGACGAGCCGCAAATGGCACCAAAACCAGCACAGGCCCCGATTGCAGCCATCGCAACGCCGCCCTTCTTGTGCCCCATCCATGTTTCCGCTGCCTTGAAAAGCGACTGTGACATGCCGCCCAGCTTTGCAAATTGCCCCATCAACAGGAACAACGGTACAATAGTCAGGGAATAGCTGGAGAAAGTTGAATAGGTCTCGTTCTTTAGCTTGGACAGAATAGGAAGCCAACTATCGCCGAGCAGATAAGAGCCCACAAATCCGGCAATCAGCATGGCAAGGCCAATTGGGATGCGCAAGAAAATCATTATTAAGAGGATGGGAAACGACCATATGCCAATTTCTATAGTACTCAATGGAATGCTCCCGATTCCGAACGTAATTTAGATTTTCCGGTGAAAACCTCCTGCACACGAACGCTCACCATATAGAGGGCGATGACACAGGCGATCAGTGCAGCGCACAGGCTGGCGGCATAWGCCCACCAAATTGGAAAYTCAAGAATGAAGGTGGTGTCGCCATAGCGCATYTTGACCARCGTTCCCTCCCATAACCGCCATGCAATGATGAAAATGGCTATCGTCATGAGTACCTCGCTAATGAGGTCGATCCATCTATTGATCAATGGCGAAAGAAAATTGGTAAAGACATCAACCGATGCGTGGCCCCGGTTGATTTGACACCAGGGCAGAAACGCAAATACAGCGAAACCCGCGCCAGCCTCGACCAGCTCGAAATCACCCTGTATTGGACCAAGGCCAATGGAAATAAAGGCACGTCCAACAATCGATACACAGGTGAGCATTGCGATAATRACGAGGACGCTTCCCCCCACCAATGCAAGCATTCGAGCAAGCCACTCTATGGCACGACCAATTTTCATCCAAAATTTCCACAAAATTAGCTGCTCACCGATGCAGCCTGTTAGGGCTTATGCAACAATATTTTGAGGCGAGCACTTTTTACAGATACCCACCTCAAATTATCTCACAACGGCTTATTTCTGCGCGTCGGTGTACTTTTTAATCAGGGCCTGAGCCTCTGCGATCAAGGCCTTGCCGTCATAGCCTTTAGAATCCATATCGGCTGCCCATTTTTCATAAACTGGCTGCGAGGCTTTGTGCCATTTCGCGCTGTCTTCTGCGCTCAAGGTAATGACGTTATTTCCTGCTTTTATGGCAGCATCTCGGCTTGGAGGCCCAAAGGCGGCCTGAGTTTTTCCGGCAAAGGCTGAAAACTCCATACCGGAATTATCATCGATTGCTTTTTTCAAATCATCGGGCAGGCTTTCATACTTATCCTTATTCATGACAAGGGCAAAAGTAAGCGTATAAAGCCCTTTGCCGGTAAACTCGGTATGATTATGCACCAGCTCTGGCACTTTGAGGGCTTTTACGACTTCCCATGGAATAGTGGTTGCATTAATGACACCCTTTGAGAGACTTTCAGCAACGGCGGGCACCGGCATGCCAACAGGCGTTGAGCCCAACTCTTTAAGTAGCATGTTAACGGCGCGCGATGCACCCCGGACTTTCAGGCCTTTCATATCAGCAACGCTGTTCACGGGTGTTGCCGAATGGATGACACCCGGCCCATGCACCCACGCACCAAGAACATGAACGTCCTTGAATTCGTTGTCCTTCATGTCCTTTTCAAACATTTCCCAGAATGCCCGTGACACGGCTTCTGCATTGGTCAACATGAATGGCAATTCAAAAACTTCAGTGCGCGGAAAACGACCCGGCGTGTAACCAATAACTGTCCAGATTATATCAACMACACCATCTTGTACCTGATCCATCAACTCAGGCGGTTTGCCGCCAAGTTGCATGGAAGGGTAATGAGCAATTTTTATTTTYCCACCTGAATCCTTCTCAACCTTATCGGCCCAAACTTTAAGAACATTCTTCGGCACATGCGCTTGTGCAGGCAAATACTGATGCAGCTTCAAGGTTACTTCCTGAGCGAGTGATGCACTTGTAAATGACAACATTCCTGCTGCACCAATGATGGCGGAAAGCGCCAGCGACTTGATCGAAATTCTCTTCATAATGTCCTCTTTGGATGGGTTTTATCGTTTCCAGCTTCGAGCGGRTGTGGGAAAGGATGRCAGATTGTTTCCTGCTTAAGTGGATGGCATGACAACATTCACTGCTAAAKGTTCATACTTGCATATCARATYCACTCATTCCCAATGTTCGTTATTCGAACTATGTGCAATATACGAACTTTAAAWTTTGATGCKGTTTATGTCAACCAACAATCAAAACACACCSRRGYAATAATCMTCCATCTACGTAACCAARCTTAACAGATTGTAGCRGCGCAAAACCCTCATTACCTCCGGCGGAGGGCTATATCAGGTTGARCCCATTTCAAAAAAANTCAGCGGCACCAATCGGAGCCGCTGATATCAGGGTTTTAGAAAGTAAATTCCGCAATGCTTAATCTAGGTTTTAAAGTCACATAGGCCATGTGCTTCWAGCYGGCTCAGGTAATATYTGCGCCGCCCATATTCTTARCAGCACGCTGTGTTGTATCAACAACCAAGGCAGATCGATATTCACCCGATGCATGCAGATCTTCCAACATGTCATCCACGTCTGGAGCTACYTGTGCGAGTTCRCTACCATCAAAACGATCAGACAGGATTTGTTCGGCTTCCGTCCAACGAAAAACGCCATCATTTCCAGCGCCGGTAACAGCTACATTAATGGAGCCATCTTCAAAACATGCAACAAAGCTTGCCGCAAAAGCATACCGTGAGGCAGGATTCCGCAACTTGGCGTATCCGGCAGTTTTTGGTACTTCAAATCCGATTTTCAGTATGATTTCACCAGATTGTAATGACGTTGAAAAAAGGCCCTCGAAATAGTCAGCAGCAGCTATTTCGCGCAAATTRGTSGTGATARCAGCGTTYARCGCCAATACCGCAGAAGGGTAGTCRGCAGCAGGAWCGTTATTAGCRACWGAGCCCCCAATGGTGCCCCTATTGCGCACCTGAACATCCCCGATTGATCCAGCCAACAAAGCTAATGCGGGGACATTTTCTTTAACAATGRCTGATTTTGCGACATGGGCATGGCAAGTTGCAGCACCAATAACAAGCCGCTTACCTTCAAGGCTTATACCGTGTAATTCTGGAATGCCCGTAACATCAATTAGCCCATCAGGGGATGCCAGGCGCATTTTCATGGTTGGTAAAAGCGTATGACCTCCCGCCAGAAAAGCAGGSTCGTCATAAGAGGCAAATTGAGTTTGTGCCTCAGYCAACGTTTTTGGGCAATTATACTCGGTATTATACATTGCATCCCCCCTCGAAAACATGGTCCAGCGCTGCATCGCCGTTCACTTTGAAGTCTTCAGCGGCGGCAAGAATGGATTTAATGATGTTGTGATAGCCCGTACATCTGCAYAAATTGCCTTCCAGCTCGCTRCGCACAATTGCCTNNTCCAGAATGCCRTKATGTCGGCGGATCATATCAGCKGCCGCCATAATCATCCCTGGYGTACAAAAACCGCATTGCARGCCGTGATGCTCGTGRAATGCATTCTGGATCGGATGTAGCTGATCGCCATCAGCCAATCCCTCAATAGTGATGATCTTACGTGAATCAATTGAGGCTGCCAGAACTGTGCAAGACTTCACTGACACGCCATCAAGCAGAACCGTGCACGCACCACACTGGGTGGTATCACATCCAACATGRGTGCCGGTWAGCCCTAARGTCTCTCGCAAAAATGTRACAAGAAGTGTGCGGCCTTCAACATCTTTACAATAATCCTGGCCGTTTACATTGATGGTGACTTCACTCATTTGAGGCYCCCTCACCGGCATYAAYTTGAGCGCAACAAGCAACAAATTTTTCAAAAAACTGGTTTGCTAATTTCTTGGATGTGCTGTCGATTAACCGAGCGCCAATTTGCGCCAGCTTCCCACCAATTTGCRCATCAACYACATAATTCAGCAATGTTCCGGTATCGGTTTCTGTCAGCGTGACAAGTGARCTACCCTTTGCAAACCCGGCGACGCCAYCCTTGCCTTCACCAGAAATTCTATAGCTCTCYGGCGSGCGAATATCGCTCAACTCCACCTCGCCATTAAAGGTAATTTTTACMGGGCCAAGCTTAATRCGCACYGTTGCAGCAAACCCCTCTTCAGCAGAGCCGCTAAGATTRCTGCAYCCCGGAATACACTCCCGCAGCACTTGTGGATCATTCAACATAGCCCAGACCCGTTCGCGCGGGACCGGAATATCATGCGCACCAGTCATTTCCATTTTTGTTCTCTTTTCGAAGTTTTATTTGCTGACGACCGACTGGTAATGAGACAGATCGAAATAGCGCTCAGGATCTGACAGCGGCGCCGCACAATCTCCAAAGCGGCTGCGAAGCTCCAAAACCTTCTTCATACCTTCTCGAAGAATGGCAGCGTCAGGCGTTAAGCCAGACAAAGGTGACTTCACGCTCTTCATAACGGCCGCGATTGCGCGAGGCTGGATGGCAGGCATTCTAGCTTGCAACAATGCAGCGGCTGCATCGGCGTTTTTCTCGTCCAGAACCCATTCCTGACCGCGTAAATAAGCGCGGATAAATGCACGCACCTGATCCTGGTGCGTCGACAGCCAAGCGCCGCGAGCAGCAATGGTGCCACCCTGATAACTATCGTAGAGCTGAGAAGARCTTTCCAAAACATTGAARCCGTTTGCGCGCGCAATTGAGGTGAAAGGCTCAATTGTCAAAGTMGCAGCRTGYTCTCCATCRCGCACAGAATGCCASCGCTTTGGTGTCGCWCCRACCGCAACRAACTCGACATCATCCTTCTGCAAACCGGCTTGCTCCAGCATATCGTARAGCACAAAAGCAAATCCGGTGGACAAAGCATCCAGCGCAATTGTCTYRCCTTTYAAGTCCGCAACACTCTTCACAGAAGRSGCGCTCACAAGGCTAAGATCCAACTGAGTRGCACCCATAATCAGCGTGTATTGCGGGTCRATATCAGRCCCGGCGGCACCCTGCTTTTCATTGTARGCGACGACATTGTCGAATGCCGTGCAGATTATATCAAATTCACCGGCAGCTGCACGCTGCGCTTGCTCAATAGAGCTTGGWGTAAGCTCTAGCTGAAGATCGATGCCTTCGTCTTTGAAAAAACCAAGTTCTAGTGCCGCAAATGTTGGTAGATTGGGTGCGCCGGGGAAAGCAATAACGCGCACAGTTTCTGTTTTGGAAGTCGTCATATTGTTTCTCCATTTGTATCAATTTGGCTTGATTTGTTGCTGTTCATCGCTTGCCAGATTTTGAAGGGCGTTAGCGGCATGTCGATGTTTTGAACGCCAAAAGGCTTCAGCGCATCCAAAACGGCCAAGGTAACGGTGGCCAATGCAGGCGTGGTTCCGCCTTCACCGCCAGCTTTAATTCCCAGAGGGTTGGTCGGAGAGAAAACTTCCGCAATATCAGTTTTGAAATTTGGCAAGCTGTCTGAACGCGGCATSCCRTAATCCATGAAAGTMCCGGCSAGYGGCTGRCCYGAYKCYAKRTCAACARCRCATTCCTCCCACARAGCCTGCCCCACACCYTGGGCGATGCCGCCATGCGTTTGGCCGTGAACAATCAATGGATTGATACATCTGCCGACATCATCAACCGTGGTGTAGCGGGTTATTTTAGGGAACCCATTTGTGCGATCAATTTCGATTTCACAAATGGCAGCACCATTTGGAAATACCGGAGTGTGCATTTCGTTAGTACGTGCTGCACGCAACGCCCCCTGATCTGCCGTAGCTTCCGCCAATTTGTGCAAGCTTATTTGGTGGTTGGTATCGGCAACAATGAAGTGGCCTTCATTGAATTCCAAATCCTTGGCATCAACGTCAAATAATGAAGCGGCCCGCTYTCGCGCCACTTTTAATAGATCAGCGGACGCCATGGCCATCACCGTGCCAGCATGCCGCATGGAGCGCCCTGAATGCGAGCCACCACCAACACTGACGATATCGGTATCACCAAGAATAATGTTCACTTGTTCCGCATCGGTTTGCAGCATATCAGCCACGACCTGCGCAAATGAAGTTTCGTGGCCTTGGCCACTTGGCTGCGTGCCAATTACGACATCAATGAAACCATCTGGTCGCACCTCAATCTCTGCACGTTCCTTGGGTGAACCGATGGAGCTTTCTACGTAGTTGGCGAACCCACGACCCAAAAGCTTGCCGCGATCCGCTGCTTCTTGCTTGCGTTGCTCAAACCCAGTCCAATCGGCCAGCTCCAGCACACGGTCCATGTTGCATTCATACTCGCCGCTATCATAGAGAGACCCCACCGCATTGCGGTAAGGCATCGCGCTTTTATCAATCAAATTGCGGCGGCGCAGTTCAAGCGGATCAATGCCAAGCTCACCTGCTGCCTTTTCAACCAGACACTCGATTGCATAGGTCACTTCAGGCCGACCAGAACTACGATAAGCCTGCGTTGCCATGGTGTTGGTGTAAACAGCGCGCGCACGTAAGGCCGCAACCGGAATATCGTAAGACCCCGTGATGAGCCCAGAGCCCTTTGACAGCGGAGACAACGAAACACAATGCGAGCCAACATTGGACAAATTATCAGCCCGCATAGCCAAAAACTTACCGTCAGCATCAAGCGCAAGCTCAACCTTGGAAACCAGGTCCCGCCCTTGATAATCTGTCAAAAATGCTTCAGACCGGGTTGCGGTAAATTTAACCGGTCGGCGTATTTTTTCTGATGCCCACAGCACAATTCCAAACTCGACATAGACACGGTTACGCGCACCAAAGTTTCCGCCGACATCGTAAGACTGCACACGCAAACGCTGTTTATCGATACCCAGCATTGCCGATAGCTCGCCCTTTTGGCGCACTGCGCCGCCGGAGCCAGCGAGGAGTGTGTAGCGATCTGTTTCAGGATCGAAATGAGCCAGCGCTGCACGAGGTTCTATCGTAACCGCGGTCACGCGTTGAAGAAAATACTCAGCCGTTGTTACATGCGCTGCGCGGGCAAAAGCTGCATCTGTGGCATCCCAGTCTCCAAATTTTGAGTCGATAAAGACGTTACCCGACATCTCGCCCCATACATTTGGCGCCTCAGATAAGACCGCATCTCGCGAGCGTACCACGTGAGGCAACTCTTCATACTCAACAACAACAAGCTCTGCTGCATCCAATGCTTGAGCTTGCGTTTCGGCAACAACAACTGCAACGGCTTCGCCCACATGCCGCACCTTGTCTGTCGGCAGAATATAGTGCGGCCCAATAAAGGGGGCATCACCATTTGGTGCTGTTAGCTTCATGTCAAAATTTGTTGAGGGAACGGGATTGTGCGGAATGGGGTTCAAGCCATCATCCTGCACGTCTTGTCCGGTAAAAACACCGACAATTCCGGGGGCTTTTTTTGCATCGGTTGAATCGATAGATACGATATTTGCATGCGCATAAGGCGAGCGGACCATGCAGGCATATACCTGCCCCGGCATTGAGAAATCATCGCTGAAACGGCCCTGCCCGGTTACCAACCGCTTATCCTCTTTACGCTTTAACGGTTTGCCAATTTGGCGAAACAGCGCGTTGCGAATGAGTTCCATTTCCGGGGAATTATCTTCAACTGCAAACAGCTCTGCTGAGGAATTTGCGCCCTTAATAGTGTCATCTTGGGAGGGAGTTTCGGTATCTGCCATTGGTTCGACCTATTGATCTGTAATTTTGTATTACGTAGTAACGTATGACAAAAAACAGAGCAAGGCTAAAGAGGCAAATTTATTCGCCAACTCTCTCTAAGCGAAGGGTTTTTACATAATAAAATAGAACAGGTCGGGCGGGCTGACTGATCGCCAGTCACGGACCATTGTTCGGAAGCCGATTAGGCAGCAGTCAAACTATATTTCTGTTGGGAAGCGATATGTCGATATTGAGAATGGCGCACAGAATATGCGCGCCAACACGGGCTGGATAGCTAAACGATCCAACCCTCAATTGAGGTCTATTTCAATTTTCAACCTACCGCGCTTTGCACATGCAAACCGCAACCACAGCCAAAGCATGCACCAACCGGATGCAGGCAAAGGCAACTTGAAAGCAGAAATGGACTACTCAGCAAACGGCAGCGCAGAATTTGCTGCATTCATAACGTGCGTACGCACCGCCTTGGTAACAGCAACTACATCGCGTTTGCGGATAGCATCAGCCAGGTTTTTGATTTCCGCGAGGCTTTGAAGCTGCCTTTCACGGCGTGCCGTGGATTTAAACCGCAACTGAGCGGTACGAAGCGTTAAACGAGAAAGGAAATCCAACGCAATTTCATTATCAGCTACGGCACAGGCATAATTGTAGAAGCGGCGTTTCAGCTCCACAATTTCAATAACATCACTACCTTTATAGGCCGCCGCCAACTCGTCACAAAGATCGCTGAGAGCGACAATTTCTTCGTCTGATGCTCGGGCCATGTATTGCTCAGCGATCAGAGCTTCCAGGTCAGCACGAATTCTATAGATGTTTTCTGCATCGCGTCGTTTGATTTTAACGACGGTTAAACCTCGTGCAGATGTKGGSGCAATYACCCGCTCCGCTTCAAGGCCRCGCAAAGCTTCGCGCAATGACGTGCGACTTACACCAAGCTGCAGGCACAARTCTTTTTCGACCAATCGCTGCCCTGGCTGAAGTGTACCGCGCTCAATTGCTTGCCGCATCACATCAATGATTCGAGTTCGCAGAGGCGCGACCTCCAAGCGTATTGGTGTTAATGCTTCTTGGTTCACGTCAGGCATAAGTAACGACTCCTTTCCGAGCCCTCTGCACGTTGCAGAATTTACATATTAAAATAGATTCAGTGTGACCTAATTGTGCTACCGGCTGATCTATAAGGTCAAGGGTATTGATGGTGATAAAACCCGGTTATACTCGGCAAAGTTACCTAGTTATCTRAGCTTTACCACGCAAATATTTTCCAAAGCGGGTTTTCRTCAAACCCAYGACCTCAAGATTCAGTTCAYCACCCRATTGRGCTAAAACCCTRGCTGCACTAATCTTGGCCAAAAGTCTCTTCTACATTCCGTACCGGAGTTTCTGGTTTAATGCCATCGCGTAAGCGGCCAAATGTTTGTCGACCGTTTTCTTCCCAATCGCCATTGACAGCACGCTCAGCGAAATCRGTCCATTTATCGTCCCAYTCGCCCAAATGATARCCRTGCCAWGGTGCCTGCGGSGTGAGATGTGGAAGRCCTAATTCTTCCCAAATYTCGCGAGCGCCAACCATGTATTTTTTCTCAGGYAAGGCCAAAGGMGGCATRTCAGCCTTCAGTGTYGCATCGATTAAAAGCGTACCATCTGCACCCGCGCCACGCCCGGATTTAGGCCCATGGCCACCGGAGCGATAAAGCGTGGTTTGCACATCGGTTGAAATATTAGAGCGATAAGCAATCGACCAAAAAACCGCATCAGCATTATTTGGCTCAATATCATCGGAGACAGCGATAACAACCTTGCCGCATTGCGCTTGCAAAGTTGCTGCGCCCTGCAGCCCGCGCCAAATTTCGGTTTGAGGCGCACTACGGTCAAATTGCAGGAAAATAACCTTGCGAATATTTGTCAGCGGCTCGTGCATAACAACCCGCTTTATACCCTTGATGTGAAGCACGCTTTTCAGATGTTCAAAATAAAGCGGTTCATAAGCTACCTTCTTGAGAATCGATGATTCTGACGGCGTAACCTGACTGATAATGGATACGAATACCGGTTTCTTGCGCATGGTAATGGCAGTCACCTGCATCGACATATTAAAGTCTTCAAGCGCAATATGACCGTGGCTCTCGCCAAAAGGCCCTTCCGGTTCAAGATAATCAGTCGCGATTTCGCCTTCGATAACAATTTCAGAATCTGCCGGTACGACCAAGTCTACAGTTTTACATTGAACCGAACGTACAGCCTGCCCCATAAGGCCGCCAGCAACAGCTAGTTCATCTTGGTCAATGGGCAGTTTTTGTGGGCCAGTGAACAATATCGCAGGCGCGCACCCAACAACGATAGCCACAGGCATTTTTTGCCCAAGTTCTTTATATTTGAGCCAATGCAAATAGCCACCAGCACCACCAAGCCGGCTTGCCATACGAACGCCCAACCTGTCAGTAGCTTTTAACTGCCCGCGATAGGTACCCATATTCTGCACCCCCGTTTCAGGGTCTTTGGTTACGACAAGTGTTGCCGTCAAATAGGGCGCAGCATCAAACCCAGGCGTTGATACTGGCACAGGAAGCATCGCCAATCCGCCGCCAGGCCGTGTGAGCTCTTCGCCGGAAATCACCACTTCCTGACAAATAGCGTCTTCAACCCGCTCAGGCGGAATTGGGTTTTCCATCGCCTTAACCCAGACTTTGCCAATTTCGTCCGGCGCCACGCCAAGGCCCGCTGCATAAATCTCAGAATTTGCTGCCAAAGCGCCAACGGTCACTGGAATATCGAAAGATTTCCCATGAGCATCAGTAACATTGGTGAACAAAAATGCCTTGCGGTCTTCATCGCGCAGCCCACCCTGAAACTGCCAGCGGCCCAAAGGGTGAAGCTCGCTATCCTTGTCGATCTTACGATCAATCCGGGTTAACAGGCCCCGCTCTTCCAAAATGGCAAGATGTGCCTGCAGATCAGTTGGTGCTTTGGAGGGTTTGCTAAGAGGCATATTGTCGGGGATCCCACTATTTAAATTCGAAATTTGGTCGTCAAAAGCATACAAAATCAGAGTAACATTTACGGGCAACACCTAAGCTGCCCGCAAACTTGTTTGTAAGTCGCCCTATTTGGCAACCGCACCGGCGTCAGAAGTGTCCATTGCTTCTTTAGCGAGTGTGATCAATTCTGGGCTTGCTGACATCAGTTCAGAAACAATCGCTTCAAGTTCTTCTCCTGAAGCAGGATTGATAATAGCTTTGCGGCGCTYAGCTTCTGCAAGAAATTCTGCAGAAGTTATCATTTCCTGAAACGCCGTTCTCAAGGCTGAAATAATTGCTTCATCTGAGTCTGGATGAGCCATCATAGAACGGCCAATAGGCGCTCCTGTGGAGACGAAACGCAGAACAGCTTTTTCGTCATCTGTTTCACCAAGCTCCATGAGAAGAGGCACGTCCGGCAAATCTTTGTCACGCTCAAGACCGGCCTGAAGAACGATTCTCAAATCACCAGAATCCAGATCTGTTGGATCGGATGCAAGCGATGCCCAGTTAACCGAGAACAAGTCAACTTCACCACGAAGAGTGGCAAGCTTAGCAGCCTGCGAGCCAGCATATCCACAAATCAGCTGTAGATTGAGGTGACCCGCATTCTTCAATGCAGCCAATTGCTGAGCGCCACGGGCAGAAACGCCTGTGCAACCTGCAACCATTCGTGTTTTACGCATTTCTTCAAGCGTTTGCGCTGGCGCATCACGGCGAATTGCATAGGCAGAGTTTGCAGGRGCAAACCGGCCAATATATCTGAATTTGTTTGCATCCCATTTTGCCCGCTTCGGCGTTAACAGCTGCACATGGCCCATATTATCAGGAACAATYGCAACGGTCAGGCCATCAGGCTCAACGTTGTTAACAAAAAAAGCAGTCGCTTTACGGCCGCCRCCRCCGGGCATGTGCTGTACAATTACAGTTGGATGGCCAGGGATATGGCTGCCAATAAACTCTGCAGCCAATTGACCATAGAGATCATATGAGCCCCCGGGAGGATGGCTAAGAAGGATTGTAAGCGTTTGGCCCGTATAAATGTCCTCAATTGGATTCGCTTGGGCCACAGGCATAAAAGCGGCACTCGCAATCAAAGGCGCGAAAGCGGTGACTAAGAARTTCTTGGCCAGCCTCTTGAGTTGTCTTTTCATCGTTTTCTCCCTGTTCATCGATAAYTCCCTCTCATCAAATTTCAATTCCTTGAAAATTTGCGCGACCGCGATGGCGCTGCAAATCTCAGCACACTTCACATATTGCGGTCTCGGTATCAAGTATTATTGTTATACATTAATACGGTTNCAATTATTACAGTTGCCATTAATACGGTATTACATTTATACCTTTTGCATGAATTCACATACAGACGCCATCTGGTGCGTCCTTTGCCTGGAGAAGAGCTAGAATGATAATCGAAGCTGCGTGGGATGCCYTGGCAATCATCTCCGATCCCTCTCGTTTGGTTTTTGTTGCCTTTGGGACGGCTCTTGGACTGATGATCGGCGTCATCCCTGGAATTGGCGGACTTGTTGGGCTTTCAATATTGTTGCCCTTCACCTTCGCAATGGACCCTTACACTGCCTTGGCATTYCTGGTGGGTGTCCAATCCGTAACAACGACCTCAGACACCATTCCCGCTGTRCTTTTTGGTGTTCCGGGGACGAGTGGTTCAGCGGCCACKGTYCTGGACGGTCACCCGATGGCGAGAAAAGGACAAGCTGGRCGMGCRTTYGGCGCTGCTTTTACAGCATCGGTTTTCGGCGGCTTGTTCGGTGCRTTCATTCTTGCAATCTCRATACCCTTTTTRCGCCCGTTTATCCTGGCWGTTGGCACCCCWGAGTTACTSGCCATCTGYCTGTTGGGCATCACCTTGGTKGTGTCACTAAGCCATGGTGCAATGTTCAAGGGGCTTGTCGCAGCRGCCTTCGGYTTAYTGCTBGCAACGATAGGCGATGAAGCACAGACCGGCGAATTACGCTGGACTTYTGACACCTATTACCTCTGGGACGGCCTGTCATTGGTCCCGCTTGCCCTTGGTTTGTTTGCGGTGCCAGAGATGATTGATCTTGGTGCATCCAAGCGCTCGGTTAATAAAGATAGCGCTGGTGTCGATAAGTGGCAGCAGCTTGAAGGCGCTAAAGACGTTCTCCGTAACTGGTGGCTGGTGTTGAGATGCGCTAGCCTTGGGACATTGCTGGGCGCCATACCTGGACTKGGTGCAAATGTCATCGATTGGATTGCTTACGGATACGCCGCACGCAGCATTAAGGGCTCCGAAAAGACATTTGGTAAAGGCGATGTGCGCGGTGTWATTGCATCGGAAAGTGCCAACAATGCAAAAGAAGGTGGGGCTCTGGTTCCCACGCTGGCATTTGGCGTTCCAGGCTCGGCATCAATGTCATTGCTTTTGKGCGCCTTCTTAATCCACGGCATTTCTCCGGGGCCAGCAATGCTGGGGCCCCAGCTCGACATCACTTTTACACTGATCTGGACCGTGGCAATCGCCAATATTCTGGGCGCAGGCACATGCTTCCTATTTGCCGGACAATTCGCCAAAATTGCGCGGATACGCGCTGGAATTCTGGTGCCGCTGGTTTTGGCCATTATGATGATCGGCGCATTTCAGGGCGGCAAAGATTTTGGTGATCTCATTGTCTTGCTATTAGCAGGTGTYGTCGGCTGGGTCATGAAACGCTTGGGTTGGCCACGCCCACCGCTAATTCTGGCATTYGTTCTWGGTGCCTTGATYGAGAAYTACCTGTTCGTCGCCCACCTTCGTTACGGCACMGGCTGGATGCTAAAGCCGGTTCCATTCGTCCTGCTTTGCGTRATGGCAGTYATCCTGTTTCGCCCGCTTCTGTCTCGTTTCTTTAAAAAGTCAYCAGACAAAAAATCCGATGAMRCAACAGARCTCGCAGCAGAAAAAMCCRYCKCTACTCCATTCTATGCACGCGGSCCCGAACTCGTGGCAGATCTCGGCGTTTGGGCRCTTTTTGTGGGGTTGTTTGTTTTCGTCATCATCACATCAAGCGGATGGGGGCTTCCCGCAAAGYTGATGCCACAATCATTGGCAATAGCAGGCCTAATTGCTGTCGTTGGCTTTGGGRTATTTCGATATCTGGGCAAGGTTCCACGCAGCATCCCTGATGAGGTTGAACCATTCCCAATAGTTCTAAGRCAACTCGCCTGGCTARCTGGTYTGATTTTGAGCGTGTGGCTTATTGGTATGGTGCCAGCCATTGCCGTCTTTGCRAGCTCTTACATGGTAATYGAAGGAAAAATACGCCCACTAAAAACTMTCACTATTTTGGTGCCCTTCATGATTGCCATCATCCTACTTTTCCACTTCCTATTACATCTGCCATGGCCCCAATCGTTTCTTGGCGATCTGGTTCCTGCGCTTCGGCTGATAACGGGNAAATTACTTTGARCTRTTGGCAAAGAGYTRAACYCAAYTGGAGATCCMAACRAACATGACGAGATTAGCAACAACTGCAGACGGGGCCAAAATTCGTTATAAAATCTGGGGAACTCCTCAAGCCAATAATGTCCGCATTGTATTGGTGCATTCACTGGCAATGGACCTTGGATTTTGGGACGGTGTTGCAAAAGCCATGTCGGATCAGATGGAAGTGCTGGTTTTTGACTGTCGGGGCCATGGCAAATCTTCCCCCAACGACGGCAAACCCTTCACAGTTGAGGGGTTTGCCAGTGATTTAAAGGCTATTTTAGATCACGCAGGCTGGAGCGAAAGCGTTGTGGCTGGCGCGTCTATGGGCGGTTGCGTAGCCCTTGCATTCGCGCAGATCTATCCAAAACGCACCCAGGCATTAGGTCTCATAGACACAACATCATGGTATGGGGAAAATGCAACAGAGGCTTGGGAAAGCAGGACCAACAAGGCACTTGAAGGAGGTATGCAAGCCTTGGTCGATTTCCAAAAAACGCGCTGGTTTAGCGATGCCTTCCGCGAAGCACAGCCCGATGTAGTGGATGCAGCAGTGGGAGTGTTTTTAAAGAATGATCTAAATTCTTATGCTGAAACATGCCGGATGCTTGGACGTTGTGATTTGCGTTCAGGCTTGGGTGACATGAAGCTGCCCGTCAGCATTTTAGTCGGTGAAGAAGATTATGCGACTCCCATAAAAATGGCCGATGGAATGCACAAGGCTATTGMGGGATCAACRCTWGAAATTCTACCCARCCTTCGACATTTCACGCCSCTGGAACARCCTGAAACCATCGCATCACACCTTTCTAAATTGGTTCTCAGGCAGGRCTGAGCAGCACTCWKGTGCTANWAAAAGANTGAGWGATTASCRGCATTRKTGGACTTTGAGACCTAGCGTTTTGAAATCCACCGATATCAATGTTTTGATTGAGGGACATCCGCTGGCTGGCAACACAAATCAATCAACTGCGCCACATATTGGCGATCCAGATTGCCTGGACTCAGTTCCAAAATYTCAAAATAAATATTGATATTCTGACGAGAATATTCGCTGGTAACGCTAGGTTTTGGAGTTTGCCCCGCAACGTCCAAAACCATTTCGGAGCTTGAAAGAAACGCAGAAAACAAGATCTCTTGCTCCATTTTTTCTGCGGCAATCTCTTGTTTCTTTATGGTTTTTCGAAAACTTTCCACCTGATTTACCGATAAATCAAAATGCTTCGTTTTTAAATATTGGCGTACCCGGCGAAGGGGTATGACAATTTGTTCATGGCATAGCTGCGCCTTTTCAATAAGTTGTCTAAACTCATTGCGATCAACTGCAATACTCCGGTCGGCCAACCACAAAGCAAACAAGAGAATGTTGACATCTACCTTGCAGGTTTCCTGCAATCTCAGGCAAATCGTTGACACACCCGGACGCATATAACGGTCTAGCGAAAATGACCAAAAAGGAAAATCATCCATCTGCGGTTCCTACTCATCCTATCTTTGCCAATCACGAATATTCATAGGAATATTTATCATACATATGGATGCCAAGCAGACACAATTGCAGCATGCTTAGTACAAGTTTTGGCAACTATGCACCACTCCTTCATCAGGGTAACAGCACCGTACAAAACCCCATTTTTCTGCCCAAAGACAATTTCCAACTGATTTCGGAGTATCCCAAAACGGAAACAGGCGTGTACCTTGTCATTCAAAAAAAACTCATTGGCCCGAATAAATAACTATAACCATTTATAAACAAACATATATTTATAAATTTTACTCATTTAAACTTGACCCTTTAGACGCTCTAATTTGCCATCATTTAGCAACCGATACGCACGCCATTTTCCACATCGTATCTCAAAATAATTTTACCTAAAGATACTTTTGACGACGCAATAATATTTACCCAACACAAGAATCCAATATAGCCAATTTCTCCATATTTTGGTATAATGCCGCAGCAAATGACATAAAAGGTAGAGCTGTGACGACAAGGAAATTAATCATAGGAATTTCAGGGGCTTCTGGCGTTGTCTATGGTGTTCGCACTCTGAAAATTTTGAGAGAGCTTGGCATTGAAACTCACCTGGTCATGAGCAAAGCTGCGGAATTGACCATAAAATACGAACTTGATTGCTCCCCAGCAGATATTCGGAAACTGGCAAGTAAAGCCTATCCGATAGGGGACATTGGAGCTGCAATTTCATCAGGCTCCTTTAAAACCGACGGCATGATCATAATGCCCTGCTCGATTAGAACCATGAGTGAAATTGCTTCTGGTGTAACCTCGTCACTCATGAGTCGGGCCGCAGATGTTATTTTGAAAGAGAAGCGACGGCTTGTTCTTTGTTTAAGAGAAACGCCACTTCATTTGGGTCATTTGCGGACCATGACATCATTGGCTGAAATGGGTGCCATTATTGCGCCAACCGTGCCAGCATATTATAATCGCCCCCAAAGCCTGGATGATATCATCGATCATACTGTGACGCGCGCGCTAGACCTGTTTGATATTGAAACTGGCCGTATTCAACGTTGGCGCGACGAATCCTAAAACTCCAGAAATCACCGCCATCAGTTGCAGCCAATGGCGGTTTTCAGCACTCCATCAACATTGTCTGGCAGCTTATTTCCGACCCAGGAAACAAAATTATCCGGCCGCACCAGCAATAGCTTGCTCTTGTAGTGTGACGCAACTTCCGACGTTTCAACAATGACGTTAAGAGGCATACCTCTTTTAGCCGCTTGCGTTACAAACAAGGCTGACATGCCCTTGCCCGAAAAATCAAACAGAGTAAAACCTGTGCCAAGGCGGTCAAATAAATTACCGCCATCTGGAAGTCGATATGGTGCAAGATGATGCCCGGCTCGCGCCTCAAACATGTGCGAGCCAATGGCCGATGGCTTCGCATTTTTTGACCCGGAAATTATGGGAGAGCCCTCATAATTTGGCTCAAACTTGTTAACCTCATCCACAGCACCACTGCTTCTTGCAGTCCATTCTGCTTCAAAAGCTTCCAGGTTTTTCTCCGGAGAATAGGAAGCAAGAAAATCGCCATCATTCTTGATGGACGCTTCGATAAAGTCCTCTGACGTAGAATGGAACACGGCCGCACGCTCTTCGCTGTAACTGGCCAATAATTCATCACCACCCCAACCGCGCAAACATGCTGCCAATTTCCAACCAAGGTTACGAACATCTTCCAGACCACTATTTACGCCATATCCGCCATACGGTGGGTGACTATGGGCTGCGTCGCCAGCGATAAACAGTCTTTTGTCCTGATAATTATCGGCAATCGCGAAGCGTAAATCCCAAAACCCTACATGTTCTAGCACAACTTTGAACTCGGCACCCACAGTCTGGTGCAACATCGCAGCAAAATCGGCATCCTCGTCCAGATCAGCGTCAACAGGCGCGTGGTAAAACCACGTTTCACCCAAATCTACCCGCCCGAGGAAGCGCCAATAGCCTTTCAGTTCTGGCTCCAGCACATTGTAGTAAGACTTGCCCGGGAACGCAGCCAATAATTCGTGCAACTCCCTTGAGCGAAACACCAGCAGCACCATTTTCCGGTCGTGCTCGCGGCAAGTTTGAACCATGGCGGATTGATTACGCAGCAACGAATTTGCGCCATCGCAACCCACAGCATAATCAGCTGTGAGTGATAGTTCTTCTCCAGCTTTATTATGCGCTATCACCTGCGTTTCTTGGACTGTTTGCGATACAACATCGACCGTATAGCCATAAAATACATTTACGGTTTCAAGTTCGGTAACACGACTGCGCAAAACCTCTTCCGTTTTATATTGAGGCAGCCGCTCGTTACCGGTGGCATAGTATTGCGCCACAAGATCGCGCTGTAACCAGTCATAGTGCCAACCGGACAACAGTGACCCATAAGCAGTTAAACCACCAATCCCATAACTTGCCGGAATAGTGCGTGCAGAACGCAACTTTTCCTCCACGCCCCAACTTTGCATATGTTCCATGGTCCGTTGAGTCAGGTTTTGTCCTTTGGGAATAGGCTGTGGCTTTTTGTATTTTTCAACAACGGCCACCGAAATACCGCGCTGCCCCAATTCAATGGCAAGCCCCATTCCAACCGGGCCACCACCAACAATGATAACTTCGTAACGTGCCATTATTTTTCTTTCTTATTCCGATGTATCTTGTGAGGCTTCAATGGGCCGTGCTGAATGCTCTTTTGTGGGCCGTAACGCGCACAAGGCAAGCCCCGCCAAAGCAAGCCCGATTCCTGTAAGGGCAGGAACGACACCAGGTAAGATCAGCAAGACACCGCCAACTGACATCGCAAGCCTCGACACAAGATTGAGGTGCGAAAAGGCAAATCCGCGCAATCCGGCTGTCAAAGACAGGGAACCCAAAAGAGCGGTGGTTGTGGCCGTGAAAATGGTGACGAGATCGCCCTCCAGCAACAATGCCGGTTCAAGCGCAAAGGCAATGGGTATCAAGAAGGCAGCAATGCCCAGGCTCATGGCTTCCCAGCCACTCTTCCAAACCGAGGCACCCGCAATGGGCGCCGTGACAAAAATTGCGATACATGTTGGCGGCGTAAAGAACGACGCCAACCCCCAGTAAACAACATAAAGATGGGCTGCAATATCGGGTACACCCAATTGCACAAGAGCTGGCACCATCAATGTTGCTAATGTGACGTAGGCAGGCGTTGCGTCCAAACCCATGCCAACAATCAAGCTGACCACGCCAACAAGGACCAGAGTGAACAGCAAGTTGCCGCCACCAAGATCAACAATGAAGCGAGAGACGTTCAAGCCGACACCGGACAGCTCCAGTGCACCGATCATAATCCCAACAGCTGCGGTAATCACGACAATGACCAGCCAGCGCATTACTGCATCGTGAAATGCCAGAAGAATATTACGTGGCAGGAGCCAATTCGAGCGATTTGGCGACAAGAAACTACACAGGATTACCGACGCTGACGTGTAAATCGCTGCCATGCCTGGTGGATATGCTTTGACGATCAGAAAATAGATCAGCACTGCCATTGGAATGGCATAGTACCAACCATGAAACAGCGTGCTCCAGAAAGCTGGAATATCAGCCGTAGGCATAGCCTTGATGCCACGACGGCGGGCTTCGAGGTGAACCGATGCAAATACAATAAGATAGTACAATATAGCCGGTATCAAAGCGGCAGTAACGATCTCTAAATAGGAGCGTCCAATCCATTCGGCCATCAGGAATGCAATGGCGCCCATGACAGGCGGTAAAATCATGCCACCTGTCGATGCTACAGCTTCCACCGCCGCTGCAAATTGCGGCTTGAAACCTGCTTCCTTCATCATCGGAATTGTGAAAACGCCGGTTGTCGCAGAATTGCTAGAAGGCGAACCTGAGATGGAGCCAAACATGGCCGATGCGACAACAGCCGCCTTTGCCGGTCCGCCACACGTGCGGCCTGTAAGTGCCATCGCCAAATCCATAAACCAGCGACTGGCCCCGGCACGCTCCATTAAAGCGCCAAACACCAAGAAAACAATGACAACATTAACGGCAATGCCAAGTGGTTTTCCAAAGACGCCAACCGTCCCGACATAGGAGCTGAACAGTAATCGGTCTAGTGAATAGCCACGTCCATGTAACACGCCCGGCAGATATTGTTGGAACATGGCGATGGCGACAAAGGTCAGGATCAAGATTGGCAGAACCGGCCCTGTCGTGCGTCGCAAAGCTTCCAAAAGCGGGATGCACAGCATCAGCGCCATTACCAAACCAAACTGGTCCAATTGGCCATAAAAACCATAGTCTTGAACTAAAGGTTCAAAGAAAACGACAAAACCGCAGCTCAGCGCCAAAGCGGCCCAAACCAAAAGATCGACAGTTTTGCGCACCGGCCCAGCTTTGTTTTGACCCTTTGTCCAAGTGCGCATTAGCACCAGAAGGACGGCCATCGTCAGGCTGACCGCGCGCACTGTAGACTGAGATATAAATGTGCCAAACCAGGCAGGCACATTGGCAATCATCACCAGATGCCAGAGCACCGTGATGGTCGTGATCATCATCAATATTTTTGAAGGAGAAAGTGAAGGTTTATCTTCGGTCATAGTATCATCTCAAGAGAGACTGGCCCACCAAAAAGCGGGCCAGCTTGTCCTAACTGCGTGACAGCAAACGTCGTTGTGTGGTCTCAAGTTCATCCGTCCAAACGCCGATTTCCTTGAAATAGCGAATTGAACCTTCATGAAATGGAAGGGCCGGATCAGACAGCGTGTTTTTCAAAGTCCAACGCTTGCCAGCGGCGTGGAATGTGCCAAAACGCTCGACGTTTTCCAGCATCGCTTTGGTTGCACTGTAGATGGCATCCTCATCCACCTGCGGAGAGGTGATAAGATAGGATTTCAAGGCAACTAAAGGTACGACAGAGGGCTGGTTGCTGAACATTTCAGCTGATTGATCAATCGAGAAAAAGGCTTCGGGCAAGCGCGCCAAAACCGCATCACGTTCCTTTGCAGAAATAACCAGCGGAACCATCGCGCCATCACTCATGGCCTTCTCAATATTCCCGGCGCGTGGGCTATAAGGCATAATGATGGCGTCGACAGTGCCCGTTCGGATAGCTTCAATGGATTCCTTGGAATTACCCGTAGAAACAACATTGATTTTGCTTTCATCAAGATCAAACTCAGCAATAAGAGCTGCCATGATCTCACTCAACTCAGGCAGCGATGCCCGAGCGCCGATGACGGTTTTGCCCTCAAGGTCTTTAGGCGTTTTGATACCAGCGTCGCTGCGCACAAAAATCCAGCGATAACTAGACTGGCCTTGCACGGCAAGACGCAAATCTATTGGTTTTTTGAAAGCATGCTGCCCCATATAACCGGAGAAAGCAGCAAAGGAATTTGCAATAGCCATATCGATGTCGCCACGGGCAATGGCGTTTACATTAGCAGCGGAGCCACCCACCGGTTCAACCGTCGTATTGATACCAGTGACATCACGAATAATCTCGCCTGCACCCACACCTAGTGTGTAAAATACAGACCCTGTGCTGGACGTGCCAATGCGCAGAGAATTTGTCTGGGCTACAGCCCATCCAGATGTAAGAGCTAGTGCAGCGCAAGATGTGCTCAATCCAATGAGTGCCTGCCTGCGTGTTAATTTTAGTGTCATAGTGTCCTCCCGTTTATGACAGATACCGTCGTTTACTGATTAAAAATATTCGGCCACTTCTTTTTGATTTTATTGCGAAGTTCTGGGCTTGCTTCAGCCGTTATCGGAAAGTCTTCAAGGCGCCCAAATGGCTTGCAGGCATCAATGACCGCCCGGTTCGATTGATAGGGCGCTTTGGGAATCATAGGGTCCAAAGGCGTGGACCAGGCACGGCGAATAAAATCGATATCCTCTACCGGATCACACCGGGTGGACATCGCCCAAATGACGTCATTCAAATCCGTGGGGTCGATATCATCGTCCACAACCACCGTCCAACGGCCTGCGTAATTCCCCGCACGGCAATTGGCGGCCAACATGCCTGCCTGCTTGGAATGCCCGGCATAAGTTTGCTTGATACGGATGACATTGAACAACCGTCCTGCGCCAGCTTCATGGCACCAGACACCTGTCACATTGGCAAGTCCTGCCTTTTCGACCTCTTCCCATATCATCGCAGATTTGACCACGGAACGTGCAAAAGTGAAGTTCTCTGGTGGCCGCGATGGCACCGCAAGCGTCAGGATTGGGTCATTCCGATGATAAATACGTTCAATGCGCACAACAGGCTGCATTGAGGCTTCGGACGCGTAGTATCCCATGAACTCGCCAAACGGCCCTTCCAGTTTTTGATCGTCGGGATAAATCAATCCCTCCAATACAATTTCAGCGTTTGCTGGAATGGGTAGTCCATGTGTTTTAGATCGGATTATTTCAAAGGGTTTACCGCGGTGACCACCGGCATAATCCAGCTCAGAAACGCCTTCCTGAATTTCCTGATGGCTTGCCAGGAACAGTAATGGGTCCTGACCACAAGATATAAGTACAGGGCATGGCTCGCCCTTGGCGAAATATTTTTCGCGAATGAAACGACCGTGTTTCCCCGGGCTAATCCAGATGCCCGCCGTGTTTTTATCATGGACAGCAATACGGTAGGTCCCAAGGTTTATATAACCACTTTCGGGATCACGCATGACAATCATATCGTCAGTGCCAATATAACGATTGCCATCTAATTCATGAACTTTTGGCACAGGAAAACGGAACAGATCCACGTCATCGCCTTCGAGCACGTTTTCCATGATCGGGCCCGTTTCCACTTCCACAGGTGGGATCATTTTAAAGTCACCGACCATGCGGTCGCGATAAGCACGCACCAGATCAAGCTCATGCGAGGGTTCGTCAAAACCAAACACCAGCGCCAGTCGCTTGAAGGAATTGGCTGCCCCAGACAGAATTCGAAACCCTTTTGGATAATCCTTGATATTGTCAAAAAGAACAGCAGACGAGCGACCCGGATTTTCCTGGGCAATCATTTCCGAAACAGCGCCAATTTCCAGGTCCCAATCGGCACCCTCAACCACGCTCAACTCGCCAAGATCATCAATTTTCTGGATGAGATCTCGCAAGTCGTAGTGCCGCTCACGTTTCGTCATGTGGTTTTCCTCGTCTACGCAAAATTCAGTTGCCTCGATATCGTTGCAACATTCTTTGAATTYTGGCCCCCGAYGGAAACTGTATCGCAGTCGAAACCAATCTTTATAAAACAACTTCGTTGATCTGATATAAGAAATTCATATAGCCAARGTTTYCCCTTGGRCTTTGYCTAGAATCAAATGAAGAAAGGTAAGAAATYACAATATAATAGATAATTAYAYCMTATAATTCAGCGTGTTATGGGTTATTCGRTRYAAATTATATTTGAGAAATTTAGCGTAATAATTCATTTGCGCTTTGGTATGAACACAAAAAATTAGCTCACTGGTAGACATTTATTCTCTGGAGAGACATCGAAGCTTAAAAAAGAAAAATTAAGATTCTTCCGTAATTTCAGATAGTGCCGCACAAATATCTTCTCTGCCGAAACCACGGCTGATTATGACGATAAAACGATCATCCTGATTGCCCTCAATTGGGTAAAATGGATAGAGTTGATGCCCGACAGAATGAATGCAGTGTCGTATGCCATTTATTGAAACAGCACCCTTCATCCGCAACAAACTCTCAGCCGGGCTGGTTTTCAAAAAGGAGTTCAATACATCCTTCAGAACGKCCAGTGATAGCTCCCKTTTCAACGYAATAGTGTGGCAATCTATACCGTCCAAATGGAAATGTTCTGTATGTTCAACACCAACTTGCCAGGGRTTGTCTATCGGCTTGAAYAAYTCGGGCGTGCCRGCAGAACCGCATCGACTTTTTTCAATTGTGGCGATTGAATTTATAGCCCTCAATGCGGCYTGYACAGCYAAYACAGCYGYAYCATCCGCCCTGTCWRTTTTMGTCAGTATTAGCTGRTCGGCCGCAGCAATWTGCGCCAGGGCCACGGGAAATTGTTCAATTGCACCCAGCCCCATTTCTGCATCAACTGTGCAAATACAGCCTCCCAAACGATAGCGTTGCCCGACAATGCCCTTGTCTGATGCCAGTAAGGATACAACCAAACATGGATCAGCGAGGCCTGTTGTTTCAATGATTACCTTGGAGAATTTGGGTATTTTTCGGTGAAGCCTCTGCCAATAAAGGTCTCCCAGCATGGTGAGCAGATCATCGCTGATCGTGCAGCAGATACAACCGTTTTCCAAAAGAATGGCCGCAGAACCGCCCGCCCAAAGCAAATCATGATCCAAACCGATTTCGCCGATCTCGTTAACGAGAACCAACGTATCAGCGGTAGACATTGTCTTCAACGCATGGGCCAACAATGTTGATTTTCCGCTGCCCAAAAAACCGGTCAGTAAGACCACTGGAATCTTCTCGATTACTGAYRARGAYGCCATRTTCCTATCCGGCCYTRCCAAGCCATTGCAGCATGGTCGGAAGGTATTCTTCATCGGTCGTAATCGTCAACATATCGCAATGCGCACGCAATACCGACAATCCTTTAGCAACGGAAACACCCACGGCACCCGGGCAAACAACAACCGCTGTTACCAAAACACCAATCTCTGTCGCCCATTGATAAATACGCTCTATGCCGAGAACGTTAGAAGTCGCCCCGCAAACTACAATTATGGTATTRAGGTCAGCMGCYTTKTCRGGGCGTTGTTTATGRGYAGGCARATCATCCAGTTCAAGGATGGTCGCGACAACTCCGGCAGCCACCGCTCCATCTCTTAGTTGTTCACCCTCGCATCCCAACCCCATTAGCCCAATGCAGCGCGGGGTTGAGTTGGGAGCTTGAATGCGGTCGATCAATAGTGAACTAGTCATTGCTGAGTGCCCATGGATCAACCGCACAATGAATTGCACCGGGCAATCCTTCTCCACCAACAGTTTTTAGTGCGAGATCCACCTCATCCAGACCAAAAACATGCGTGCACATTTTCTCAAGGGGATAACGACCCGATGCCATAATTTGAATGGCCATCTCGACAGATTCAAAGCTGTGCCCGCGCATGCCTTTTACGGTCAAAAACCGGGTAATCATCTGATCGCTATCAAAGTTCGGAATAGGCTGGAACTTGCGCCCACCCAATATCACGCGCCCCTTTTTACGGGCCAATTGAAGCGCGGACACCACAGTTTCTGGGCCACCTGAAGCACAATCAATCACCAAATCGGCCATCAGCCCTCCAGTTAAATCTGCAACACGTTCCAAAAGGTCTTCTTTATCGACAAAAACTGTATGATCGGCCCCAAACTCTTTGGCCAAAGCAAGACGTTTTATATCGGCCTCGTTCGACAGGCCTGTTACGATGATCAAGCCTGCGCCAGCTTCCTTTGCTGCGATGACACAGGCCAGGCCCTGCTGACCAGGACCCTGAATAACAACAGCTTCGCCCAAGCAAATACCGCCTTGCAAATAGGCCCACTCCACGCCATTCCCAAGTGGAAGCGCCAAAGTTGCAACCTTGGAAGAGATGTTACCAGGTACGGCATGCATCACCGTGTTAGGGTGCAAAAACTGTTTTTGGCTATAGCCGCCCCACAAAGAAGGTTCAATTGATACCGGTGTTGAACCATAACGAATGCTGCCTTGTCTGTTCAACGTATCGGTATCATCACACAATCGAAAGTCGCCACTTCGGCAGTAATCACAATGGCCGCAAGGGAGGTATTCCTCCAGTGCCACGCGGTCACCTTCCTTAAACCCGAAACGCTTTGCAGCTCCAGCACTCAACTTGTCAATGAGGCCGACCCCTTCATGACCCAAAATCAATGGGCCTTTTGTGCTTGGGTATTTCAGATAGTATGGCCAATCACTACCGCACACGCCAGATAGCTCTACTTTCAAAAGCCCTGATCCGGCAGTTAATTGCGGTTCAGAAAATTCTCTCAGTTCAGTCTTACGCGCCTCTACAGATACAGCAGCATTAATCATTGGGACGTCCGTTCGGTTGAAATTGGTCTAAATTGAGGTGTGTTTGCGACCGGGTTCAGCAATCAACGCATCTTCCCGTGATTGAAAAGCCTTGTCTTTTTCCAAGACAAAAGATGCCGATCGAACCATATGAGTTTTCGGGTCTATGCCCGCAGGTGACGCACCTTTTGCCAGAGAAACAGCTGCTTTACGCAAGCGCTGCCGCGCCATGATTATAGCGTTATCAGTAGATGTTAGGTTCTCTTTGGTGCGATCCTGAATGGCACCCATACTTTCTTGCAAAGACCCATCCTGAATGGCAATTCCATGAATGCCGGAATAATAGAGGCCTTCTTTTTGCGCCGCGCGGTCCATCCCGTAATCATTGTGTTTGTTGAGTTCAGGCTGAAAAGTGCCGGGGATCAGTTTGGCATGAATGCCATCCCCCTGTTTCAACGTCTCAAGCTCAAAATCAGTTAATGCCCGCGTTGGGTGGTAACTGAAGGTCCAGGTGAAGCAATTTCCATCATCAATTGGCACCCAGGCATGGCCATGCAATGCGCTGTCCCCATAAGGAGGCACCATTGTGTACCAAGGCATGATCCACTGAGTGATGCGCCAATAATATTTGTCTTCTTCTGCATTTCGGCGCGCACCAATGCACAAGCCACCATCAGATGTGCAAATTTCAAATTTGGGCAAACGGTCTCGTTGATACTGCGCACCCTTTGAACCAACACGCAGTTTCTCTGTCTTTAATGAGCCAGAATGCAGGAAGGAAACATGGGCAGAATCAATCCCGCCCTCCATGGCTTGTAGGTAATTACTTTCTTGCCACCGCTTTGTAATATAAACATTTTCTTTTGGAAGTGACATCCACTCAAAATCCGGTGCAGGCGGGCGATGCTCCTCTGRGCCCATATAGGCCCAAATAATACCGCCCTTTTCTATCAGKGGGTAAGATGTCAAACGGATGCGCTCACAAAAGCCGCTTTCCGAAGCTTCCGAAGGCACCTCGGTACATTCACCCTGCGTGTTGTATTTCCAGCCATGRTACGGGCAGCGCAGGCCACCCTCTTCATTGCGACCGAACCAAAGCGAGACTCCGCGATGGGCGCAAAACTCATCAATCAGACCCAACTCACCACTGGTATCTCGAAATGCAATGAGGCGTTCTGACAAAACTTTTACCCGCACAGGGGGGCAATCAGCTTCAGGGAGTTCTTCTGATAACAGAATAGGAATCCAATATCGCCGGAGCAATTCACCCATTTTTGCTGTGGGGCCAGTTTGCGTCAGCAGGTCATTTTGCTCTTGTGTGGCCACGCTTGTCTCCGTCAAGTAATTGGATTTTGAGAAACAAGCATTGGCGATGCATTATTCCTTATTATGACGTGGCAACAAACTCTTTGAATTTGCCGTTTGGATACTGACGGAACCGCAGATAGTTATTTTCTGAGCAGTGCTCAAGGCGCTCCTTTTGGTCAATTATTGTTACAGGATGGCGAGTTTATAGAAGATGCCTACTGTCGTACTGGCGGAGAATCTGTTGGCTCGACGCTGGTTGACTTCCAGGCAAATGGGCTCTCTGTGGGGACTTGTATTGATACGACTGGCAATACCATTTGCACCTGCAATACCTTTC
>NVXB01000023.1 GCA_002746425.1 Hyphomicrobiales bacterium | reverse complement strand
CTTGATGGCTGGCGCTCTCTCACTTACGGCCAATTTTTAACGGCCGTTGAGCATATCGCACAATCACTGCTGGATCAAAACCTGTCCATTGATCGCCCGGTGCTGATATTATCCGGAAATGATATCGAGCATGCTTTGCTGGCTCTTGCCTGCATCCATGTCGGCATTCCCTACGCACCAATTTCACAAGCCTACTCGCTGATATCAAAGGATCACAGCAAGTTAAAAGACATTGTGAATTTGCTCAATCCCGGCCTTATTTTTGCGGCTGATGGCAAAATATTCGACAAAGCTATTGCAGCCGTTGCCACCGAGAATGTGCAGATATTCGTCACAGCTAATCCAGCCAATCCATCGCAAAAACTGTTTGCGGAATTGCAGGACACCACCATCAGCAACGATGTCGCCAAAGCCCATGAGGCGATCGTGCCAGACACAATCGCCAAGTTTCTGTTTACCTCCGGCACGACAGGCTCGCCCAAGGCGGTGATCAACACCAACGGCATGATTTGCGCCAATCAGGCGATGGTCAGCGATTGCTATGCTTTTATGCGCGACACGCCGCCCATTGTGCTGGATTGGGCACCTTGGAACCACACAGCCGGTGGCAACAAAGTGTTCTTCATGGTGATGTTCAACGGCGGCACACTGTATATCGATGACGGACGCCCCACCCCGCAGGACATGGCAAAAACCGTGCGCAATTTACGCGATGTTGCGCCAAGTTGGTACTTTAACGTGCCCAAAGGTTTTGAAGAACTGGTGCGCGAGTTGGAAGCCGACGACACATTGCGCGACCACTTTTTCTCGCGGATGAACATGCTGATGTATTCGGGCGCAGCCTTGGCCAAACACACCTGGAACGCGCTTCAGCGCCTGTCGGTGGAGGCAACCCAAACCCGGGTGCTGATCGCCTCTGGCTTGGGCGCAACCGAGACATCGCCCTTTGCGCTTATGTGCACATGGGAGAATGATGAAGCTGGCAACGTTGGCCTGCCCGCCAAAGGCATGGTGCTTAAACTCGTGCCCACCGAGGGCAAGCTGGAAGCGCGGCTCAAAGGCCCCAACATAACCCCCGGCTACTGGAAAGAACCAAAGCTAACCGCCGCCGCCTTTGATGAAGAGGGCTTTTACCAGCTTGGCGACGCGTTGCGCTTTGCAGACCCCAAAGACGCCTCAAAAGGCTTTCATTTTGATGGCCGTACCGCCGAGAACTTTAAACTTCGCTCTGGCACATGGGTGGGCGTTGGTGCGCTACGCGGCAATTTCATAAATCATTTTGCCGGGATGGCACGCGATGTGGTTTTAACCGGACTGAATGAGGGTTTTATTGGCGCGCTGGTGTTGCCAAACCTAGATAAATGCCGCGAGATTTCCGGGCTTGATAAAACCGCAAGCATGGCCGATTTAGCGGCAAATCCATCGGTGATCGATGCCTTTTCACAGGCACTGACATCCTTGGCAAAATCCAGCACCGGCTCATCAACAAAGATATGCCGCATGATCATCATGGACACGATGCCGAGCGTTGATAAGGGCGAAGTGACCGACAAAGGCTCGCTCAACCAACGCGCCGTGCTCAACCATCGTGCTGTTTTGGTGGCAGAAATCTATGCGGGCAGTGACCGGGTTTTGGAGCTCTAAAAACCGTATCTCAAACGAGCACAGGCCCGCTCAATTCTCAGTGATCACAGTGCGTTTTAGTGCCGCAGCGACGCTGTTAACTTGACGGCCAATTCGGCTATCTATACTCCAACCAACTATCACGCTCGGCCGGTCAATGTGCCCGGCATATGAGCCAATGGAGGTATGAAATGACGACACTTTATTACGCGAAGGCCACATGTGCCATTGGCATCCATGTATTGCTGGAAGAAATTGGCAAGCCTTACGATTTGAAGATTGTAGACTTCTCAAAAGCTGAGCAGAAAACACCAGAATACAAAAAGATGAACCCAAAGGGCAAAGTGCCTGCTCTGGTCCGTGACGACGGTACTGTCTTGACCGAATTTGCCGCCATCGCAACATGGCTTGCAATGACCAATCCAGACAAAAAGCTGATACCAACAGACCCAGAAGGCATCGCTCGGAGCATTGAAGCTCTGGATTTTGCTGTTGGCACATTGCACATGTTGTCTTGGCGTTTGTGGCGCCGCCCGGATGCTTATTCGGCCAATGCAGATGAGCACGAGCAGCTTAAAACGCGCGGCCGCGAAGCTGTTTTGGCAGGTCTCGAGGTTGTTGATGCGCAATTGGCTGGCAAAGACTTCTTGATCGGTGATTTCTCAATCGCTGATGCGGCTCTTTATTATGTTGAATATTGGGCTTCCGATATCGCTGGATGGCCTTTGCCAACCAATGTTCAGGCACATTTTGAGCGTATGAAAACCCGCCCATCTGTGCAGGCTTCTCGTAAGCAAGAAGGTGTCGCGTAAAGCTCGACACTCTCAAATGCGCTGTTTTTCAAAGCGCATGAATACCGGGAGGGGTGCTTTGTGCCTCTCCCAACACTTCAAGTTAGCTGATACCAAAACTTATTTAGCAAGCACCCATTGGCACCTTCGGGGCCTAGCCCACATCATTACCCGCAGCGGCGCTGTTGCCTGCAAACTCTTCCATCATATCAAGGTAAGTGGCCAATTCTGGCGAGCGTTTTACCGCCTTGCTGAGATTTTCGATCATTTCCTTCAGAAAGCTGTCCCATCCCTCTTTTGAGGTTGGAAAGACGTTGGTGTATTCTGGGTCAGTATGATCATAAATGCCAACGACATTGCCATCACCGTCAAGTTTTAAATTTGCGCCTATGGATGCCATCATAAACTGCCCCTCTGCCATCATCCGATCCTCTAAAGACATGTCTTTTATCGTCTCCTCCCAGGCATCTTTTACAGATTGGGGAGAGTTTGGCGGCGGAAAGTAAAAGCCCGTTGCGGCACCGGTATTGACCAGCCCATCCCTGTTGCTATCAACGTGATCGCTTTTGGGCAGGAGCAGATTATAGGCCCCTTCGACATCGGTATTGGTAACGCCGCGTGGCTCGGCCAGCGAGTGCACACGCATCAAAAGCTGAATGTCGTCCTTGGGGAGCGATTTGATGTATGCGACAGGATTGTTGTAACCACCCTTTTCGCTGGCCTCTACAATAAGCTCTGCAAAACGCGCACGGTCATAATTGTTAACGCCGCGAATATTCATCAACTGCGAGTCTTTGTCATCAAACACACTGCCAGTCTCTTGCAGGCGAAGCAGGGTTGATTGAACGGAGCTGGATACCAGCGGGGCGGAAATATTTGCCGCTTTGGGGGCATTTTCTACCGGCTGCTTGGTCGTGCCAGCTTGAATATTTTCTGGCTTGGGATTGGCTTCACTGTTGGAAATAAACCGGCTTGGGGCCAGATAATCTGGCCTGCTCGCTGCATTGATGAATGTCATGTCACGCTCTCCTGCATGTCTCCTAAGAGATAAAGCAGCAAGAATCGCGCCAGAATGTCACATTATAGTCTATGCCATTGAAGCAGAGCCAAAGCTTTGTCTACATCTCGTCCCAGTCAATACTCACAGCAGCATTGCCATGAGAAGCATAGGACATTGCTGGCGGGCGCATATTGGCATGACCATGAGCAGGCATTTGATAGCCCGTATGCTCGCCGGTGGTGAAGACGGCCACAATACGGTCCAGCTCATTCACCTGCTTCTCGGTTTGCCCGATGGCGGCATTGGTTTCATCGACCAGCGCCGCATTATGCTGGGTCAACTCATCCATCTGCTGCACGGATTTGCTCACAAGACCAATCGCCGAAGCCTGATGTCGGCAATCATCGGCGATGCCTTTCATCAGCTTGTTGTTCAAACGAATTTCATCCAGCATGCCTTGCAGCTTTTTAGATGCATTTTGCACCAAAACGGASCCGGATGTGACCTCATTTGCGCTTTGCTCRATCAGTATTTTGACCTCRCTGGAGGCCTGAGCSGCRCTTTGCGCAAGGCGGCGCACCTCAATGGCAACCACCGCGAACCCCTTGCCAGCRTCCCCKGCCCTGGCCGCCTCYACCGAAGCATTTAGGGCGAGYAAATTGGTCTGGAAGGCGATGTCGTCAATCAACCCGATAACATTGGAAATTTTCACGGATGATYTTGAAATTTGGTCCATGGCCTCGTTGGCTTCRCTCATCACGRCGCCGCTTTCCTCCGCCGTGGCATAAACCCKGTCGGAATTCTCACTRGCYGTTTCGGCCTGATGGGCATTTTGCATCACGGTCTTGGCCAATTGTTCCATTGCCGTAGAGGTTTCTTCAATGGTTGTGGCCTGCGTGGTGGTGCGYACAGACAGATCGTTTGAGCCCGACAAGATTTCTCCGGTCGCGGTCCTAAGCTGCTGCGACGAGTTGGTGAGCCKTACAACAATGCCGGTKAGTTTTTCCGCCACGGCATTGGTGTCATCTTTTAGCTTATGGAAAGCACCGTGATACTCCCCGGTTACCCGTTGCGACAAATCCGCCTCGGCAAGGGCCGACAGTACTTTGCCGGTTTCGGTGATGCCGCGATCGACGGTATCCACCAAATCATTGACACCATCGACAACTTCTCTCAAATCCTCATCRGCYAAATCATTATCAATTCTSGATTTRAAAAYACCGCGCGCCGTTTCGGGAAGAAGCTTGCGCAGATGATCGACAAGTTTGCGSGTTTCAAGKGCGCGCTTGGTTCGCTCTGCGTTTGAAAGCCCAAAYTCTGCCCGTAAGCGCGCGCGYTCAAGCGAATTYTCCTTAAACACCTGCAGCGCGTCGATCATATCGTCCGCTTCCTGCACCATGCCAATTTCGGGTAATACGACATCGGAATTGCCATGGGCCAACTCATTCATGGCAGCAATAACGTCCACAATAGGATTGGTGATCTTCTTGGCAAACCAAAACGCCGCATAAAGTACCAAAACGCCGCCAACCAAAAGCAAGCCCATTTCCAGCATAATCATGCCAGAAACTCTGGCCTGAACCTTTCTGATTTTGACGTGGGTCGTTTCAACAATAAGCTCATTCAACGAAACCGCTTGCGCGTTAAGAACAGCATAATTCCGGAAAATGTCCGTATTTGGCACCCAGGCAACACCCAAAGACGTTGTTAAGCTTACAAGCCAATTGTCATAAGACACTTTTAGCTGTTCAGCATTCTGCCTGATTTCGTCTGACATAGCATGCGTGATGAGCGTCTTGATCTTAGGTGACATTAATTCGTCTTGGGCAGATACTGTCGCAGGACTAATATTTTCACGGCGGCTGGTAGATCTGGCCACTTGATTTGCCAACCATGTCAGTTCATTGCCCAGCTTAAATGAAACCTCGGTGGAATGAAGCCCCTGCTGAACCACGTTGCCAACGCGATCCTGCCCCTCTTCAGCCTGCCCTCCAATTAGTGCAGCAATGCCAATGACCAATATATATGCAAATATTATGGGTGACATAAACAGTATACGTATAGACATATATACTCTCAGCTTTCGCAATCAGAAATTGTCGACCATTAATTTGGCCCCAATTTCTATATATAATACAATCATTTACCGCCTGAAGTTGGTATAGAATGAGACGCTCAATTTTCTCGATCAGGTAGTATTCTCTAGATTTTTCAACACTAGGAAATAGTCCTATATAATTGTTAAATTTAGGTTATTTTGATATTTAGTTGATATTGGATCCATTATTTTTCTATCAAAAATAGAATACTTCTTCTGGTTTCGTCATGACGATTTAGCTGATTGGCAGAACAATGCCTGAGGAATTGCAGCCCCCAAACATCGATCACATTCACCAAAAGACAATCTCTAGTATTATCGCGCCGTTCAGTATCAATTAAGGGTTTAGCGTCAATCTAATTGCAGTTTTGACCAGATACACTGGCAAACACCGAATTAATGCCCTGTCCCAAAGGATGGATTTGTCACTATGCCTCACGCCCAAACTGAAGCTCATTCAGCATATCTTTCAGGCCTTGCACCCCAAGAGGCCGATCATGCAATGGGTGACATTTTGGAGAAATACAGAAGCATTCTGGCAGGCATTTCAGAAACCATTCTTCGGTGGCGGGCCTCCGACAATGCCATTACCTATTGCAATGAAAAATTCTCTCGATTTGAAGGGCGCTCACCTGAGGAGTTAGTTGGCACCAATGTTTTCAACTATGTGCCAATAAGCTCCGCCGAAGAGTTTGCAGCCTATGTCGCTGACACAACACCCGATAATGCCAGTAATTTTATCCTGCGCAGGCAAGATAGCCAGGACAAACAGCGCGTCATCAAAGGCACCATCCGGGCCATTATGGATGGCTCTGGCAACATTGTTGAATACCAATCAACCGCGCGCGATGAGACTGAAGAGGTAACCTATCTAGAGGCTTTGGAGGCTCTCATTGAGGTTAGCGGATCGCAGAATACCGGTCATCAGACAAGAATTGAGCAATTTGTGCGTCATGGCTGCCGGTATTTCGGCATGGAGCACGGCCTGGTGGTTGCGACCAAGGATGAACATTATCATTCCCTTGCCTATCTGGGGCCAAATGAGGATTTGTATAAAAGCGGCCAGAATTTAAACGCTGTCGATTTCCATTGCCAGCTTGTTACTGACATAGATGCCCTGGTGCTTATACAAAACACCCAATTGGATGGCGTGCAATGCCAGCAGGATTTTCAAAAGCACGGCATAGATTGTTTCATTGGCATCCCTATCATTGCCAACAACAAACGACTGGGCATCGCCTGCTTCTTTTCCGGTAAAGGGCCAAAGCCAAGCGCATTTACATCGCGAAACAAAAGCTTTGCCAAAATGCTGGGGCAGTATGTAAGCCATGATTTGGAAAATGAACGTTACCAAAAAGCGTTGCAAAGAAATGAGGAAGAGCTTCAGCTTATCTTCAACAGCCTGCCGGCCAACATTCAGTACAAAGACGATAAGAACAACATTTTGCGCCTCAATAAATCAGCAGCAAAATCAATGGGAATGACCATTGAGCAGGCAACGGGTGCAAGTGTTTATGACATTTACCCTGATAAGGCCGAAAAGTACCATCAGGCTGACATTGCAGTTATCAAATCAAACAAACCTTTGCTGAAGCTAGTTGAAGAACACAATCCAAATACAAATGACAATGTTTGGTACAGTGTTGATAAAATACCTATCAACATCCCATCATCAAAGAAAAAGGGTCTTCTGGTTGTCATTACCGACATTACAGAATTGAAACAAAGCCAAAAAAGACTGGAAGAGCTCAACCAGAAACTGGATGAAAGCCGCAAGAAATATTTTGAAATGTATCGCAGCACGCCAGCAATGATGCATTCATCGGATGAAAATGGCCAGATAATCGAGGTCAGCGATCATTGGCTCGAAAAGCTGGGTTATGCCCGACATGAGGTTATTGGCGTTAGCATCCAACAATTCCTGTCCAGGAAATCTCATATAGATAATGTTGAGCAGATATGGCCGCAATTTCAAAAAACCGGCTTCTGCACAGACGTGCCCTATGAGTATATCCGTAAAAGCGGTGACATTATAGAAGTTGAGCTGTCCAGCCTGGCGCATAATGATGATGATTACGGTGCCACCAGCCTTAATGTCGTGACGGATGTTACCGAGCGCAACGTGGCCCTGCGCGCGCTGGAGAAGCGCAATACAGAGCTAACAGCCGCAAATGAAGGCCTCGACAGGTTTGCCTATGTTGCCTCGCATGATTTGCAAGAACCGCTCAGGAAAATCCGCCAGTTCGGCGAACTTCTCACCAAAGAGCACAAAAGCGATCTGGACAAGGACGGGCGCTATTTTGTCGATGTTATGACATCATCCGCAACGCGTTTGAGCTTGCTGATCAAATCGATCCTGACCTATTCCAAAACATCCAACGCCAAGCTAAATCTGCAAACAATTGAGCCGAACGCAATGATTACCTCGATTTGTGACAATTTAGAACTTCAGATCAATGAAACACATGCATCTATAAAGATTGGCACTTTGCCCCGCTTTATAGGGGACGAGGTTTTGGTTCAGCAGCTGATCACCAATTTGCTGTCAAACTCGATCAAGTATCGCCATCCAAACCGCCGCCCCGAAATCAACATCAGTTCACTTGTGCTGAATGACGGGGATATTCAACTGATGATCAAGGATAATGGTTCTGGCATTGATTCAAAATTGCTGGGCGATGTCTTCACGCCCTTTATTCGCGGCATGAACAACAACCTGAAAAACGGCAGCGGCATCGGCCTGGCAATTTGTCAGTCAGTCTGCGACCGCCACGGTTGGACCATCAATGTCGATAGCACCGTTGGTATCGGTTCGACCTTCACCATCAGCATTCCAAAACAGCAGAGCGATGCTTTGGTTGCTTAAAGGTGGGGGTAGCTTAGAAAGCGTGATATTGGGAAAAGTGGTGCCGGCACCAGGATTCGAACCCGGGACCTATTGATTACAAATCAATTGCTCTACCAGCTGAGCTATACCGGCACATTGTCTGCATGACTGCGAGACCCGCGCTACCTAAGCGAAAAAATCTGGTCTGTCCAGCACCATTTCAGGTTTCTGGTCGTGTCAGTTGAAACACTTCATCRACRRCYGAAAAATCCCTGTAGCCCARCCGGGCMAGCGGGCGGGCTGCGGCCGTRTCAAACATCCCCTTATTCAGGTAATCATCCCTGATATAAACGCCTACAACCTGGCCCARAACCATGATGTAGTCTGAATTTTGACCATCTTTGCCAACCAGCTGCTTCACCTCAATGGTCTCACACTCCAGACAAGCAGAAGCACCAGAAACCCGRGGKGCATCAATCATYTGGCATSGTTCWGSSGTYAACCCRGCRTGCTCAAAYTCRCTCACGCCCTCRGCCAAAGGRGCSGATGTCGCRTTCATGGCGTCGCGCAATTTATGGGACGAGAAATTGCAGGCAAAWACCCCGGTATCGCGCGCATTGCTAACGCTGTCTTTCCATCCGCCAGATGAAAACATCACGATGGGCGGCGTGTCAGAAACCAGATTAAAAAARCTRTAGGGCGCRAGATTRTRCTGCCCTTCGCTGTTCTGCGTGGATATCCAGCCAATAGGCCTTGGCGTSACGATGGCCTTTAACGGGTTATGCGGCAATCCGTGGTCATTCGATGCTGTCTTGTAGAACATACCCTATCCAACCCAGACGCTGGTTAAATCATCAACATTTGGCCGGGGCCGCTCAAAGGGTTCTTCTTGCGGTGTTCCAATATGGAAAAATCCAGCAACTTTCTCGCTGCCGCTAAGACCCAGCTTTTCAGTAAATGGCTGGTCGGTACTTTGCCACCCGGTAAGCCATTGCGCCTTAAAGCCGTGGGCATTGGCCGCGTGAATAAGGTTCATGCAAGTCGCGCCAACGGCCAGTTCCTGCTCCCATTGAGGGATTTTGGGATGCTCACCTGCGGTCGAGACAACCACAACGACCAGCGGGGCGTTGGAGAAGGCATTGGCGGCTTTGTCTTTTTCCGGTTGGGTCAACTCGCGGCCAGCATCTGCCGCCGTTGCGATGGCCCGCTCAAGGCTTAATGCGCCAAGCTTGTGCTGGCTCTCGCCGCGCACCACGATAAAGCGCCATGGCGCAAGCTTGCCGTGGTCCGGCGTGCGCGAGGCCAATGCTAGCATTTCCCCCAAGGTCGCGTCATCAGGCGCTGGCTGTGCCAACTGAACCGACGGGATGGTGCGGCGCGTGGCCATGTAAGATTTCAAATCCATCATTACTCCCTTCAGACTTTCAAAAACCGCTTGAAGCCTGTATGTGCTGTGATCAAAGATCAGACAATAATTGAATACCGCGTCGCTTTGCCGTGAAAACGCCCGAATCCTCCTCAGAGTGGTTCGGACTAACTGAATAACATTCTAAAGATTGATACGCACATGCACCCAAGGGCAAATGTTTTCAAGTCCAGAACAGTTTTGCGCGACGCAATTGATCGTGTTTTAAGCTGCAATTGGGCACCAGCCTTGGCAGTGGTGCTGGCTGCATTCATGGTGCTGTCCCAAATCCAGCTATCCATGGCACAATTAACGCCGTTGCCGCGCAGCAAGCCTGGTTCTGGCGCTGCCACCAGCAATTTTGGTACAAATTTGCTCAACTCACTGCCCCAAATTTTGGGCGCGCCACCGGTTAATCTGGGTGCAGACCCTGAACGGCAACAACCTGCTGCTGCGCCGGCGGGCCCCGCTGATGCCCGGCTTGTTGCTAAGCTGGTAGAAGATGGCGATCCCATTCCCTTTGGTGTTGTATGGCGTGTTTACGGGCAAAAGCCCGATAGCAGCGGCACCTACCCGCTGATTGCAACTGGGCGCGGCGGTGCCTGGACGCAAACTCTGGATGCGGGCAGTTATCTGGTGCATGCCGCCTATGGCAAAGCCACCGCCACGGCCCTTTTGCGACTTGCTGGCAAGAACGTGCAGGAAACGGTGATCTTAAGCGCCGGGGGACTGCGCCTGCAGGCTCAGTTGACCGGTGATATATCCATTCCAGCGGGCAAGGTTAGCTTTCGCATAACCGAGCAGGATTCTGAGACAACCGATGAAGTGCTGGTTGTGAAAGCGGCCCGCCCCGGCCTCATTTTACCGCTTAATGCTGGCACCTACCGCGTGCGCAGCCAATATGGCAACGCCAATGCGGCGGTAAGCGCGGACATTACCGTGGAAGAAGGCAAGCTGACCGATGCGACGCTTTATCACCGCGCCGCAGAGATAACCCTAAAACTGGTCAACGAGCCGGGCGGTGAGGCCATCGCCAACACCGCGTGGACCGTGCTTTATCCCAATGGAGAAGTGATCGCAGAGACAGTGGGGGCCTTCCCGGAATACATGCTGGAAGAAGGCGACTATTCGGTCGTCGCAACCCATGAAGGCACGCCCCATAACCGCAATTTTTCTGTTGAAGCGGGCCGCCATAAAGATGTGGAAGTTCTGATTTCTGGACAATAGAGCTTGCCCGTAAAGCAGGCATAAAAAAGCCCCGTTGCAACGCAACGAGGCTTTTCTTTTATCAGCAGAGCCTGGCTTATTCAGCAGCCTCTTGTTGCTTTTTTGCCCGGGCAAGATCAGGCGGCGTTGCTTCTTCCAAAAAGTTCTCAATCGCTTCTGCCAGCGAAACAACTTTTTGATGTTTTGAGCCAAGCCGGCGGATCGACACAGAGCCCTCAGCCTCTTCACGCGCACCAACCGCAATAATCGCTGGTACTTTGGCAAGGCTGTGTTCGCGAACCTTGTAGTTGATCTTCTCATTGCGCAGATCAACATCTACCCGCAAACCGGCAGCGCGCAAAGCATCACGCACTTCCTGCGCATAGCCATCGGCATCAGAGGTGATCGTTGTCACCATAATTTGTAATGGTGCCAGCCACAGTGGGAAATGGCCCGCATGATGCTCAATCAAGATGCCCGTAAAGCGTTCCAGCGAACCAAAGATAGCGCGATGAAGCATCACAGGCACATGTTTCTCGCCATCAGAAGCGATGTAGAAAGCACCAAGACGCTCTGGCAGGTTGAGATCCACCTGCAAGGTGCCGCACTGCCAATCACGGCCAATCGCATCGCGCAAAACATATTCCAGTTTTGGGCCATAAAACGCGCCCTCGCCCGGATTGAGCGTGTACTCATCACCGGCAGCTTCCACAGCGGTTTTCAGCGCAGCTTCAGCCTTGTCCCAAACCTCGTCCGAACCCACCCGCTTTTCAGGTCGATCAGAGAATTTGATGCGAATTTCGGTAAAGCCGAAATCGGCGTAAATCGACAGCAGCAGATTATGAATGGCCAGGCATTCCTGCGTGATCTGGTCATCTTCGACAAACACATGCGCATCATCCTGCGTGAACGAGCGCACCCGCATCAAACCATGCAAAGCACCTGATGGCTCATAGCGATGCACCTTGCCGAACTCACTGATTTTAGTCGGCAGATCGCGATAGGATTTCAAACCATTTTTGAACACCTGCACATGGCCGGGGCAATTCATTGGCTTCAGCGCAAAAACGCGTTCATCCGGTGTTGTGGTGGTGAACATGTTCTCACCAAATTTTTCCCAGTGGCCGGATTTCTCCCAAAGAGATTTATCCAGCATATCGGGTGTGTTCACCTCATCATAACCGGCACCATCATTACGGCGGCGCATGTAATTAATAAGGTTCTGGAACAGTGACCAGCCCTTTTGGTGCCAAAACACGGACCCGGGAGCCTCATCCTGAAAATGGAACAAATCCATCTCCCGGCCCAGCTTACGGTGATCGCGCTTTTCAGCTTCCTCAATGCGCAGTAAATGAGCTTTGAGGTCTTTATCATTGGCCCAGGCTGTGCCGTAAATACGCGTCAGCATGGCGTTGTTACTATCACCGCGCCAATAAGCACCAGCCACCTTCATCAGCTTGAAGGATTGGCCGATCTGGCCGGTGGAAACCATGTGAGGTCCACGGCACATATCAAACCAGTCGCCCTGATAATAGATGTTGACATCTTCGCCATCTGGGATCGCATCCAGCAGCTGAACCTTATAAGTCTCGCCCAAATCGGCAAAAGTTTTGGCGGTTTTCTCACGCGACCAAATCTGTTTGGTAAACGGCGCATTACGYTGRACAATTTGYTTCATCCTGGCTTCGATTGTCGCCAAATCGTCCAGGGTAAATGGCTCATTACGMGCAAAATCGTAGAAGAARCCATCTTCAATAACGGGTCCAATGGTAACCTGCGTGCCGGGRAACAATTCCTGCACGGCCTCGGCCATAACATGCGCAGCATCGTGGCGGATTAGCTCCAGCGCGCGCTCATCATCRCGGGTAACAATCTCAACTTTGGCACCATCATGCAGCGTCTCTGCAAGRTCGGTCAGRGTGCCATCCAGCACCATSGCSACRGATTTYTTGGCCAATGATTTTGAGATGTTTTCGGCAAGGTCTTTGCCRCTGGAACCATCTTCCAACGCGCGTTCAGACCCATCGGGTAATTTTATGGAAATCATGCTTTTCTCCAGCTCACTCTCTGCCAACGAATGCAGGTAAGCGTTAGTGTTTTGAATGAGCGCGGTTTAGCGCGCCATCAGGCGTGATGCAAGGGCAACGAGGTGYGTGGCCATCAATCGAGCCGCGTTGCCGGGTCTATGTGYCGCCCRCTCCAACGCCCATARCGCCAWGGYAAATACCAACGCGCRTCAGYMGGYAGCGTCTTKGGCACRGGGTCATAGCCTGATGCSCCCARCGGATTGCAGCGCATAAAGCGGGCAAATGTCATCCAGCCACCRGCCCAWGCGCCAAACMGTGTGATGCATTCTCGCCCATAGGAAGAACATGTTGGTGCGTAGCGGCATGATCCGCCAAGTAAGGGCGATATCATTTTCTGATACACCCAGATTAATGACAAGGCTATTTTTGTCGGTATTGTTTTCAGGATCACGTCAATGTCCCCTTGTCTACTGCCGGTTTTGCAGGCATCTTCGCGCCATGACCCGAAAGCAATTAAATATTCTGATCCCAGTTGTCGGCCTTGCCATCATCGTAGGCATGATATGGGGTAAGTTTAACGCTGGGCGCAATGATTTTATCTATATCATGACGCCAAATGACAGCAGTGACATAGCACTGATTGAAAAGCATATTACCAAGCCTCTGGAAAAAAACCTTCTGGATGCGCCCCAGGTTAAAAAGCTGAGCAGCATAAGCATTGCAGAATTATCAGCTATTCGTGTTGTACCCAACGATCTCAGCAACGCCTCTATCACTGAAATAGCCGATATTCTGGCTGAATTTACGCCCAATTTTGCCAGTGGCGGCCTCAATATTCGGCCCGCAACCATCGGCGTTGAAGCCGACACAAGCGTTCATGTTTTTCGTATTTACAATGATGTGAGTGATGAAGTCTTGATGCGTAACGCTGGCTTGGTGCTTATCACCCATCTCAAATCAAAAGGCTTGCGGGTGTTCAAAAGCCCACAGCCAGCCGAACGTGAAGAAGAAGACCAGACCTATGTTGCCCTAGGCGACATCAGCGCCGAAGATTTCAAAACCGTGGTCAACACCATGCAAAACACCATTCCGCCGGAAATCTATCTCAGCTCATTTCATGATGTATCGGGCAGATTTTAACGCCGCCTCCCCTTAAATAGGTTTCAAGGGTTCAAGGCGGCGCATCGTCACGAATAGTTCTTGGGAGAGTTAGGCCGTCTGTGAGGAAAGCTCACCATCCAGCACATGCAAACGCCAACGGTCATTGCCAGCGGCACTGACTTTATCWAGCAAATCGCGGAAAGTTTGTTCCTCCTCAATCTGCTCATCGACAAACCAGTTCATCAGGTTTTGTGTACCTGGATCACCTTCTTTGCCCGCCAATGTRTGGATCTTGTGAATGTTTTCGGTAACGCCTTTTTCCATCTCAAGCGCTGTTTGCACAACTTCTTCTGGAGACTGGAAAGCCCGCTTCAATGCAGAAATRTCTTCCARAAYAACTTCACCGTCACGTGAGTTGATATAGTCATAAATCTTATTGCCATGAACGGTTTCTTCGGCGCTTTGCGCGCGGAACAACGCAGCAAAACCRGGCAATGTTTGTGCTTCAAAATAAGAAGACATCGCCAAATAGTGATATGAGGCTGTGAACTCTTGGCTGATCTGCGCGTTCAAAGCTTTCGCAACATTGGATTTCAGTTTCATCATTTCGCTCCTATTGCGATTCAAACTCAGCACAGATTAGAATGATTCTAATATAGCTACACATCTGTAGATTAGAATCATTCTAAAAGTCAACTGAAATTGGATTTCGCAAACGCAATGATGAAGGCTTATCGAGCTGGCATCTGAGCCCTTAAGCTGCCGCCTCAGCCTTCTTTTTGGCGTCGATTTGATCCAACGCATCAACGATGGCGTCAAACACCAGCAACGTGGAGGCATGACGCGCACCATAATCACGCACCGGCATCAGGTAGGATAAATCCGCAAAACGACCCTCAGGCGCGGGGCCATCCTTTTTAAGCATGGCATACATGGTGGTTTTCAGCGCGCGCATTTCATCCAGGCTTGCGCCAATAATGCTGGTCGCGACGATGGATGCTGATGACTGGCCCAGCGCGCAGGCTTTCACATCATGGGCGTAATCCGTAATGCTGTTATCATCGACGCAGATGTCGACCGTGAGCGTTGAGCCACACAATTTGGAATGTGCCTTGGCCGAGGCATCTGGCGCATCCAGGCGGCCAGAACGGGGTATATTGCCAGCAAATTCCAGTATTTTGGCATTGTAAACGTCGTCGAGCATGGCAGGTCGGCCCCAATTTAATATTCCATTTCAATTCCTATATAGAGAGCATTGAGCACTTTGTCAGTGTTGGGCCTTGTTGGTTTTCGCCAAATCCCTATTTGGTCTGTAGAATTTTCAACATGGTTTTACCGCCAATATGCTAAGTACGTTCAAGATTCGTGATATCATTCACCCTGCAACGCCAACAGGAACCGACCAATGGATGCCATATCCAAACCACATTTGAAGGCAGATATGTTGGCAAACGAGCCAGATAAGCGCGCTGATATTGCCCGCCCAAGCCGCGAAGAGGCCGAGGCCGCCGTGCGCACGTTGATCGCCTGGAGCGGCGATGACCCAAATCGTGAAGGTCTCATCGATACGCCAGCGCGCGTGGTAAAATCCTACGAGGAGTTTTATCGCGGCTATGACGAGGACGCTGGCACCTTTCTTGCGCGCACCTTTGACGAGGTTGCCGGCTATGATGACATCGTCATCGTCCGCGATATCCCGTTTTATTCCCATTGCGAGCATCACATGGTGCCGTTTATGGGCAAGGCGCATATCGGTTATTACCCGGCAGAGGGCGTTGTTGGCCTGTCAAAACTGGCGCGCGTTACCGATGTGTTTGCACGCAGAATGCAAACCCAGGAAAAGCTGACCGCCCAAATCATCGAAGCGATTGATAGCGCCCTGCAACCGCGCGGCGTGGCCATTATGCTGGAAGCCAGCCATTTGTGCATCTCGCTTCGCGGCATTCAAAAGCAGGGCCTTTCCACGGTAACCACGCAGTTTACCGGTGTGTTTCGCGATGATCCCAATGAGCAAACACGGTTTTTGACGCTCGCGCGCAGCCAACCAGGCTAGACTCATACAAAATTCACCGGAGATAATCTGTGCCGCTTTATTCACTCGATGAACACGCCCCCACCACGCCGCAAAATGGCGATTTTTGGGTCGCGCCCGATGCAGATGTGATTGGGCAAGTTGTCATTGGTGAGGCTGTCGGTATTTGGTTTGGCGCTGTATTGCGCGGCGATAATGAGCCGATCACCATTGGCAATGGCTCCAATGTTCAAGAACACACCATGATCCATACCGATCCCGGCTTTCCGGCCACGATTGGGGAAAATTGCACCATCGGCCACCGCGCCATTATTCATGGCTGCACCATTGACGATAATTCGCTGATTGGCATGGGCGCGATTGTGCTCAACGGCGCAAAAATCGGCAAGAATTGTCTGATCGGCGCTGGTGCGCTGATCCCAGAGGGCAAAGAAATACCGGATAATTCGCTGGTTGTTGGCATGCCAGGCAAAGTCATCCGCCATCTAAGTGATGAGGATGCGGCAAAGCTCACCCAATCCGCGCTAAAGTATCAGGCGAATTTCCGCCGTTACGCGAAAAGCTTGAAAATCATTTAGCTAAGGCTGAKTWTTGGYCGYTTAGTTTGCGCTYGCMGTAKMGCCGACAAAGCCGCGCATATCATTGATCGCTTCCCACTTGGCGGGATGTTTTGATGATTGGCGTTTGAGATAGGCATAGGGCGTTTCGGTCCAGTGCTGGATCARCATRTCCTGATTATCCAGAAYRAAGTCGCCMCGGTCCGTGCGAACGGTCAGCACAGCATGGCCRCCGCCATCAATATCGCGCACAACGGTGATCAGCAGACTGCCRACATGCCAGCCAGCATTGATCAGATAATGCCGCTTCAACAGCACATAATCCTCACAATCACCGTAGCGATCGGGGAATGTCCAAACCTCTGGTGAATTATACAATTCCTGATCYGTCACCGGCAGGACAGACTGATTGACCATATGATTGATGCGGATCAGCTCATCCCAGCGATCCTTGGTMAGCACCATGGCTCTATCTTGGCCAGCCTGCTTTTGGCACTGCCCGGGATTGACCCGGCARAACTGMACATGCCCRATTGGYGGGCGYGTTTGACCGGTTGTTTGCATGAAGGCGCTTTCAACGCTTCTTGCACTGGATGGGTCAATCAAAAATATAGCTGACACAATACCGAATARTAGTGATCGTTTTAAATACTTCATAAGTTAAAGCCTGAACTTGTTTCAGCATCAACTTATCGAACACAGTTTTATATGACGCAAAAAATGATATGTACTTTTAAATTGAATTTAATTAGAATTTTAAAKATCGTAATAATAATTTATTWACCAAAAAYACCCAGAAAYACTCTATTTATCAACCGAACGTAGCATTTAGTGCYGRGTTATTTTCGCCCGCCATCAAACACCGTCAGGTGCTGCACTCTTTTTTCTGGCGCGGCCAATGGCACAACGTTGAAATTTTGTCGTTGATTATTGGCACCGCGGCTCGCACTTTGCTCSGGGTARCTGAWSGGCGCTTGGCCTTCCYTGGCAAAATGCTTGTGKATTTGCTGATGCAGCGCAGCAATGGGCTGAATCTTATCCTCATTTTGCACCTGTAGKGCATTATACATGTCACCRCGAAACGCCTGYTGCGGGTCGCCCTTGCGGCGYGCCTGGTTTTTGGCAAASGCCARTTTCGCTTCAGCGTTCTTCACATTCAGCATGCGCGCCGARAGAATGGCATAGCGATGAATGGGGTCTCGCCCAAGCCATTGCGGCTCTTCAGCGTTGATGCAAACACCAATCAGGCGYGGAAACTCRACTTCGCCGTGGCGCAGCGGCAAAACCAGCATGTGCTGCTCAATGGTCTGGCCCTGTTGGCTCATACCMAGCAATTCGGCAACRAAAACCGAACCCTTGGTGGCCACCTGGCTAAGCGCCATCTGCAATTTACGYCGGTCCAAATCAGAATACTGCGCTAAAATGCGCTGGCCTTTCAGCTCGCGGCGAGTGTTCTGGCACARYTTTGTGCCTGCAAGGCGGTAGTAAAACCGGCCATCGTCACCGCGCTCAAGCAAAAACACTTCAGGCAGAATGTCGCGAATGTCACCGGGATTAATATCGGTGCGCCAAGGCGCAGCCATCCCGCGTCGCTTTTCATTCCAGTAACTGAACAATCTTTGAATTGATGGGTGATCCATAATCTCACACTGCTGTTTTGCCGGGCAATTTGCCGGATGAAAGTCCTAACAAGACCTTAACAGACTTCATCAAAGCTGTGCGGGTGGATGCAGTTCTTGGTTAACTGACGAGAGGGTAATGCGGTGGATAAGTTTTATGGCGCGAAACAGTTGAAACGGCATAAAATGGACTTTGAATTTCYSMRYCYKYSMYKSWRWATTCACTGTATGAATACACAAACGCCGCCACCACCCGCCAGCACACCCCAAAACGCGCCAAAAAACGCCCCAAAAAACACCAGTGCCATCAACGCACCCAGTGTTATTCTGTGGCTTACCGCGCTGTTTATCGGCATCCATCTTGGTAGCCTGCTATTGCCTTCAGAGCGTTATCTGGAGCTGTTGATATCTTTTTCGTTCATCCCTGCGCGCTATCAAATCACCGAGTTTATCCCCGGCGATCCTTATGCAAACTGGGTAACGCCGATCAGCTATGCCTTTCTCCATGGCAGCTGGATGCATGTGCTGACCAACTCTTTCTGGATGCTGGCATTTGGCAGCGCATTGGCCTGGCGCTTTGGCACAAACCGGTTTTTGATCTTTTCCGCACTATGCGCCATTGCCGGTGCCGGCGCGCATTATTTGGCCGGTCCCAACTCCATCATCCCCACCGTGGGCGCATCGGCCGCCATATCCGGCCATATGGCAGCGGTGGGGCGCTTTGCCTTTACCGCGCAAGGGCCACTGAGCCGCTTTGGCCGCAATCGCGGAGCAGATGCCTTCAAATCCCCGGCAGAACCCTTGGCAAATTTCTTCAAGAACCGCTCTGCCGTCACCTTTATTGGTGTTTGGTTTGTGATGAATTTGGCCTTTGGCCTTGGCGCGGGCAACATTGCCGGTGAAGACACCATGATTGCCTGGCAGGCCCATTTTGGCGGCTTCTTTGCCGGATTGCTGTTGTTCCCGTTTCTGGACCCGGTTAGACCACCAACCCAAAACAATACTGGCCAAACCCCACCAGAAACCCCGCCACACAACTGAGTATTATCGGTACAATCACGCATTTTCATACAGCGTAAGGTTGCGTGACTTGCCCAAATTACTGATGCAGTGCACACTCTCCCTATCCAAGTTGTTATCTTGGCGACACAACGATAGCGGGAGGACCACATGACAATTGCTAGTATTATCAGTGAAAAAGGCAGTGATGTATTCACGGCCACCTTGCCCCAAACACTGCAAGAAACCTGTAACATTTTGCGTGAACATCGCATCGGCGCGATTTTGATCGTCGATGATGCGGGCAAGCTTATTGGCATTCTTTCAGAGCGCGATATTGTTCGGAAAATCTCAACCGACGGGCCAGATGCGCTGCAATGCGATGCCGAGCAATGCATGACCAAAGAGATTGTGGTTTGTACCCCCCAAGACACCATTCAAGTGGCCATGGAGCGCATGACAACGGGCCGTTTCCGGCATATGCCGGTCATTGAGGATGGCAATCTTGCCGGTATGGTCTCGATTGGTGATTTGGTGAAACGCCGCATCGCCGATGCCGAGCGCGAAACCGAAGATTTGAAGAATTATCTCTACACCAGTTAACGCAAAACATTTTGGGCAATGCCCCGGTTTATGTGCCGGGACATTGCTTTGCAAAGTAAGCTTTAGCCTGCCTTCTGCGCGCCTTCACGTTGCAGCACAAACATGCTTGCGCCAATAATCAGCGCCGCACCAACCCACAAATTGCCCGCAGGCACAAAGCTAAAGGCCAGCCAGCCAAACAACACGTTGAGCGGCAGTTTCAAATGATCAAACGGCTGCACATAAGAGGCATCGGCCACGGCATAGGCCCGCGTTAAAACCAGCTGCGCCAGCGCCGTTAACGCGCCCGCAATCACCACCAGCCAAAGCGCGTCACCACTTGGCACGACAAACCCCTCATAACCCGCATAAAGCGCATTGATGGGGGTTAGCAGCACCAGCAAATAGGCGGTCACCGTATCGGGCGATTCTGTGCGCGTCAGGCGTTTGGTCATCAGCGATGCGGCGGCCCAAAACACCGCCGCCCCCAGCGGATAAAGCGCCGTGCTGGTAAAACTCTCCGACCATGGTGCCAAGATAATCATACCACCAGCAAAACCAATGGCCGTTGCCAACCAGCGCTCCATACCCACCTTTTCGCGCAGCAAAAGCGCCGCGCCCACCGTGACGAAAAACGGCGATGTCATGATAAGCGCAATCGCCTGCCAGATCGGCACCGTTTTAAGGCCCAGCACCCATAGCTGAATACCCACAACCGCCAACAGCACCCGAAAAATATGGCGGCCGATTTGCTTGGTCACAAAGCCTTTTTTGCCAAGGCGCAGCAGCCAGGCCACGCCAAACACCAGGGCAATGGCATATTGCCAAAAGGCGATTGAGGAAGCTGGCACGCCATAATGCATGCCCGCCCCCTGCACAGAAATATTTACCAGCGCAAACAGAACACCCGCCAGGACCATATAGGCCGCGCCAATAAAAGCAGGTGAGATCAATCTTTTAGATAAAATCTGATTCATCGCGTCATTCTCCAGTTTCGACACAAGAATCAGGGCGTATTGAGATAAGACAGCACAAGAAGCCCAGCCAAACCGGCAGGCATCTATCCCGTTCAAATCTCGTTCTCTTCCATCCGGACTATACCGTCGGCTCCGGAATCACACCGAATCTGCTGACGCTTTCAGCGCAGAATAAACTGCACCAAAAACCGCTCGCGGGCTGTCATGTGTGGCTCATGGCCTGCACACAAATCACCGCCGGTGGGGAATTGCACCCCGCCCTGAGAACTGCCCGGACCATCCGGACAAATTTCTATATAGTTGTTTGGAGTGAATTTGCCAACAAATTTGAGGTGTTGTTTGGAACTGGGACAGTAGCAATTTGCCGAACACTCATAGCTCCGCATGGACACACGCTAAAACCGATTGAAGATTAACCTCTTGCCGTCGGCATCAATCCGCGTCCAAGTCCAGACATCGTCAGCAAAGTGAGCATACTTCTCAATTTAGACGACTCTAATTTGAGACCGGGTAGTATCTCGCTCTGGGCGTTCCATTTGACCTGCTAGTCCCCAAATCAGATTTTCTAATTCGTCTTCTGGCAGATGAATTGACTCGGCAATTTCTTTCTTTGTGATCCGCTCTTTCCAAAGGTGGGCTAAAACCTTACGCCAGATAGCAGATGTCTCACGCTCAACTCCAATAGGCTCACCTAATCGGTAGCCTCTGCGACCCAGCTCAATACACGCTGATTTATATTGCCAATCAGTTAGGAGCTCTAATGAATGCAAACGGTATGCCATCGCCATAGCAGACACACGCCAACGTGCCTTTGCTTTTATTATGAAATCGACTGTTATAAAATTTGGCATGCGTGACTTCACATCATTCTCAGGCATAAGAAATGCTGAGGCAAATTGATTAGCCTCTCGTTCTGCAACCTTAGAAAGTTTTGACCCTGCATGGTGATGCATTACCAAATGGCCTAATTCATGAGCGGAGTCATAGATGCTATGCTCAGCCGTTTTGAAGTTATTTAGAAATACAAAAGGTCTTTCATTTCTCCAGAATGAGAAAGCATCAACGTGTTTGGTAGCCTCAGCTAGGGAGAATACTCGAACGCCTTGGACCTCAAGCAGGCCAAGCATGTTACCAATGGGTTTTTCCCCAATCCCCCAAAAAGACCTAAGAGACCGAGCGGCATTTTCTGGCGATGCCTCATAACTGAGGTCTATTAAGTTGGCTTCTGGTAGAGAAAATTCCTTCTCAAGCCAATCGCTCAACTCTAATCCGTGTCGACCAGCTCCTATTGCAGCATCACGTTCTTTTGCACTCATTTTCGACAAGCTTCTGAAGCTTACTGCTTCAGTATCCAACGTATCTGGGTCGTCCAAATAAAAATACGACAGAGGGTAATTCAACGCAGAAGCCAAGCGTTTTACCGTGGATTCATCAGGGTCATTATCACCAATTCCAATGCGTGATATAGTAACGGATGAAACTCCTGCCGCTTCTGCAAGGCCCTTCCCTGTCAGCCTTCGCCTTTTTCGAGCGAGACTGAGTCTTTCTGCACTAAATTCCATGTCTTCTTATTTCTTGCGTATAATCTGAGGGTCAAAGCTATCTGCAATATCATCATCTAACAAGCTTTTAGGCTCAACACCAAAGTCGCTACCATCCGAAAGATAAATGCGTTCGACAAACGCCTTGAAAATTTTGTCTTTGACAATCGGTCGACTTAATTCCGCAGCCCCATTGGGCGCAACCATCAAATAGTATACCGTCCATCCTTTGTCCGAGGATGGTTGCGCAGGCGCGAAATGCGGCAAGCCCCCAAACATATCATTTTCAGAACAAAGACGTTCTGCACCAGCTCCTTTCGCAGAGCGTGGTTTGGGTTTTTTACCGTCGCTGCATGCAATATCTACATTTGAAAATACTACTTTGACACGATCTTGATCATTTCGAATAGAATCAATTCCATTAGATCTATCTACTTTCCAAATAGCACCAACATGCTCTTTTCGAAGAGCAAATAGTCCGATGTGGTAGGTAAATGTCCCCTCAGCATTAGACGCATGAAATGGGGTTGCATCGGCACCCGCACCCAAGGCCATAGTTCGGATAGTTAAAAGCGGCTCTTTTTTAAGTTTAATAGAGCTTAGCCGGTTATCTACTTGCGCTGCCTCTTTGTAGATTTGGGTTTCACGCATTGCAGTCATACGAATCTCCATGTTAATATTCACACCCATCCTGTATGGTGAAAAATATTAACATGCAAGTGATATCTTTCGCTACGTTATTTTTCTCGTGGCCTGTCGTTCAAGATGCCTACATCGTTTGGACAACAAACCGCACTAACCGAATCTATTTGTAGACTTTTTTGGGGTCGAACAGAGGGTCGCTGCCGGTAATGCTCAATGTGGCATCTGCGGGGCTGCCGCCAAGGGCGATATCGCGGTAGAAGCAGGATTTGCGGCCGGTGTGGCAGTTGGCGCCGGTGCCGTCGGTGCGGACGCTCATGAGTAGTACGTCCTGATCGCAATCGACCTGGAGGCGTTCTACGTGCTGGGTGTGGCCGCTGGTTTCGCCTTTGACCCATAATTTGGCGCGCGAGCGGCTCCAATAGGTGGCGATGCGGGTTGCGATGGTTTTAGCCAGCGCATCCTCATTCATGTGGGCGACCATGACAATTTCGCCTGTTTCCACATCGCGCACGATGCAGGTGATCAGGCCTGCGCTGTCGAATTTGGGCGCAAATTGCGCGCCCATTTCGACATCATCGGCTTCTTTTTGCGTGATAAATTTTTGGTCGCTCATCATTATAAACCTGAACTTTAGTCCAGATCCACATCCAGAATGGCCATGGAGAAATTGTAGGATTTGTCGCCATCTTCATCATCAAGATAAATCAGACCCAAAAACTCATCCCCGAGATAAAGCTCGGCGGAATCTGTCTTTTTAGGCCTTGCACGGACCTGCAATTCGGTATTGCCGAATTTAGTTTTGAAAAACTGCTCAAGCTTGCGGATTTCACCAGCTTCCATGACACACCTCGATGGTTATTTGATTATCATCAGATTTACGCCGTTGATGACACATCATTCTTCTAAAATAAAGAGGCGTTTTGGCAAAATTATGGGACGTTTTTGCAAAATAAAGGGGCGGGGCAAAGGGCGGATCAAACGCCCTTTTCRGCCAAAATCTGGTCCATAGAGCGYGATGGCTCTTTGCAGCCTGCGCTGCCCACAACTTTTGCCGGCACGCCAGCAACCGTTGTGTTGGGCGGAACTTCGCTCAAAACAACCGAGCCAGCCGCCACGCGGGAGCAACGGCCAATGGTGAAATTACCCARAATATTGGCCCCKGCRCCAACCAGCACACCGTTTTCGATTTTAGGATGRCGATCRCCGCCCTTTTTGCCCGTRCCGCCCAGCGTTACGTTCTGCAAAATYGACACATCATCGCCAATGCGCGCGGTTTCGCCCACAACAAGGCCKGTGGCRTGATCGAGGAAAAAGCCCTGACCAATGGTGACAGCGGGGTTGATATCAGTYTGRAAAATCGCGGAMGATTTGCTTTGCAGATACAGCGCAAAATCGCGGCGGCCCTTGCGCAGCAGCCAATTGGCCAGMCGGTGGGTTTGAATGGCATGAAAACCTTTGAAATACAGCACCGGCTCWATRAARCGCTCRCAGGCTGCATCGCGRTCAAACACCGCGCCCAGATCAACCCGTATTATTTTGGCCAGTTCCGGCTCATCATCCAGCGCTTCAAAAAAGGCTTTGCGGATAAGAGAGCCGGGCATTGAAGGGTGGTCGAGCCGCTCTGCAATGCGCCAGATAATGGCTTCTTCAAGCGAGTTATGGTTGAGAACTGTGCTGTAAATAAACGGMGCCATATCCGGCTCATGGGCAACRACRGCCTCGGCCTCGCTGCGCAATGTCTGCCARACCGGATCAACGCTGGATAGTTTTTCGTTTAGTTGGGGCATAAGTCCTCAGTCCTCCGRCRACGCAYTATTTGAAGAGRGAAGTGGGTTATTTCTTTTCATTATACAAGATATGACGCCAATATAAAATCAAACCTCCATTTTATTGCTGCCAAGATGAATCAAGTTTTATGAATCAGGATTTTTTGAATTCCGACGCGCAAATGAGCGCKCGCGTTGAACTGGCCATTGRCGGTGCTATYGCGACCATCACATTCATCAATCCCAAGCGGCATAAYGCCCTGAATTTTRGCATGTGGCAGGCATTGCCGGGCCTCATCGCTAGGGCTGAAAATGATAGCGCTGTGCGGGTGGTTGTTCTGCGCGGGATTGGCGATGATGCGTTTGTATCTGGTGCGGATATTTCCGAATTTACCACCCTGCGGGCCAAAGGCGAACCTGCACGCAGATATGAAGATGCCAACAGCCGGGCTTTTGCGGCCATTCGCAACTGCATGAAACCGACCATCGCCCTGATCCACGGGTTTTGCATTGGTGGCGGTTTTGGCATCGCTGCGGCTTGCGATTTGCGTTATGCCGATGAGGCGGCGACATTTGGCGTTCCAGCGGCAAAACTCGGGCTGAGTTATCCGATTGAGGCGATGGCCGATATCGTCAACGCGATTGGGGCCAGTGCCGCCAAAGAACTGATTTACACCGCCAAGACGATTGATGCAGCGCAGGCGCAACAATTGGGGTTCATAAATGCGGTATGGCCCCGTCGTGAACTGGATGTGAAGGTGCACAAAATAGCGATCTGCATCGCAGATGGCGCGCCTTTAACTGTTCAAGCAGCAAAGACAGCGATCGCTCATTCGTTGAATCCTAGTGAACGATCGTTGGCCGCAGCGGTAGAATCAGCAGGTAAATGCTTCGGTAGTGAAGACTATGATGAAGGGGTACACGCTTTTCTAAACAAGCGAAAAGCCACGTTTGAAGGCAAGTGATTTTGGCGGCCATTTACAGCCCTTCATAAAACGCCAACACACCGTTCTTGTAGTTCTTATCACCCACAGATGATTGATGATCCCGGCCCTCAAGCTCCAGATGCTGAGCGCCTGGAATAAGCGCTGCGAACTCAGCCCCTGAGCCGGAAATATCATCCTTGGTGCCCACCGCCACCAGCGTCGGCACGGATATTCTACCCGCCTCTTCCACGCTCAATTGTTGGCGTGATGAGGCCATGCAGGCGGCCAATGCGCGCCGATCACTCTTGGTCGCATCGGCAAAGGCGCGAAAGCGTTTGCCAACCTCATGGCGGATGATTGACGGGTCATCTTCCAGCAGCGCATCGACAATTGGCTGCTCCGAACCAACGCCGTGCACCATGCCCATGCCAAGCCCGCCAAACACCACAGAACGTACGCGTTCCGGGTGTTTCAGGGCCAAAAACGCCGAGAGCCGCGCGCCCATGGAATAGCCCATAACATGGGCTTGCTCGATATCCAGATGGTCGAGTAAGGCCCGCGCATCACCGGCCATAAGCTGGGGAGAATAGGCGGCAGGCTCGTATATTTTCTGGCTAGAACCATGCCCGCGATTGTCCAGTGCAACGACCCGATAGCCGGAACGGGTCAGTTTTGTGGTCCATGTCGGATAGACCCAATTAACATGCGCGTTGGAGGCAAAACCATGGATGAGCAACACGGGAATGTCGCGCTGGCCAGCCTCGCTCACCGATGGGCGGTCGAAATAGCTCAGCGCCACACCGTCATTATCAAACTCATTCATGGCAAGCGCGCTGGGAATCATGATGCATCTCGGTAAAGGCGTGGAATTCGTCCCCATTAAATAGCGAATTTCCCCTACCCTTTCCAGTGCGAACCACATATGATGACCACAAATCATCGTAACAGAGCGAGCACTATCATGGCGGATGCGGTTGTCCCTCATTTCCACAACACCGACGGCGCAGAAACAATCAGCATCGGCGTGAAAGAATTCATGTGCATCGGCGCAAAGCCGCCGCAGGACCACCCGCATGTCTTTTTGGATATGGGCGATGACACCGAAAAGGTCTGCCCCTATTGCTCCACGCTCTTCAAGCATGATGCATCGCTGGGTGCGAAAGAAAGTAAACCGGCGAATTTGCTGATCGATATCTGATCCTAAAAGACAATTAAACGAGGCAAACCAACGCTTTGGCACATCCTCTTTCCATTGCGATTGCTGGAGGCGGCATAGGCGGTCTCACCGCTGCGCTTGCTCTTGCCCGCAAGGGTATGGATGTTCAAATCTTTGAAAAATCCAGTCGTTTCAACCCTGTTGGCGCAGGGCTTCAGCTATCAGCCAATGCATTATGTGTGCTGGACCAGTTGCAGGTTACGGGCCTGCGCGATGCTGGTCTTGAGATAGATCATGTGCGCATTCGCGATGGCTTGAGCGGCAAAGATCTGGCGCAAATTCCAACGCCAGCGGACCCCAAAACTGTGGTTCTATCCAGATCATCCCTGCATGAATGCCTATGGCAAGCCGTACAGGCCTGCCCCAATATTTTAACCGTCATGGATGCAGCGCTGGTAGATGCGCAGGATAACGGCACATCCGTAAGCCTCACCACGCAAAGCGGCACCACGGCATCTGCCGATGTGCTGATTGGCGCAGATGGCGTTTGGTCACAAACGCGCGCCTCGGTAAGCGGCACTCAGCCTGCCTATTCCGGCCGCATGGCGTGGCGCGCGGCTCTGCCGATGGATCAGGTGCCATCCGGCATTGCGCGTGACACGGTTACCTTGTGGCTTGCGCCCAAAGCCCATCTGGTCACCTATCCGATTGATCACGGCACATCGCTCAACGCCGTTGCCTTCACGCAAGGCGACTGGAACGAACAAGGCTGGTCAGCGCCGGGGAACCGCGATGAGTTTTCCGCAAGCTTTTCGCCATGGACATCTGTGGTGCAGGAACTGATCGACATTCCCGACCAATGGCTAAAATGGGCCTTGTGCGGTGTGAGCCCTACACACAACTGGACCAAAGGCCGCATTGCGCTGCTGGGGGATGCCGCCCACGCAATGGTGCCCTTTATGGCTCAAGGCGCGGCCATGAGCATCGAAGATGGCGCAATATTGGCGCAAATGCTTGATTGCGCCACGCCAGAAACGGTCCCGGCACAATTGAAAACCTATGAAATTTTGCGCAAATCAAGGGTTCAACGCGTGTGGGATCAGTCGTTCCAACAAGGCCGTATCTATCATATGGGCGGTGTGATGCGATTGGCCCGAAACACAGCCATGCGCTTTGGCGGCGATGCATTGGGCAAACGCTATAACTGGATTTACGACTGGCGCGCTAGATCACAGCAGTAAAGCGTCACCATCGATACGCGCACCGCGTACTTCGCGAAATTTATTCACCAAAGCTTCCACGGTCAGACCAGCACGATCTTCACCCTGCGCATCAAAAATGATCTCACCTTCATGCAGCATGATTGTGCGATCCCCGACACTCAGCGCCTGCGACATGGAATGGGTCACCATCAGCGTTGTCAGCTTGAGGTCACGTTGCACTTCACAAGTCAGCTCCAACACAAACTCTGCCATACCGGGGTCCAGCGCGGCGGTATGCTCATCCAGCAACAGCACGTTACAAGGGACTAGCGTCGCCATGATAAGTGACACGGCCTGCCGCTGACCACCAGAAAGCTGCCCCATCAAATCCTGCATGCGGTTTTCAAGCCCGAGACCAAGACGCTTGATGCGGTCCTGAAACAACTCACGGCGTTGCTGCGATAAAGCGGCGGAAAAGCCACGTGTTTTGCCACGCATCACGGCAATAGCAAGGTTTTCCTCAATCGTTAGATTGGTGCAACTGCCCGCAAGCGGGTCTTGAAACACACGGGCAATACGGCCAGCCCTGCGCGCCGTGGGCAAGCGTGTGACATCTGCATCGCCAATATGAATACTGCCACGGGTCGCCATAACATCCCCCGCCAAAGCGCCAAGCAGAGTGGATTTACCGGCGCCATTGGAGCCAATAACGGTCACAAAACTGCCAGCATCGATGCCCAAATCAATCTTTTTGAGTGCTTCTTTTTCCAGCGGTGTGCCGGGCGCAAAAGTAACGCCGAGATCATCAACCCTAATCATGCTGATTTTCCTTTGCCCAAGCGCGGCAAGATCAACGCCAGAGCCACCAGCACGGCAGTCGCCAGATTAAGATCGGACGCTTTGAGGCCAATCACATCGGCAGAAAGCGCCAGTTGCACGGCGATGCGGTAGATGATGGAGCCAAGAATGCAGCCGATGAGCGCAATCCAGATAAACCGGCCCCGCAGCAAGGTTTCTCCAACAATCACCGATGCCAGCCCCACAACAATGGTGCCAACGCCGGTGGTCACATCGGCGAAACCGTTGACCTGCGCAAACAACGCCCCGCCAATGCCCACAAGGCCGTTGGACAAGGCAACACCGGTGAAGACATAAAACCCGGTTTGGATACCCTGCGCACCAGCCATGCGCTGATTAGCGCCAGTGGCGCGCATCGCAAGGCCGAAATTACTGCGCAAGAATAGCATCAAGCCGATGAACGCAATCACCACCAGCACGAATAGAAATAATGGCCTTGCATAGGTTGGATGCAAGCCCATTTTCAAAAATGGCGTTAGCACTGTTTCCTGCATCAGCAGCGCAATATTGGGGCGGCCCATGACCCGCAGATTGACCGAGAACAGTGCGATCATCGTCAAGATACTGGCCAGCAAATGCAAGATGCCAAAGCGGACATTGAGGAAGGCTGTAACCATGCCCGCACAGCCACCGGCAAAAAACGCTGCCAGTGTTGCCAGCCAAGGATTGACGCCGTTGATGATAAGCACCGCAGCCACTGCTGCACCGAGCGGAAATGAGCCATCAACGGTCAGATCAGGAAAATCCAGAATGCGGAAAGTCAGGTAAACGCCAAGAGCCACAAAGGCGTAGATCAACCCAATTTCCACAGCTCCCCAAAAGGCGACAGCAGACATTTTTTTGTCCTTCAGAGGAGATCAGATACAAAAAGGCCGGGCCAAAAGGCCCGGTCTGAAAGGAATACTATTCGATGATTTTGTTAGCGCGTGCAACAAGCGCTTCTGGCAAGGTAATGCCCATGCGCGCTGCCGCACCGGGATTGACCACAAGATCAGTGCCAGAGGCAATCAATACACTGATATCGCCAGGTTTTTCACCCTTGAGAATACGCACAACGACGGCACCAGTTTGCTTGCCAATGTCATAATAGTTGAAGCCAACAGATGCCACAGCACCGCGAGCTACAGAATCTGTATCGCCAGTAAAGATCGGCAGGTTATTTTGCTCACCCACGGCAATAACAGCTTCGAGCGCTGAAATAACGGTGTTGTCAGTTGGAATATAAATGGCATCCACTTTGCCAACCAAAGCACGGGCCGCTTGCTGAACATCGGCAGATTTGATGCTGGTCGATTCCTTGATGACCACACCCGCTTTCTCAGCTTCTACCTTTAGTGCACTGACAAGACTCACAGAATTGGCTTCGCCAGGATTGTAAATAACACCTAGTGTTTTAAGCGAGGGGATAACTTCCTGCACCAGCGCAATATGCTCGGCAACGGGAGACATATCGGACAGGCCGGTAATATTGGCACCCGGTTTGTCCATATTAGACACCAATTGCGCACCAAGCGGATCGGTAACAGCCGTAAAGACAATCGCGATATCAGATGTTGCCGCAGCCATTGCCTGTGCAGATGGCGTTGAAATAGGCACGATCACATCGGGTTCCTCGCCCACAAACTGGCGCGCGATCTGCGCTGCCGTTGCTGGGCTGCCCTGTGCACTCTCATAGGTGAAGATGAGGTTTTCGCCATCTTTGTAACCAGCTTCTGCCAAAGCATCGCGAACACCATCACGGGTGGCATCAAGCGCTGGATGTTCAACAATAGCGGTAACGGATACTTTGACGCTTTGGGCGTGTACGGCCCCAACAAGCAAAGTGCTGGCAAGAAGAGTAGCTCCAAGGCCTCTCAACAACGTGTGTTTCATGTGATTTACTCCTGAGTTTATGCTGTACTACATGGCAGAAACGACAGATACCGCTCTCTGTCAATCACCAAGCGGCACCCGCGTACCGTTGGATCAATTGGAATTATATGCAGTCTCAACCCTTGCCCCCTCTTACACAGCGCCTGCCGATGCTGGATGCAGCCAGAGGCCTGGCACTTGTAGCAATGATCATTTTCCACGGCAGTTGGAATCTCGACAATTTTGGCTTTACCGACCTGGGGGTGGTAACGAAACCGGGTTGGGCCTGGTTTGCCAAAGGCATCGCCGGTAGTTTTTTGATGCTATCCGGCCTTTCCCTGGTGCTGGCGGATGCGGCCGGACACTCAAACCAGCAGAAACTGCAACGTATTGGCAAAATCGCGGCAGCGGCGGCTCTGGTTAGCATTGGCACCTATATCGTTTTCCCACGCAGCTTTGTCTATTTCGGCATTTTGCACCATTTGGCACTGGCCAGCCTGTTGGCCTTGCCGCTTTTGCGTACGCACTGGAGCATAAACATGGCCATCGCCATGCTGGTTGTCGGGCTGGATATGTTTGTCAGCTTTCAGTTCGCCGACACCAGATGGCTGGCCTGGACCGGGCTGGCAACAACGCCGCCCTTCACCAATGATTATGTGCCGCTCATGCCATGGTTTGCGGTTTTCTTATGTGGCATCCCGCTGGGGCGTCAAATACTGAAACGCAAATGGATACAGGCACCGCTAGCAAAACAGCCAAGCCTGGCAAAACCGCTTGTCTTCATGGGTCGTCACAGCCTCATCATATATTTGCTGCACCAGCCAATATTATTTGGCGCAGCGTATGGCGTTTACCAGCTTATTCAGCCGTAGCGATTTTCTGGATGGCGATATAATCGATCTTACCTGTGCCCATCACTGGCAAGGCTTCCACGACAATAGATTTTTTCGGCATTGTCAGCTCTGATACGCCATTAATCTTGGCCCACCGGACCAGTTCCTTGCGCTCAAAGCTTGTTCTAGTCGTGATAAGAAGCAGAGCCTCGCCCTTGGTTTCATGATCAATTGCAACCACCGCGTGATCATCATCAGGCCAAACACTGGAAATGTTTTTCTCCACCGCAGCCAGAGAAATCATCTCCCCGCCAATCTTGGCAAAACGGCGCGCGCGGCCCAAAATGGTAATAAAACCATCCGCATCAATCTCCACAATATCACCAGTATCATGCCAGCCAGCAGTGGGTGGCTCCAACAGGCCCGGCGCATCATAACGCATGTAACCGCGCATGATGTTGGGGCCCTTCACGTGTAGTCGCCCGCCCTTATCAAGGCCCGGGATAGGTTCAATACGGTATTGCATGCCAGGCATCATCCGGCCGACAGTGCCCTCGCGGTGCATATCCGGTGAATTGGCGGCGATGGCAGGAGCACATTCTGTCACGCCATACCCTTCCATCAACGAGATATCGAATTTGTCTTTCCACAATTTATAAGTGGCGGCTTTGATGCGCTCGGCGCCCAGCACCACCAGTGTCAAATTCTCAAAATCTTCTTTTTTGGCAACCCGACCCCACGCGGCAGCAAATGTGTCGGTACCGACCAAGATGTCGCAACCCGATGCTTTAATCTCAGCTGGTATTTGTTTGTAATGTAGTGGCGATGGATAAAAATAGGTGCGCATGCCTGCAACAATCGGTGCCACCAAACCCACGGTCATTCCAAAAGAATGGAAGGTCGGCAAGGCATTGAAAATGGCCCTGGTTTCATCAATTTTTTCGGCCTTCAAAAACTGCTCACAATTGGCCAGAATATTCGCGTGGCTTAGCACCACGCCTTTCGGCACGCCTTCCGAACCGGAGGTAAATAGCATCACGGCTGTATTGCTGGGCTCCACGCGCCGCTTTGTATAACGCGCCCGCGCGCGCTTGGCGTTCAACACGCCAAACACCTTGTCAAAGACGTTGATGCTGGCGCGTATATCCTCAGTCCATAAGAATTTTACCTGAGGTTTCAGCCCCTTGATCAGATCTTGCAATCCAGCCTTTGCAATAAATTTTCTTGAGGAAATGACAGTTGTAATGCGCCCTGCCCGGCACCCGGCACTGACGCTTTTCAAACCAGCAGAAAAATTGAGCATTGCTGGCACGCGGTCGATCAGTTGAAGGCCAAAGAAAACAGCTGCAACACCAACAACATTGGGCAGCATAACGCCAACACGCTCTCCCGCGCTGGTTTTCTTCTCCAGTTTGGCACCAAATATGGTCGCGCCCAGAATAAGCCGATCATAGGTTAAAGGTTGGCGCTCAGTATCCTCGATAATTTGCCGATCACCACCCCATTTATCGCGCGCATCCAGCAACGCCTCAAACAATGTTTTGTTCCAGGCACCCGGATCAATCGGCACATCTGCGGTGGCAGCGGCTTCCAATGTTTCGGGCATTGCCGTTTTTGCAGGTTTTCTCTTCTTCATGACCATTCCAGCTGCCTATTGCTTAGCCATGGATTTTGGCCCTATCCGCTTGAAATTACAAGCTTGAGTGGTGCGGCACCAACAATGACCCAGTAGGCAAACGAAAAACTCGACTGGTTTTTGTCTGATAAGTCACAAGAGAACTTCCAATTTAAATCGCGTTGATCTAAGAGGTAGAAATGCTCTCTTGGTGGAACTGGTAGACACTCGAGACTTAAAATCTCGTGGCCCTAGGCCGTGCCGGTTCGAGTCCGGCAGAGAGCACCATTTTCCTTACATCAAAGCCCTTGATTTTGCCTACACGCAGAACGTTCGTCGTATCGATGGCACGTTGTGCCTACAGCGATTGCTTTTATCAACAATTTGCAGCTCGAAGTTTTGGCCTTGTCCCTCACACTATACGTCCAGTTTGCTTATAGCCGCCGATGAATAGTTCATTCTAAAAGCTAGGTATTTACATGAGGCACCAGAGTGTCTTGGCAGATTGGACGAACGTCAACCACCATGTTAAAGTTGTGTTTTCAAATTGATTAAACCCATGTTATTCCTTTGGGCTCAAGGAAGTAATTTCCAATGAAGAAACTGATTTCTATCGTACTTTCCATATTGCCAATCGTTGCTAATGCCCAAGAAGAGCCTGCAATACCCTTCGTTGCTTGTGTCGAGGAAACTGGTGAAATATTCCGTGGCACTGCATTCGGGGCTGATGCCGGGCCGTTAAACGCCGTTTCCGAAAATGGTGTATCTTGTGAGGGTGAATGGAAGCGGTTACCATTAGGCCTCGGCGTGGCAAGTTTTACATGTGATGATGGCCGCACGGGAACAACAATTTATCATTATTTTGACACGGCAACTGGCACGGCCATTGGTGATGGCAGCCTTCAGGATGGCTCCCCAACGCGTTTTTGGAGTGGGTATCGGCTTGAAGATTACTTTAAGACAAAAGACCCAAGTGAGCGCGAGCGCATGGCGTGCCAACCCGAACAGATGTTACTGAGTTAGGTTGTTCATTTACCTGGTAGCTAAAATAATTGGGGTACCTACCCCGCGCTGTCTCCCGCGATGGGTGGTTGGAATGTGTAGCCCATATCCCATGGGAAATAGATCCAGGTATCCTGCGAAACTTCTGTCACGAATGTATCCACAGCAGGTCGACCCGCTGGCTTGGCATAAACTGTCGCGAAATGCGCTTTTGGCAACATATCGCGCACCACTCTTGCGGTTTTGCCGGTATCTGTCAGATCATCAATAACCAAAACACCAGCGCCATCACCGGCACCAAGATCAATCACATTTTGTGAAACCGTCTTGATCACTTGAAGTTCTGATTGGTTTTTATAATCGTGATACGAGGCAATACACACCGTCTCGATCATCCGGATATCCAGCTCACGGCAAATAATAGCAGCCGGAACCAGCCCGCCACGTGTGATGCACACAATGGCTTTCCATTCGCCCTTACCTGCTAAACGCCACGCTAAGGCGCGAGCATCGCGATGAAATTGGTCCCATGAGACAGGAAAGGCTTTGTCGGGAATCAGGCTCATTGGTCAGTCCTTTAGTCTGCATTTGATTTTTGTAGTTCAGTAACAATGTCGGCCAGCTTTTCAGCAACCAGATTGAGACGCTCTTCATCGCGGCAACGCAGCACAAGGCTGGTCTGAAATTTTCCGTCGCGCATATAGGGGTAACTGCCCAGAGACACATCGGGATATTCCAATTGCAGCTCTGCCAGTGGTTTGGCAACCATGCCCTCGCCCATGCCAGCTTCAATCGCCAGCGACAGCATTTTCTGCCCGCCTTTAAGACGCGTGGACACATCATCCATCATCGCCTGCATAATATTGGGCACACCTGCCATGACAAACACATTGCCAATTTGAAAGCCCGGCGCTTTGGATACTGGATTAGCGATCAGCTCTGCACCGGCCGGAATGCGCGCCATGCGCAAGCGCGATTCGGTAAGGTCGGCCTTTTCATAGCGCTCCAGCATCACATCCACCGCGCGCTGATCAATGTCTATTGTGACACCAAACGCTGCCGCCACGCTATCAGCGGTAATATCATCATGGGTCGGGCCAATGCCGCCCGTCGTAAACACATAGGTATAAGCGGCCCGCAAAGCGTTGAGACCGCTGACAATTGCAGGCTGCTCATCACTTATGATCCGAACCTCCTTGAGGTCGATGCCAAGCTCGGTCAGTCGATCTGCGATAAAACCAACATTCTTGTCCTTGGTGCGTCCAGATAGAATTTCGTCACCAATGACAAGAATGGCAGCTGTAGGAATGTCGGTGTTATTGACCATAGCCACTGCGCCTTTGACAATTCTTGATGGCGCTGTCTATCTCAGGCGCAGTGTAGGAACAAGGCAGATCACCATGAAATTTGCACACGAATTGTATGAAGGCATTTTGATAAAGCGCTATAAGCGGTTTCTTGCGGACATCGAGATGAGTGATGGTAGCCAGATTACCGCTCATTGCGCCAACCCCGGCTCGATGCTGGGGCTCAAAGATCCGGGGCAAAAAGTGTGGTTGTCAAAATCTGACAATCCCAAGCGCAAACTAGCTTATTCTTGGGAATTAATTGAGGTGGATGGCGTCATTGTCGGCATCAACACCTTTCGCCCCAATGCGCTTGTGGAAGAAGCCATTGGCAATGGCACCATTGCCGAGCTGCAAGGCTATGCCAGCCTCAAGCGCGAGGTTAAATACGGCAAGAACAGCCGCATCGATATGCTACTGCGCGATGAGGATAAGGCCGATTGCTACGTGGAGGTAAAAAATGTCCATTTTCTGCGCTCGCCAGGGCATTTTGCCTTTCCTGATTCTGTCACCGCACGTGGGGCAAAACATCTGGATGAAATGTCAGATATGGTGGCGTTGGGGCATCGCGCGGTGATGGTCTATCTGATCCAGCGCGATGATGGTGATACGCTGAGCATTGCCGAAGATCTGGACCCAAACTATGGCGCTGCGTTTAAACGTGCACGGGCAAACGGGGTTGAGGCCATCGCCTATGCCTGCAAAATGACGCCTCACGGCATTGAGGCTTATCGCAACATTCCGCTGGTTAGCTCGCCATCACAAGTTTGAGAATAATTTTACAGCGCTGGGTATAATGTGGCATGGAACACCTAACAGCTGACTAGTTTATACAACCAGATTGAAACGACTGAGATATGATGTCTTCCAGCACAACATATATTGATGCCTTTGATGCCCCCACCCGCAAAAGCGGACAGATTTTGCTGCACGGCGAAAGTGGCTTTGCAGGCATGCGCGAAGCCGGGAAACTGACAGGGAAGTGTCTTGAACTGGTCGGGGATCTGGTCAAGCCCGGTGTTACAACGCAGCAGCTGGATGATTTCATCTTTCAGTTTGCGCTGGATAATAATTCAGTTGCCGCCACCCTCAATTATCGCGGCTACACGCATTCCAGTTGCATATCGCTCAATCATGTTGTTTGCCATGGCATTCCCGGTCCAAAAACCCTGAAAGAAGGCGATATTCTGAACATCGACGTAACGTTGATTGTCGATGGTTGGCATGGCGATGCCAGCCGTATGTATGTCGCGGGCAAGACTAAACGCGCAGCAGAGCGCCTAATCGATGTCACCTACGAGTCGCTGATGCGCGGTATCGCAGCCACCAAACCCGGCAATACCACYGGCGATATTGGYTATGCCATTCAAAGCTACGCCGAAAGCGAGCGCTGCTCTGTGGTGCGTGATTTTTGCGGCCAYGGCCTTGGYCAAYTGTTTCATGACGAGCCCAATATTTTGCATTACGGCCGCCCYGGCGARGGCGTGGAATTGCGCCCCGGCATGATTTTTACCATYGARCCGATGATTAATCTGGGCCGCCCTGCGGTAAAGGTTTTATCCGATGGTTGGACTGCGGTAACTCGCGATCGTTCCCTTTCCGCGCAGTTCGAACACAGTGTTGGCGTTACAGACACAGGTTGTGAACTGTTCACAACTTCACCTTCTGGTCTTCACAAACCCATTTTTGCGTAGCACAGTGGTGGCATGACATTGCCGCCMAAATTTATTTTAGACTTTGAGAACCAGTTTCCCGARCAGACCTCMCCTYCCAAYAAAGGGWTGAGCGAGGCRCAGCCGCATTATATTGGGCATCGTGACCGGCTTCGTGACCGATTTAAAAATGCCGGAGCTGATGCGCTGGCCGACTATGAATTGCTTGAACTCATCCTGTTTCGCTCGCTGCCACGGCGAGATACCAAGCCAATGGCGAAACAATTACTGCAAAAATTTGGCTCGCTCGGTGCTATTTTTGGTGCGCCTGTTGCGCGTTTGAAAGAAGTTTCCGGCATTGGTGATACGGTGGCGCACGAACTAAAGCTGGTGCGCGCGCTGGCGCTGCGGCTTGGCAAGGAAGAGGTTCAAAAAAGCACGCTGCTTTCGTCATGGTCAACCGTGCTGGATTACTGCCGAACCGCCATGGCCTTTGAAGAGCGCGAACAATTTCGCATTCTGTTTCTGGATAAGAAAAACCACCTGATTGCCGATGAAGTGCAGCAGCAAGGCACCGTGGATCACACACCGGTTTACCCGCGCGAAGTGGTCAAACGCGCCCTAGAACTGGCAGCAACCGCCATTATCTTGGTGCACAACCACCCATCAGGTGATCCCACACCTTCGCAGGCAGATATCGAGATGACCAACCGCATTGTGGACATCACAAAACCGCTCAATATCATTGTGCATGATCACATCATTATCGCTAAAAATGGTCATGCCAGCTTTCGGGGTCTCAAATTGCTTGGTGCGCACTTTTAGAGCCTGCATCTGCATCAATGCTTGAATCTCTTTGAGAGAGTTCGGATTCAACTATCTGATATTTAAATAACCCTGTCATTTTTAACTATTTTTGATCAATCACCAACTTGCCCACCAGCAGCAGCCAGTGCTTGCGGTGTATCAAGGTCAAATGATGCAGAATCGCCAATTTCAACTTCATGCACAAAGGCAGAGCTTTCACCGATTAAATGTCGCCCACCGGTATCGCCTTGCACCTGTGTCAAAGCATTGAAAAACCGCGATGACCACAGCACCGGGTTTCCGCGTTTACCTTGATTGGTGGCAACAATAATCTCTCGGCCCTCAGCAGGATTGAAGGCAGCGATCATCAGGTCAATGTGCTGCGTGGAAATATCCGGCATATCTCCCAGTAACACGATCACGCCATCGGGTGCTTTCTCAGCTTCTGCCAAAACGACCAGCCCGGCGCGCAAAGAAGTCGACAGCCCATTGGCAAAATCTGGGTTTTGGATAAAGGCAAGATCGCGGCCATCAAGAGCGGTTTTTACCTTCTCCGGCTCGGCTCCCGTTACTACATGAACCGACATAGCCACGCTTTCCAATGCAGCGTCAGCGACATGGCATACAAGTTCTTTACCGTTCAGGCGCGCAATCAGCTTGTTGTTTGGCCCCATGCGGCTGCTTTGCCCAGCGGCCAACACTAGCGCGGCAATGTTTGGTTTATCCATAATCGGCTCCGCCTCTTGCTGGCGTGGTTGCGGTCGGCTAACGATTTCCATCAAAAGACCGCCCACGCCCATAGCTGCAATATCATCGCCGGTGGGGATCAACCCGGCAAGCACACGGTTCAACACCCAGTCAAAGCCGTTTTCTGCCGGACTGCGCGAGCACCCCGGCGCGCCAATGACAGGCACAGAATYCAARCCGCCRATGAACAGYAGATTGCCCGGATCAACYGGCATRCCGACATAATCAACTTTCCCGCCAGACTTYGCCAAGGCGGCAGGYAACACATCCTGKGCATCCATCATCGCRGATGCACCAAACARAATRATRAGATCAACATCCAATGCACTCATTTTAGCCAGCGCATCACACACGGCTTCTTCGCGGTGGGGTACACGTATTTCTTCAACAATGGTCGAGCCACTTGGCCTCAAGCGATCATCCAGAACCCGGCGTGTTTTATCCATCACGCTCGGTTTCAACGTTGGTAATTGGGTTGCTATCAAGCCCACACGATGTTCTGTAAAGGGAGCTACACGCAATGCTGCGCCCGCAAGGCTGATACATGCGTTCAGCGTATTTTTTGGCACTGCAAATGGGATRATYTTTGCCGTTGCCACCATCCGKCCCKCTTCCACCRCGTTRAARGGYGGCARGGTKGCAAGGGTAATRGAAGGATCAACTTTGTTGATGCCATGAATGATCTGCTCATCCAGCACCAAAAGACCCGCGGATTTGGCAAACAAGTTTGAACGCCCCGTGAAGGCGGGATCAGCAATGATTGTTGAGCCTGCCAACCCATTCGCCAGCATATTGGCCGCTTCATTTTCATGAACATCATCAGCGCCCAGCTGCGCCACCATCAGCAGCTCATGCCCGGCATCAACCAGCATTTGAATATGTTCAGCACTAAGCTGCGTGCCTTTTTTAACCCGTTTCTTTTTGCCTAATAGCAAACCGTCTTGCGCATGAGCCAGCAAGGCCCCTTCACACTCGCGCACCGGCAGTTCAACAAGGCGCATTATGTGCGGCCCTGACGAAGCGAGTTTATGATTTGGCCCAAAATGGCCACCGCAATTTCTGCTGGGGAAACTGCACCAATATCCAGCCCAATAGGTGCATCTACACGCGCGATCTGCGCGTCGGTGATGCCAGCCTCTTTCAACCGCTCCAGTCGTCTGGCGTGGGTTTTACGACTGCCCAGCGCGCCAATGTAGAAACAATTGGCCTGAAGCGCTTTTATCAGCGGAAAATCATCAATTTTGGGATCATGAGTGATCACAACCATCGCGGTATAGGCATCCACCATACCGTCAGACCAGATATCCTCCGGCCACTCCGCCTGCAATGTGACGCCCTGAAAACGTTCCTGCGTTGCAAATGCCGTGCGCGGATCGATGATCGTCAGATCAAAACCGCATTGCTGCACCATCGGCACCAGAGCCTGCGAGATATGCACCGCACCAATAATGATGATGCGAGGTGCGGGCACTTCAACATTGAGGAAAAATTCCTGTTCGCCAACGGTTTCGATGCCGGATTTCCCGTTTAGAAAACGCTTTTGCATGGCGTCATACAACGGATCATCGCTCGCAAGAGTTTCCCTGCGCACCAAACGGCCTGAGCCATCGGCCAGATCGCGCACCAATATGGCGGCTTGGCGGTTTTCGCGCGCTTTGTTCAATTCAGCTATGAGTGATTGGTCCAACATCTATTGCACCCGATCCACAAACACGCGGATTTTGCCGCCGCAGGAAAGCCCGACGCGCCATGCGGTTTCATCGGCCACACCAAATTCCAGCATTTTAGGTGCACCGCTATGGATCACGTCAACAGCTTCTGAGATCACCGCGCCTTCAACGCAACCGCCTGATACGGAGCCCTCGAAATTGCCGTCTTCATCAATCACCAAATGGCTACCGGTGGCGCGCGGAGCCGAGCCCCATGTCTCTACAACTGTTGCCAAAGCAATGTTGCGGCCTTGGGCAAGCCACTCCTGCGCAATTTTTAGCACGTCACTTTCCATAATTTCTCTCCACATAGCCTTCTAAAAAGGCATCACGGCATGGGTCAAGCCGCTTTTGTCAGCCAGGATTTTGGGTCACTGGACAGAATAGAACCGGGCTTTGAAAGACTTTCGCACAAATCGCCAATGGCATCCAAAGAATGTACCGACCGGAACTGATCTACATAGGGCAGCATCGCCCGCACACCAGAGGCTTTTGCCTCAAACTTGTCATAGCGCAGCAGCGGATTGAGCCAGATCAGTTGACGGCAGGATTTTTGCAGCCGCTCCATTTCAAAGCCAAGGTCCTCATCGCTGTCGCGCTCCAGACCATCAGTGATGAGCAGCACGATTGCGCCCTGCCCTAACACGCGCCGTGACCAATCGCGATTAAACGCATGCAATGCCGTGGCAATGCGTGTACCGCCGGACCAATCCTGAACAGACGCGCCACAGGCCTCCAAAGCCTCATCAGGATCTTTGCGCGCCAAAGCTCGGGTAATGTTGGTTAACTGCGTGCCGAATACAAACGAATGCACGCGGTTTTGACTCTCAGCGAGCGCATGCAGAAAATGCAAAAACAGCCGCGAATACTGGCTCATGGAGCCGGAAATATCGCAAAGCGCAACAATGGGCGGCTGGATGATACGCGGGCGTTTCATTACCGGCTTAACCCACTCGCCGCCCGTTGCAAGGCTGGCACGCAAGGTGCGGCGCATGTCAATTTTGGGGCCATGTGGTGCTGCTTTACACCGCCGTGTTTTAACTTTTGACACCGGCAGAACCATGCGGGCCATCGCCTGCTTGGCAGCTGCGATTTCGGCCGCGTTCATCTGGGCAAAATCTTTGGATTGCAGCACTTCCTTGCCAGACACAGTATATTTCGCGTCGATCTCAATATCGGGTAGCATTTCTTCGCGCTGTTCAATTTGTTGCTGCATCATGGCTTGCGAGACGCGCGCTGCCGCAGCTTTTGGCTTTTCCGGCTCGGTCGGCACCTTGGCGGAAGGCGAAAGCACTTCCAGCATTTTCTCAAGCAGGTTTTTGGTGCGCCAGAACATATCAAACGCCGCTTCAAATACGACGTGATGCTCGTGCTTGCTGACAAACACGGCATGAAGCGTCCAAAAAAGATCTTCACGGCTGCGAATACCAGCAACTTCCACGGCGCGCACAGCATCTACGACACGCGATGGACCAACCGGCAAACCCGCAGCGCGCAACACCCGGCCAAAATGCACGATATTATCGGCAAATTTTCCGCTTTCCTTAGAAGGACCTGTTTCGGCAAAAGGATTTGTTTCGCGCAGCATTCAGCCCATCTCCAACTCGGCCTTCACTTCTTTCAGCAATGCATTGGCACGGCTGCCCTGCACAGCCTGAATATCATCCTGATATTTCAGCAAAACACCCAGCGTATCGGAAATGGTTTGCGGATCGAGCGCCAGCTTATCCAACTCGGTCAGCGCCGTGGCCCAATCAATGGTTTCGGCAACACCAGGATTTTTAAACAGATCACCATCGCTGCGCAATTGCTGAACGAAAGCCACAATCTCTTGAGACAAGCGCTCATTGGCACCGGGCACTTTATTGGCAATAATCTGCAACTCGCGAGTTGCATCAGGGTAATCGACCCAGTGGTATAGACAGCGCCGCTTCAGCGCATCATGGATTTCCCGCGTTCTGTTGGTGGTGATCAGCACGATCGGCGTCTCGCTGGCGCTGATTGTACCAAGCTCTGGTATCGTCACCTGAAAATCAGACAACACTTCCAGCAAAAAGGCTTCAAACGCCTCGTCGGCACGGTCCAGCTCATCAATCAACAAGATCGGCGCTTTTCCAGCCTCCCCTTCAAGCGCTTGCAGCAAGGGGCGCTTGATTAAAAACCGCTCATCAAAAACGCTTTTGGCAAGGCTGGATTTATCGGCACTGCCCGATGCTTCCGCCATACGGATTTCCAGCATTTGCGCGGCATAATTCCACTCATAAACAGCAGAAGATACATCCAGCCCTTCATAGCATTGCAAGCGGATAAGCGGACGGCCAAGCTGCTGAGACAGCACTTTTGCAATCTCTGTCTTGCCAACACCGGCCTCGCCTTCAAGAAACAGCGGACGGCCCATTTTGAGCGATAAGAACAAAATTGTCGCGAGTGAACGGTCGGCCACATAGCCAGCATCGTTCAACAAAGCCAGCGTATCATCAATGCTTTGCGGTAGTTCGGAGGCTGCCAAGGGGTCTCTCCCAATTGTTGTTTTTATTATAAATTTTTAGCTGGAAAGCAGCGCATGCCCAAGCCCTTTTAATATTCTAGGGCCCAATCCAACCAAGTTAAAGGCAATATTAAAACTCAATTACCAATTGTCTGGTATTTTATTCACAACAAACGCTCAAGGRTTGTTCTTTATGTATCTTTCGCATCTGATCTATTATAGCAAAATTGCGCTCAACCATGGCCATCGCGGYGCTTTTAAAGAAATAAAAGGCATCTTGCAAAAGGCCGCTGAATACAATGTAGAGCATGGCATWACCGGYGGTTTACTGTTCAACCAAGTCTACTTTGCACAAATCATTGAGGGTGATCGCAAAGTGATTACCGATACATTYTGCCGRATAGCAAAAGAYCCAMGGCATGAAGAAYTGGTGCTTCTRGAAGTAAGGCCAATTATGAAGCGCCGCTTTGATTCATGGAATATGGGCTTYGCTGGAAARTCCGATKTAGCACAAAAGCTTTATGTGAAATATGGYWCKTCGGAGGAGTTCAACCCRGCAAAAATGACGGCAGATAGYCTGCGGGGCTTTCTGGAAGAAGTCATCGATAAGGACGATGTGCTCAATCAGGTTCTAAAGAAAAAAATGTCCGCCAAATAACGGGCTACAACCATCACAGTTGATGATAACCACGGTTGCGGTAAATCAAKGCATCCTGTTCGTGGCCAATCAGCACRTTCTCCACGGCRCCAAAAAACACCGTATGCGTGCCCATTTCCAACGTTTTATGCAGTTTGCAATCCATCGATGCGAGTACATTTGGCAGGATTGGAGAGCCTGAAACGCCCGTTTTCAGCTCAATACCATCAAACTTGTCTTTTCCATCGGGAAGATCRATTTGRCCRGAAAATATCTGYGCRAAYTTTTCRGCATCGCCGCCAAGCGTATTCACGCAAAACACGCCATTTTGCTTRATGATGCTGTTGCTGCGCGACGCGCGGTTGATACAGACAAGCACAATCGGCGGCACATCGGATACCGCGCTGAATGCGGTTGCCGTAAAACCGGCGCGCCCTGCCACGCCATCGCTCGTCACAATTTGCACMGATGCAGCCATGCAACTCATAGCATTGCGAAAATCTGTGCTGGTAACTGTCTCTGTRCTGGTAACCGCCTCAATGTCTAAATTGTGCGGAGATTGCTGAACCGTCAAATCTGTCTCGATATGTTTGAATTGAAAATCTGCGTCAATTCTCCTGATCARGATCATTTAARGTAAATCCATCCCACAAACCAGCATGTCTTGYTAAAAATCGCATGCCTCGCCTGATGCCTAACGGGAATTTTGGGTGCCTTTTATGATAAATCAAAGGAAAATCGAACAATGAGGCAAACAAACTGCACAAAATTGTTGGCGAATGCACTGACGCGGTTGTCTTATTTTTATGTCGCTGATAAGCCTCAAAATAGGGGAAAACCGCRAWAGRSGRTWSMRRAYWWTWMYAWWRRMMGKTAAAAAAKKKRSRRWSTKWYRTGGMWTATTTTCTACARCAGCTAATYAAYGGSRTKACRYTWGGAKCWRTMTATGGYYTKATMGCTATYGGMTAYACGATGGTTTATGGCATCATCGGAATGATCAATTTTGCACATGGTGATGTGTTTATGATTGGCGCATTTGTTTCGCTAATCTGCATCATTGTCTTYGGATTAACTGCAGCTACTGGRGCATGGTTACTGGTTTTTGCCTTGTTACTGGTGCTTATCATCTCAATGGTCTTTACCGCCGCATGGGGCTGGACAATTGARCGCCTGGCCTATCGGCCATTGCGCGGTTCATTCCGYCTGGCRCCGYTGATCACAGCCATCGGCATGTCGATTGCACTGCAAAACTTTGTACAAATTTCGCAAGGCGCCCGCGTTAAACCGCTGCARCCCATCATTCCTGGTGGCTATAAGCTGATGGAAACCGAAACAGAAAACGGCATTTTTGCCGTTCAGCTGTCCAATATGCAGATTCTTATCGTGGTTTCKACCATCGTTTTGATGATCTGCTTTTCTTTGCTTATTTCCCGCACCTCGCTTGGCCGCGCGCAACGCGCCTGTGAGCARGACCGGAAAATGGCTTCCCTGCTTGGTATCAAYGTTGAYCGCACGATCTCTYTGACCTTTGTAATGGGTGCTGCTTTGGCGTCCGTCGCKGGTCTCATGTTCCTGCTGTATTATGGCGTGATYGATTTCTACATCGGMTTYCTKGCWGGYGTKAAAGCCTTTACTGCTGCTGTRCTTGGCGGCATTGGATCACTCCCYGGYGCKATGCTTGGYGGRYTRTTGATTGGCTTGATCGAAGTTTTCTGGTCCGGCTATTTCAGCGTGGAATACAAAGATGTGGCAGCCTTCTCCATTCTTGTCATTGTGTTGATCTTCATGCCTTCGGGCTTGTTGGGCAAACCTGAAGTGGAAAAGGTGTAAACCATGAGTTCTGCTTTACARGAAACCCGCATGGCRGGGTCGCTGAAAGATTCAGCCGCCGCTGGCATGCTAACYCTYGCCCTYACCTTCTTTCTGATTGGCTTRAAAACAGACATCGCCCCCGGTGGGCTTGTGGTGTCACAGCGCTGGTCAGCAGTGGCAATCGCTGTGATTGTGGTCTCCGCTGGCCGGTTTTTGCTGAACTATTTTGTTTGGCGTAATCCATCAAAGGAACAGATACCMAGTTTTTCACTGARACTTCCAACGATCCCGCARGACTCCAAAAAGTTCATTGCACCYGGCATGCTYATTCTGGCGATTATTGTACCTTTARTACTGGTGCAATTGATGGGCGCACGTGGYTCTCGTCAGTACATCGATCTGGCAATCCTGATCACCACCTAYGTCATGCTTGGCTGGGGCCTCAACATTGTGGTTGGCCTCGCTGGTCTTCTCGATCTTGGCTATGTGGCGTTYTATGCRGTGGGTGCCTACTCCTTCGCACTGCTTGCYCAGTACTTTGATYTRGGCTTCTGGATTTGCCTGCCACTGGCCGGTATTCTTGCTGCATTCTGGGGCCTTATTCTTGGCTTCCCRGTATTGAGGTTGCGAGGGGATTATCTRGCCATTGTGACCCTTGCCTTTGGCGAAATTATTCGTGTGGTRTTGCTTAACTGGTATGACTTTACCGGTGGCCCCGATGGCATTTCGGGCATCCCGCGCCCAACWTTCTTCGGYATCGATTTCACCCGTGGAGAGGGCGGATTTGCMGATGTCTTCGGCCTRACCTACTCGCCAATCCACCGKATYATYTATCTGTATTACGTTATTCTGGCGATGGCGCTGCTGACTAACTTTGTCACCATGCGTTTGCGCAAGCTGCCAATTGGCCGCGCATGGGAGGCTTTGCGYGAAGAYGAAATCGCCTGTCGTTCTCTYGGYATCAACACCACAAACACCAAGCTGACAGCTTTTGCTATTGGCGCCATGTTTGGCGGCTTTGCCGGTTCGTTCTTTGCAACTCGCCAGGGCTTTATCTCTCCAGAGAGTTTCACCTTTATCGAATCTGCGATCATTCTGGCCATTGTGGTGYTGGGYGGTCTTGGCAGYCAGGTCGGTGTTGTCATCGCCTCTGTGCTGATGATTGGYGGCTTTGAATTCTTCCGYGARTTYGCKGATTACCGCATGCTGATCTTTGGCCTGTTGATGGTYGGGATTATGGTTTGGAAACCGCGTGGTTTGATCACCAAACGTAACCCATCGGCGGTCTACAAGGAACAAAAGGCCATTGGGGCTGATATGGTTTCTCAAGGGGAGGGTCACTRATGGAACAGACAGCTCGCTCTTGGGATGAAAATCCCGTTCTCGCAGTCGAACATTTAACGATGCGCTTTGGCGGCCTTGTTGCGGTGAATGATYTGTCATTCTCCATTGGTCGCGGTGATATTACCGCCYTNATCGGGCCAAATGGCGCTGGCAAAACAACCGTYTTCAACTGTGTCACTGGTTTTTATAAACCAACCGAAGGCCGGTTGAACATGAARCGSAAATCTGGCGAGGAGTTCCTTTTGGAACGCATGCCAGATTTTAAAATCGCYCATTTGGCGGGTGTCGCCCGTACSTTCCARAACATTCGCCTGTTTGGCGGCATGACGGTYCTGGAAAACCTGCTGGTGGCGCAACATAATGTGCTGATGGATGCCTCCAACTTCACAATTGGCGGCCTATTCGGACAAGCAAAGTATAAAAATGCCCGGGATGCAGCCATGGAAAAGGCTGTTGGSTGGATTGAAGCGATCGAYCTTATTGACCGCGCYGATGAYCCTGCAGCTGATCTTCCTTATGGCGATCAACGCCGTTTGGAAATTGCACGGGCCATGTGTACCAACCCGGATCTTTTGTGTCTTGATGAGCCTGCGGCCGGCCTCAACCCAAAAGAATCTKCCGATCTCAATAAGCTGTTGCAGTACATCCGCGGCGAACAGGAAACCTCGGTTATYTTGATCGAGCATGATATGGGCGTTGTGATGCAGATTTCTGATCATGTGGTCGTKCTCGACTATGGTGAGAAGATTTCTGATGGCACTGCAGAAGAAGTRAAGAATGATCCAAAAGTGATCGCTGCATATCTTGGCGTTGAAGACGACGAAGTCGAAAGCGCTGAACAGGAGGTAGGACTGTGAGCGAGACCGGATCAAACAATTCAGGAGCTGGTACAGAAGAAACTGTCCCATTCCTGTCGTGCAAAAACATATGGACCCATTACGGTAAAATCGTCGCCCTKCGCGGTGTCGATCTAGATGTTCATCGCGGYGAGATTGTAACGCTGATTGGTGCCAATGGCGCTGGTAAGTCCACCCTCATGATGACGATTTGCGGTAGCCCGCATGCYACTGAGGGCACCATTACCTATAAGGGTGAGGAYATCACCTACATGCCCACCCATGAGATTATGGCGAAAGATATTGCCCAATCTCCTGAAGGGCGCAGAATTTTCCCGCGYATGACTGTGCTGGAAAAYCTGCAAATGGGTGCYTCAATCACCAATTATGAGTTTTTCGACGAAGATTTGAAGCTCGCTTACGAACTSTTCCCCATTCTSGAAAAACGACAAGGCCAACGTGGYGGCACAYTATCGGGCGGTGAGCAGCAAATGCTGGCAATTGCCCGTGCTYTGATGAGCCGACCAGAACTGCTKTTACTGGATGAGCCGTCTCTTGGGTTGGCTCCTTTGATTGTRAARCAGATTTTCAACGTTATTAAAGAGYTGAATAAAACCCAAGGCCTGACGGTGTTTCTCGTCGAGCAAAACGCGTTCCATGCCCTRAARCTGGCCCATCGCGGCTATGTGATGGTCAATGGCCAGATTACCTTGTCTGGCACAGGCGCAGAATTGCTGGAGATGGAAGAGGTCCGTTCAGCCTATCTGGAAGGGGGTGGCCACTAATGGGTATTTTGTATGAGAATTCCATGGGTGTGTTTATTTTCGCAACACTGATTTTGGGCGCAGGCGCTGCGTTCTTGACCGGCCGTGCGATTGCCATTACYTGGCGGCCAATRTGGTCTTTGGTGTGGTTTACGTTCCTGCTAWCGCTGTTTATCCGCTTCATCCACTTTTCRCTGTTCGARGGAACYTTGCTGTCACTGCATTATCTGAYCGTYGATTTTGTGATTTTGCTGGCYGTTTCCTATTTYGGTTACCGYGTYACCAGAACCACTCAGATGGTGACCCAGTATAGCTGGATGTATGAYAAGGCTGGCCCMTTTGGTTGGCGCGATAAAGCCTAAANNNGCAMTACCAAAACAATAAAAAAGGGCCGCGATCATTTTYTGATCGC